>NZ_VFTB01000006.1:0-475834 GCF_007003945.1 Mesorhizobium sp. WSM4307
GGTGTCGAGCGAAGCTCGACGGAGTGGGGGTCGACCCATGGCTCGATCGTTGTATTTCAATCGACCAGCACCGTTAAGGTGACGCCTATGGGTGCTGTCCCACCAGCGTTGCCAAAGGTCACCAGGGCAACAAAAAACCCGGCTCAAGGCCGGGTTTTTCGGGTCATTCTGTAGATAAACCTCAGCTCACCTGAACCTTCGACGCGGCCTGGTCCTCGGCGATCTTCTGCTGGAACATCTGCGCGAAGTCGATCGGGTCGAGCATCAGCGGCGGGAAGCCGCCATTGCGGGTCGCCTCGGCGATGATCTGGCGGGCGAAGGGGAACAAAAGCCGCGGGCATTCGATGAACAGGATCGGCAGCATGTGCTCCTGCGGAAAGCCCGAAATGGCGAAGACGCCGCCATAGACCAGCTCGACATTGAACAGCACTTCCTGGTCGAAGGAGGCCTTGGCGTTCAGCGTCAGATTGACGTCGAACTGCTTGTCGGAAAGTGGGTTGGCGTTGACATTGACGTTGATGGCGATGCCGGGGGCCTTGTCGCGGCCGCGCAGCGAGTTCGGCGCGCCGGGGCTTTCGAAGGACAGGTCCTTCACATACTGGGCGAGCACGTTGAGCGACGGCTGCGTCGCGTTGCCGTTGCCGTTGGCTGCGCCGGTCGGCGCGTCATCATTGCTGGCCATGAGCCTTATATCCTTTTCCCCTGGGCAGCCGTGCTGACCGAATTGAAATCGGGCGTTCGCTACCATGGTCGGCATGACAAGACAAGGTTTGCCGCCTTGGGGCTCGGGGCAATCGCCTGCGGCTTGTGTTGGCCGCGACTTTGCGTTGGAGAAATCAATTCGAGGTCGGCGCTGCCCCTCATCAGGTTGCCCGTCCTCCGCAGCCGTTGCAGAAGGGCGGCGCCCTTCCTCTCCCCCGTCGATCGGGGGAGGGTGTCGAGCGAAGCTCGACGGAGTGGGGGTCGACCCTTCGGCGCAAGGCGACGCAATGCCTGCGCCTTGGTCCCTTTTCAATATCCGGTCGCGGCGCCTGCCAGGTGGTTCCCCCACTCCGTCTCGGCTTCGCCGAGCCACCTCTCCCCCCTTCGGAGGGAGAGGAAAGGAGCCTGGCTGGAGCGGCGCTGGCCTCTCGGAACAGATCAGAACGCCGCACCCGCGACCTAATCGTCCTTGAGACGCCGCCACGGCGAATTGTGATCCGGGCCGCGCTTGAAATCGTCCTCGCGCGAATAGTCACCGTCGTCGAGGTCGATGACCCTGTCGCGCGACCGGCGAAAGCCGCCGGCCGAGAAATCGGTGGCGACGACGATGCGGCCCTTGAACCGGCGCCAGGCAAGGTCGCGCACCGGCGGCAGGAACAAGAGCAGGCCGATAATGTCTGATATGAAGCCGGGGATGATCAGAAGGATCGCGGCGACGACGATCATGGCGCCGTGGGCAAGATGGCGGCTGGGATCATGGCCGGCATCCATCTCGGCGCGCACCCGCGCCATGACGCCGAAACCCTGGTGCCTGAGCAGAAGCACGCCGGCGATGCTCGAGGCCAGCACCAGGCCGACGGTCGCCAGCGCGCCGACCTCACGGCCGACGATGACGAAACCGGCGATTTCCAGCAGCGGCAGAGCGAGAAGAAACAGGGGAAGCAGCGAAATGCGCAAGTCTTGCCAGCCTTCCGGTCGTTGGTCGTTTCGATTGTTTTGGCCCTTGGCGGCCAATCGCCGCTGGCCCTGAGGCCGTTAGATAGGTATGCCTGCCTTTAATTTGAATGATTGCACCTTGCGTTCTATATGCTTTGAATGTTGAACGCTATGCGACCGCGGCCTGTCGGCCGGATGGTCCGGCCTAGAGGCAGGGATTGATTGGCGGAAGATATGGGTTTCTTCGACTTCGGCACGATTTTCTTCCTGATCGCGGCGGTGGTGATCTTCTTCCAGCTGCGCAACGTGCTGGGCCGTCGGACCGGGAGCGAGCGGCCGCCCTTCGACCCCTACTCGGCGGCGCGCACCGAGAAGGATGCCACGCAGAAGCCTGAAAATGTCGTTTCGCTGCCGCGCAAGCGCCTGCCCGGCGAGCCGGCGCCGGCCGACGCCTATACGGCGATCGACGCCTTCGCCAAGCCCGACACCGATCTCAACAAGGGCCTGCGCGCGATCAAGGACAATGACCCGTCCTTCGACCCGAAGGGTTTTATCGACGGCGCCAAGATGGCCTATGAGATGATCGTCATGGCCTATGCCGACGGCGACCGCAAAACGCTGAAGAACCTCCTGTCGCGCGAAGTGTTCGACGGCTTCGTCGCGGCGATCGGCGAGCGCGAGGCCAAGTCGGAAAAGATCCAGTCCTCCTTCGTCGGCATCGACAAGGCCGACATCGTCTCGGCCGAGATGAAGGGCGGCGAGGCGCATGTCACGCTGCGCATCATCAGCGAGCTGATTTCGGCGACGCGCGACAAGGCCGGCACGGTGATCGACGGCGATCCGGAGACCGTGGCCGAGGTCAAGGATGTCTGGACCTTCGCCCGCGACACGCGCTCGCGCGATCCGAACTGGAAGCTCGTCGCCACCGAAGAAGAAGACTGAGCCCCGATGCATGTCGCCCAAAAGTGCGAAGCGGTTTTGGGACAACGACTTGCAGCAAAACCCAGAGCCGCAGCGCGTCGCATGACACTCTTCAAACACGACGCGCTTTAAGGCGACGGGGCTCCGGTGTCGCTATCGCCTCTCTTCATCGAAAAATCCTTTGACGACTTGCCCGGCTGGGGCGATGACGACCTTGTGCCGGCCTTCGAGGCTTTTCGCCGCTCCGCCTTCCATGTGCCGGTAAAACCCTATCGCAGCGGCGCGCTCGGCGTCGATTTCGGCGCCTTCGCCGCGGCCTATGCGCAAGCGCGCATCGCGGCGCCCGCGAACCGGACGGAGGCGCGAACTTTCTTCGAGCGCCATTTTGTCCCGATGCTGGTCCGCGCCGAAAGCGGCGCCGGCCTCGTCACCGGCTTCTACGAGCCGCAGGTCGAGGCCTCGCCGGTGCGCACGGAGCGTTTCGTCGTGCCATTGCTGTCGCGGCCGGCCGATCTCGTCGATGTCGACGACGCCAATCGGCCCGACGGGATGGATCCCTACCTCGCCTTCGCGCGCCGCACGGCGGACGGACTGGCCGAGTATTTCGACCGTGGCGCGATCGAGCGCGGCGCGCTTGAGCGCCAAGGGCTTGAGATCGCCTGGCTGGCCGACAAGGTCGATGCCTTCTTCATCCATGTGCAAGGGGCCGCACGGCTCGCCATGACCGACGGCCGGCTGCGCCGCGTCACCTACGCCGCCAAGTCGGGCCAGCGCTTCACCGGACCCGGCAAGGTCTTGAGCGAGCTTGGCGAAATCCCGCTGGCCGAGGTGACGATGCAATCGATCCGCGCCTGGTTCAAGGCGCATCCGCGGCGCATCAACGAGATCCTGTGGCGAAACCGCTCCTACATCTTCTTCCGCGAGGCCGAGGTGGAAGATGCCGCGCTCGGCCCGATCGCCGCCGCCAAGGTGCCGCTGACGCCGGGCCGCTCGGTCGCGGTCGACCGGCTTCTGCACACATTCGGCACGCCCTTCTACATCGACGCGCCGACGCTCACCGCCTTCGACGCAAGACCGTTCCGCCGGCTGATGATCGCGCAGGACACCGGCTCGGCCATCACCGGACCGGCGCGCGGCGACCTCTTCGCCGGCTCGGGCGATGCCGCCGGCGAGATCGCCGGCGTGGTGCGCAACGCCGCCGATTTCTATGCGCTGGTGCCGCGCGCGCTGGCCGGGGGCGCCAAATGAGCAAGCGTTCGGACAGGCTGAGCGAGGACGACCGGGTGCTGTGGAACCTGGTGGCGCGCACGGCCAAGCCGCTCAAGGGAAAAACCTCTCTCGACATTCCCGACATGGCCATCGAGGCCAAGCCGGCGGCGCCGCAGCCGGCCCAGCCCGCCGCCAGTGCGCCGGGCGCGGCGAAGCCGAAAGTCCAGCATGTCACGCACCGGCTCGACGAGCCGACGCTGGACAAACTGTCGAAGGGCCGGCTGCCGATCGAGGGCCGTGTCGACCTGCACGGCATGACGCAGGACGAGGCCTATTCGCTGCTGTTCTCGTTCCTGCACCGGGCGCATGCCGGCGGCATCCGCTATGTGCTGGTCATCACCGGCAAGGGGTCGTCCTCCGGCGGCGACGGCGTGCTGCGGCGCGCGGTGCCGGCCTGGCTGTCGACGCCGGCCTTCCGGCCGCTGGTCTCCAGCCACGACCATGCCGCCCGCAACCATGGCGGCGCCGGCGCGCTCTATATCAGGCTGCGGCGGGCGCGCTCATGAGGATCGGGAGGCCGGGCGCATGACGCCGTTCGGCGAAAGGCTGCGGGCGCTCAGGCGCGAGCGCGGCGTCAGCCAGAAGGACATGGCCGCGGCGATCGGCGTCAGTACCGCCTATCTCTCGGCGCTTGAGCATGGCAGGCGCGGTGCGCCGACCTGGACGCTGATCCAGAAGATCATCGGCTATTTCAACATCATCTGGGACGATGCCGAGGAGCTGGCGCGGCTGGCCGAAGCCTCGCATCCGCGTGTGCGGCTCGATACGTCGGGCCTCAATCCCGCCGCCACCGAGCTCGCCAACCTGCTGGCCGAGAACATCGAGAAGCTCGACGAAGCGGAACTGCGCCGCATCACCGCCTCGATCCGCGCCGCGCTTGGCCGGCTGAAGTAACTGGTTTTACCTGAAGTTCGCGACGGCCTGCCGGAGCGCGAAACAGGGCCCGCCGACGGCAGCCGGCGGGCCACTGTTGCGGGATCAGGGCTTGCCGGCCGTGCTGCCATTGGGGTTGCCGCCCTTGGTGCCCGGGTTGCCATGGTCGTGGCCATTGTGGTCGCCGCCCAGGCAGTCCGACGCGCCGGCAGTGCCGCAACAACGGCCGGCCCAGAGATCATTGAGGTTGGTGTGGACGCAGCTGACCGTCTGGTCGGCCTTCGCGGATCCGCCCAGGGCCGACACGGCAGCGACGGCGAGAAGGGTGTTACGCAGCAAAGCAGTCATTTGAAGTCTCCATGGTTGGGTTTCTGTCGTTCACGGCCGTGTGTCGCCGGGCGAACGGAAATGGTTCATGGAGAGGGATGGAAATTTTCCGGAGGGATGCGTGGTGGACCTCCACGCCTTCGTCATCCACGGGCGGAGCAGCCGCGCAGCGGCGTCGCGGAGACCCGAGGATCCATGCCGCGACCTGCGGACGCCGCAACGGCGCAGAATGTGGCGATGGCTCCATGAAGATGGCCGACGCCTGTTCCTGGGCCGCCGTGTTCTATGTTGGTGTCACGGCATGGATCCTAGGGTCTGCGCCGCGTCGCTGCGCTCCTTGCTCCGCCCTAGGATGACGAAGCGCTGGGGATGCGCAGCCCAACCAGGCAGCCGCAGCCGCTACTCCACCGACCCGACCAGCACCTGCTGGCCGCCGCGTATGGAAACCCAGCGGCCGGTATTGTCGATCGCCTGGCGCTTGAGGAAGTGGTAGCCGGTCTGGTCCCAGGCCTTGACCTTGTCGGTCAGATTGTCGAGCACGTAGTCGCCCTTGTCGGTGCGCACAGTCAGCACGGAATGGCCTTCGCCGTCGGGCTTGCGCACCACGGTGATGAGCAGATCGGCAAGCGAGATGCCCATGCGGGACAGCCGGCGGCGCTTTTCCAGAACATAGTCCTCGCAATCGCCGACGCCCTTGTCGGGATAGGCCCAGACCTCGTCCTTGCCGTAAATGTCCATGTCGCTCATCGGCTCGACGGCGGCGTTGACCCTGGCGGTGATGCCGGCGAGCTTGCGCATCAGCCCATTGGTCATTTTTGCCGGCGCCAGGTTGCTCGGACGGATCGAGCATTCGCCGGGGTGCTGCTTGCAGAAATCATAGTGGCCGATCGGCTGCGAGGTGATGCCCCCGGTCGCCATCGCTTCGGCAGCCAAGGCCGGCCAGCTTCCCGTTGCTGCCAGACCGGCCGCAGCCACGCACAAACGCAGCCTTCTCGCCATTGTTGAGGAATTCATTGTCCCCGCTCACCCTGTTGTTAACGAAACGTTAAGGGCGATTGACAGTCCGTGTCAATTACGACGACGGACTGATTTGCGGCATGGTTACCCGCGGGGAGGGACAGCGTCCATTGTGCAACAGGATCGGCCCTGCGGCCGATTTTGTCCCGGAACGGCCTACCGTTTGGCGGTGCGGACCAGTTTCGGCTTCACCGCGACGCGGTTCTGGCGGCCATAGCTGGTGATGAAGTCGACGATGCGCGGCACGATTTCGGAGCGGAAGCGCGAGCCGTTGAAGACGCCGTAATGGCCGACCGCCGGCTGCATGTAATGCGCCTTCTTGTCGGCCGGAATGTTGACGCACAGATCCTGCGCCGCCTTGGTCTGGCCGAGGCCCGATATGTCGTCGTTCTCACCCTCGACCGTGAACAAGGCGACGTTGCGGATATCAGACGGATCGATCCTGGTGCCGCGATGCATCATCTCGCCCTTGGGCAGGGCATGGCGCACGAACACGGTGTCGACGGTCTGCAGGTAGAATTCCGCCGTCAGGTCCATGACGGCCAGGTATTCGTCATAGAAGTCGCGGTGCTTCTCGGCATTGTCGCCGTCATGCTTCACAAGGTGCATGAAGAAGTCCTTGTGGGCGATGATGTGGCGGTCGAGGTTCATGCTCATGAAGCCGGACAGCTGCAGGAAGCCCGGATAGACCTCGCGGCCGAAGCCGGGCACCGGCCAGGGCGCGCGCATGACGACATTGTCGCGGAACCAGTCGATGCCCTTTTCCTCGGCCAGGAGATTGACCGCGGTCGGGTTGCGGCGCGTGTCGATCGGGCCGCCCATCAGCGTCATGGTCGAGGGCACGAAGGGATCGCCCTTCGCCTCCATCAGCGCCACCGCCGCCAGAACCGGCACGGAAGGCTGGCACACCGCCATCACATGGGTATCAGGCCCCAGCGCATGGAACATCTCGATGATATAGTCGATATAGTCGTCGAGATCGAAGCTGCCGTCGGCCAGCGGCACCATGCGGGCGTCGACCCAGTCGGTGATGTGGACATCGGCATGCGGCAGCATGGCTTCCACCGTGCCGCGCAGCAGCGTCGCATAGTGGCCCGACATCGGCGCCACGATCAGAAGCTTCGGATCCGGCTTGCGGCCGGCGGGCACGGCGCGCTCGAAGCGGACGAGGTTGCAGAACGGCTTCGACCAGACGGTCTTTTCGGTGACCTCGACGCTCTTCCAGTCGACGACGGTCTTGTCGAGGCCGAAAGCGGGCTTGCCGTAGCGGCGCGTGCTGCGCTCGAACAGCTCGGCGCCCGCCGCGACCGAACGGCCCCAGTGCGTGTGCGAGACCGGGTTCAGCGGGTTGGAATAGAACATCCGCACCGCATCGGCATAGAGCCGGGCCGGCTGCAGCGCCGCATGGTTCAATTCGTAGAGATGGTAGAACATCGACAACCCCGCTGCTGCTGCGACCGAAGGGACGACGAGCAGCGCCGAGCCTCAAATGTCTCGTGGCGAGGTTAACAACTAATTGCTGCGATGCAATACGTCACGTGGCGTGACCAATGGTTCTTTCGTCCAAAGCGTTGCAAATCCGCCTGGAACGGCCGAGCCGGCTCAATGTGCATTGCCGAAATGTGTAGGAAATGTGTCCGGCCCTGCCGCCGGACACAGGCAATTTTTACACGCGCGCCATGCAGACCGCCGTATGGCCGGAACCGATGAAGCCGAGCTGGCCGGCGGCGCCCTTCGACAGGTCGAGCACGCGACCCCGGATGAACGGGCCGCGATCGTTGATGCGCACGATGACGCTGCGGCCATTGTTCTGGTTGGTGACCCGCAATTTGGTGCCGAAAGGCAGCGTGCGGTGGGCGGCGGTCAATGCCGATGGGTTCATGCGCTCCCCCGATGCGGTGCGCGAGTGCAGCGCGTACCAGGAAGCACGGCCACACTGGCCGGCGGCGGCGGTTGCCGAAGTGGCCGAAGCACCGACCATCAGGCCAGCAGCGATCGTTACCGCGACAAGCGCGGTCTGGTTTAGGGTCTTCATATTTGAGGGATGGCTCCGTTTTTGACAGACCCCAGCCGTTAGGTGCCGAATAAGGCAGGAAATGCGGCAAGCATCTGTCCGTTCCGTGGCGAGATCACACGTTTGGAGTCGGAAGGTAACAGTCTGTCAGGGGTTTTCCGGCGCGATTTGATTCATTTTCGACGATCTTCGGCCCGATATGAGAGATCGCTTTGACAAGATATCGGATTAATATCCAAGTAGAATCCGGTATGATTGGGCTCATTCCTTTGGCTCTTTCATCACGGTCATGGCGCCGCGAACGATCGACTTGAAAAGCGAGATCCGTCAATGAGACTGACCAAAAATCTGCTGGCCTTGATTGTGCTGGCTATCGGTGCGGTGTGGGCGCTGCAAGGCATCGGCGTGATCGGCGGCAGCTTCATGACCGGCCAGCCGCAATGGCTTTACATCGGCCTCGTCGCCATGCTGCTCGGCCTGGCCGGGCTGGTATGGGCGAACCGGTAGGGCTTCGGTGAGAGGTCGACAAGGTTGGCGCCCTTCCTCTTCCTCCGGAGGGGGGAGAGGTGGCGCTGCGAAGCAGCGACGGAGTGGGGGAAGCCGGTTTTCAAATGCGCCGCCGCCAGCAATTCACCGCAGAGTTTTCAATCAGGACGAGGCATCGCCCGGCTTGAGATGACAACGGCGGAGCCAGGTCGACCCCCACTCCGTCTCGGCTTCGCCGAGCCACCTCTCCCCCGATCGACGGGGGAGAGGAAAGGCGTGAGCTTGCATAAGCTCGACGGAGCTGGGGAAGCCGCTCGTCGATGGCGCCGCAGCCGACAGCCCTAGAGCAATTCCAGGAAAAGTGTGAGCGGTTTTCCGTCCGGAATTGCGTCAAAACAAAGAGTTAGAGCGGTTCGCCGTTTCCATGAAACGGTGAAACGCTCTAGCCGAACAGCCGGTCCAGGATCGTGCCTTCGAGGCGGGCGAGCTCGGCCGAGCCGCGCCGGCGCGGCCTGGCCGCCGGCACCTCCAGGTCGAGCGCGATCCTGCCGGCGCTGATCACCACCACCCGGTCGGCGAGCGCGACCGCCTCGGCGACATCATGCGTGACCAGCACGGCGGTGAATTTCTGGGCGAGCCAGATGCGCTCCAGCAATTGCTGCATCTCGATGCGGGTCAGCGCGTCGAGCGCGCCGAGCGGCTCGTCGAGCGCCAGGATCTGCGGCTGGCCGACCAGCGCGCGGGCCAGCGCCACCCGCTGCTTCTGGCCGCCGGACAGCACCGAGGGCCATTCGTCGGCGCGGTCGGCCAGGCCAACCTCGCCCAGAATGTCGAGCGCGCGTTGCCTTGCGTCCTGGCCGGCAGCGATGCCGGTCAGCCCGACCTCGACATTTTTCACCACACTCGCCCAGGGCAGCAGGCGCGGCTCCTGGAACATGAAGCGCGTGCGGCTGTGGCCCGCTTCCTCGGCGCCCAGCGTCAGCGATCCCGATGTCGGCCGGTCGAGCCCGGCCAGCAGCCTGAGCAGCGTGCTCTTGCCGCAGCCGCTCTTGCCGATGACGGCGACGAACTGCCCGGCCGGCACGTCAAGGTCGATGCCGTCGAGCACGATCTTGTCGCCGAAGCGTTTTTCCACGCCGTTGAAGGCGAAGGCGCGCCGGCCTTCGACAGAAATCGCCGGGCGCGCCGGCGCTGGCGCGGCGACGAAGGAACGGACGGAGGTCAGGCTGGCGGCTGGCATCGAAACCTCATCCGTTCTGGAAGGCGGGATGCCAGCCGAGCGACAGCCGCTCGAGCAGGCGGGCGAGGCTGTCGGCGAGCTTGCCGAGCAGCGCGTAGATCAGGATCGACAGCACAACGACATCGATCAGCAGGAATTCGCGCGCCTGCATGGCCATGTAGCCGAGGCCGGAACTGGCCGAGATGGTCTCGGCGACGATCAGCGTCAGCCACATGATGCCGAGCGCATAGCGCAGGCCGACGAAGATCGCCGGCAGCGCGCCGGGCAGGATGACGCGGAAGAACAGGGCGCGCCGGTCCATGCCGTAGACGCGGCCCATCTCGACCAGCTGCGGATCGATGCTCTGTATGCCGAGCAGCGTGTTGACGTAGATCGGAAAGAACACGCCGAGCGCCACCAGGAACAGCTTTGCTTCCTCGTCGATGCCGAACCACAGGATGACGAGCGGGATCAGCGCCAGATGCGGGATGTTGCGGATCATCTGGAGCGTGGTGTCGGTCAGGCCGCGACTGAGCCGCGACAGGCCGTTGGCAAGGCCGAGCGCGAAGCCGATCGAACCGCCTATGGCAAAGCCGGCAAGCGCGCGCGCCGTCGAAACAGCGATGTTGCGGATCAGTTCACCCGAAAGCGTCAGCCGCCAGAAGGCCTCGGCGACAGCACTTGGCGCCGGCAGCACATTGGCCGGCACGACGCCCGCGCGCGATGCGGCTTCCCAGCCGGCGATCACCAGGACCGGCAGCACCCAGCCGATGGCATTTGCGTGGAGGCGCGCGGAAAAGCTCATGAGGAGGTCTGCAGGCGGGCGGCGCCATGGAAGCCGACCGAGAATTCGTTGGCGATGTCGCGATGCGCCCGCTGCCGCCTGGTGCCGAGCCCGAGGCGCGGGAACAAGAGCTCGGCGACGCGGTAGGCTTCCTCGAGATGCGGGTAGCCCGAGCCGATGATGGTGTCGATGCCGATCGCCTGGTATTCGCGGACGCGCTGCGTGACCTGCTCCGGCGTGCCGACCAGCGCGGTGCCGGCGCCGCCGCGCACCAGGCCGACGCCGGCCCACAGATTGGGCGAAACGACGAGCCTGTCGCGACGGCCGCCATGCAGCTCGGCCATGCGGCGCTGGCCGACCGAATCCATCTGGTTGAGGAAGCGGGCCTGCGCATTCTCGATCTGGGCATCGGTGACATGGCGGATCAGCCGGTCGGCGGCGCGCCAGGCTTCGTCCTCGGTTTCGCGCACGATGAAATGCAGCCGGATGCCGAAGCGCAGTTTCCTGCCGCGCAGCGCCGCCTTTTTGCGCGCCGAAGCGAGCTTCTCGGCCACCTGCGCCGGCGGCTCGCCCCAGGTCAGATACATGTCGACGAGGTCGGCGGCGAGATCCTGGCCGGCGTCGGACGATCCACCGAAATAGAGCGGCGGCCGCTCCTGCAGCGGCAGAAGGTCGAGGCGGCCGTTTTCGACGCGATAATATTTGCCGTCGAAATTGACGCGCTCGCCCGAGACGAGGCCACGCCAGATGGTCAGGAATTCATGCGCCTGGGCATAGCGCTCATCATGCGGCAGGAAGACGCCGTCGCCGGCGAGCTCGGTCGGATTGCCGCCGACCACGACATTGAGCAGCAGGCGGCCATTGCTCAGCCGGTCGAGTGCCGCGGTCTGGCGCGCGGCGAAAGTCGGCAGCGTCACGCCGGGCCGCAGCGCGACGAGGAACTTCAGCTTTTCGGTCAGCGTCGCAAGGCCTGTCGCGGTGATCCAGGAATCCTCGCAATTCTGCCCGGTCGGCAGCAGCACGCCGGGGAAACCGAGCCTGTCGACCGCCTGCGCGATCTCCTTGAAATAGCCGAACTCCGGCGGCCGCTGCTGCTCCTCGGAACCGAGATAGGAGCCGTCGCCATGCGTCGGGATGAACCAGAAGAAATCGAGCGGGCTGGCTGGCGTGGTCATGTCTGGCGCGGTCACGGACAGATCTCCTGGAGATTACAGGCACAAACGGCAAAGGCGCCGGACGTTTCCGCCCGGCGCCGCACGAGAAAGATCAGTTGCCCGGCGCGGTCCAGACGGCGTCCGAGATGCGGACCGCTTTCGGGATCAGGCCGAGCTTGTAGAAGCGGTCGGCGGTCGCCTGCTGGCCGGCGGTGATCTCGTCGGTGATCGGAAAGATGCCGAATTTGCTGCGGTTGGCGGCGATGGTCTGGGCGTCGAGCGGCACACCGGTCACCTCATGCAGCGCCGCGGCCACCTTGTCGAGGTTCTGGTCCGCCCATTTCGCCGCTTCGCCGAGAGCGGCGATGGTGGTGGTGATGATTTCGGGATGCGCCTTGGCGAAATCCTTGTTGGCGAGGAAATAGGTGTTGACCTTGAGCACCTCGCTGGAGCGGGCCAGCACGCGCGGCTGGTAGCGTGTTTCGGCAATGGCGAAGAACGGATCCCAGACCGCCCAGGCGTCGATCTGGTCGCTGGCGAAGGCGGCGGCCGCATCGGCGGGGCTGAGGTAAACCGGCGTGATCTGGTCCAAGGGAACGCCGGCTTTTTCCAGCGCGGCGACGAGCAGATTATGCGCAGAGGTGCCCTTGCCGACGCCGACGCGCTTGCCCTTGAGGTCGGCGACGGACTGGACCGGCGAGGCCGGCTTGACGAAGATCGCTTCGCCATCGCCATTGGACGGCAGTGCCGCCGCATAGACGATGTTGGCGCCGGCCGACTGGCCGAAGATCGGCGGTGCGTCGCCGGTCCAGCCGACGTCGATGGCGCCGACATTGAGCGCCTCGACCAGTGGCGGGCCGGCGGTGAATTCTACCCACTTGACGGTGACGCCCTTGTCGGCGAGCGCCTTCTCGATCACCTGCTGCTGCCGGGCGATCACCGGCAGGCCGGTCTTTTGATAGCCGATGTTGAACTGCTTCAGCTCCTGCGCGGCGGCGCCGAACGACAGACCGACGGTAGCGGCGAGCAGGCCGATGCCGAAAACGCGTCTCGTCAGATTGAAGCGCTCGGTCAGATTGAACATGATCCCTCTCCTTCGCTGCGGATCGGCGCCGGGAAAACGTCCTCGCCGGTTGGATGAGCGGCAAGGCTAGGTAGTTCTATAAATTTAGTAGAGGAATGATTTTGCGAGTTGGCGCCGTGGTGCGGAAATATCTTCCACGGCAACCCGGCATTCGTCATTCGAGGGCGAGGCAAGGAGCGAGCGACGCCGCGCATGGATGACGAATGAAAAGGCTTTGGCCAGGACCGCGCCGGTCCCTAGATTGCTTTCACCAGCCGCAGCAGGCCCAGCATCTCGACATAGGTCCCCTTGCGGAAAGCGATGTAGACCGGCTCTTCCATGCCATGGAAGCGGCGCTTGAATGCCGCCTGGCCCTGCAGGTTGAACCTGCGGCGGTTGACCCATGGCGAAGAATAGGCGCGCTGAAAAGTGTTGCGCCAGAAATCGCTTTCGGCAAAACCGCTGGGGGTGACGTCGAGAAGCGGCGACAGGCCGAGCGTGACCACCGAAATGCCCTCTTCGCGAAACCGGTCGACGGCGAATTTGGTCAGGCCGATCTCGGCGTGCGGCGAGGCATCGATGTGCTTGCGCTTGAAGGCGGTGGTGTAGCCGATGACCTTCCCGTCGCGAAACAACGGATCGAAATCGAGCAGCGCGACGAGTTCGCCATCGGGGCCATGCAGGACGAAGCGGCGCATGTCGGTGCCGAGCTGATCGTAGAATGGGCGGTTGAGAAAACCCATCTCCCAGCGCTTGACGATGCGGTCGCCGCGCCAGTTCTCGGACAGCCGGGCGATTTCGTCGAGGAATACCGTCCGCGTGTCTTCCTCGAACGAAAAGCCCTTCTTCAAGAGCCAGCGCTCGGAATAGCGCACGGTCTCGTTGCGCTTGCCTGAAAAGTCGTGTTGGGGCAGCGCGAGGCGGGTGTCGATGCCCAGCCGGTTGACCTTGTAGCCGAGCCCGGCCAGCACGTGCGCGGTCTCCTCGCCAATCTGCACGAACCACGGGTCGCCGGCGGTCTCGACGAAGCGCCTGATATAGTCGGGCCGCCGGGCCGGCGCCGCCACCGGGTCGCCAAGCGCGAAATGATGCTTCATCTTGGTGCCGAAGGCGATGTAGCCGTCGGCGTCGCCAAAATAGGAAAGCTTGCGCTGTACGGCAGTCGAATAGGCGAGCGAGAAGTCGCCATGGCGGCGGACCATCGCCAGGCGTTCGACATGCGTCAACGCCTGGCGCTCGACCTTGGGCGAGGCACCCTCGAGGATTTTGTCGAAATAGATCCGCAAGGAGGGCATGGTCCGGATTCCGCGTGCCGTCTGTGGCGCGGCGTGCCTTTCGGCACGCCAGACGCGCCACGGCGCCTTGATTTTTCACGGGAAGCCGAAATCGCTGCGGTTTCGAATTCCTGCGTCGGTAACGAGATCCGCCAGCCCCTCGGAACTCGAATCAATCACATTGCCGCGACCTGATTATCGCCGATGCCGCTGATATGCCATATAGGGCTGCATGGTTTCGGACGGAAGCGGGGCATTCGGTTCCATGTCGTTGGTTTAGTCGCATTTGCGCGATGGGAGTTGTTTGCGCCCTGGCGCCGCAAGGCACTCGAGCGCACCGATCCGCTGTTTGGGTTTGCGCGCGATCAAACGGTTACAGCGTTCTGCGAGCGTGTAGGATGCGGCGGTTGAATGGATTTTGAGAGCGAATGGCTGATACGACAAGCAGACCGAAGGTGGAGCAGGTGGCGGTGGTCGAGCCGGCGATTGTCATCGGCGCCGGCGCCGCCGGACTGGCTGTCGCGCAGGCCCTGATGAAGGCTGGCGTGCCGGTGGCGATCCTGGAACAGGAGAGCCGGCTGGCCGAACCCTGGCATCGGCGGCACCAGCAGCTGCATCTCAACACCCATCGCGATCTCTCGGCGCTGCCCGGCCTCTCCTTTCCGGGAGGGACGCCAGCCTTTCCACCCAGGAATGTCGTCATCCGCCATATGAACGATTTCCGCGAGGCGAACCAGTTGCCGGTGGAGTTCGGCGTCGCCGTCGAGACACTCGTGTTCGGGGGCGACCATTGGGTGGTGCGCACCAGCGCCGGCTCGCGTCTGGCGCGTCATGTCATCGTCGCCACCGGCCGTGACAAGGAGCCCTTCACGCCGCAGTGGATGGGCATGCAGGCCTTTGCGGGCCGGATCATCCATTCGGCGGATTTTGGCGACGCCAAGTCCTATGCCGGCAAGAAGGTGCTGGTCGTCGGCGCCGGCAATTCGGGCTTCGATGCCCTCAATCATCTGGCCGGCGTGGATACGGCTTCTCTCTGGCTATCGGCCCGCAATGGCCCCGCGCTTCTGCCCAAGCGGATCGGCAAGATCGCCGTGCACCGGCTTTCGCCGCTCATGGCGCGCTTGCCGCTGCGCGTCGCCGATGCGGTGATGGCCGCGACGCAGCGCCTGGTTTTCGGCGATCTCACCAAATTCGGCATGCCGCCCGCGCCGTCGGGCGGCGCCAGCCGCCTGGCCTCGGATTACACGGCGATCGCCGCGGACGACGGCGCCGTCGACGCCATCAAGTCGGGCAAGATCACCGTGGTGCCGGCGATACGCGAATTCACCCGCGACGGGGTGATCCTGGCCAATGGCCGCCTGGTCGATCCCGATATCGTCATTGCCGCGACGGGCTACCGCACCGGCCTGGAACGCATGGTCGGCACTCTCGGCGTGCTCGACGCCAAGGGTGTCCCGCTCTTCAATGGCGATGAAGCCGACCCGAAACTGCCCGGCCTGTGGTTCACCGGCATGCGGCCGAGCATTCGTGGCTGCTTCGCCAATGCCGCCATTTTGGGCAAGGCGATCGCCAGGCGGATCGCCGGAGCCAGCCGCTAGAGCAATTCCAGGAAAAGTGTGAGCGCGTTCCCTCGGGAATTGCGTCAAAACAAAGGTCTCTGGCGACTTGGCGCCTCACGCCGATTTCGGCTCCAGCCTGCGGAAACCGACGGCTTGCACCAGCATCTCCTCGTCGACCATGCCGGCATTGTGGAGTGCGAGCAGGTTGAGGGCGATCTCGCGCGCTTCCGGCGAATCGGGTCGTGCTTCGCGCCGCAGGCAGGCTTCGTCAAAGACGCGCTGCAGCTTGGCGATGTCGCCGGGCTTGAGCAGGCCGCGATCATAGACTGACTTCGACATGGCGGTGATCTCCTGGGAACGACCTAGGGCGCCATCAGTAAATTGCCAATCTTTCCCGGAGCTTGAATAGATTCACGCCGAAGGAGGGGCGGTGGCAAACCGAAGCCCTCCCTCGAGGTTCGCGGGCCTGATATCACACCGCGATTTTGCCGCCGCCTTGCCTGGTGATGGCGACGACCGACGGCCGCACCGGCATTTCGGGCTTGAAGTCCGGCCAGCGCGTCGACGGATCCTCATAGTAGGACGGCCGGCCAAAACCTTCCCAATCCTCGCCGCCATCGCCCGGATGCTGGACGGCGACGAAGGCGGTCTGGTCGTCAGGCGCAAACAGCGGGCCGCACATTTCCGCGCCGATCGGCACGCGGAAGAACAGTTTCGAGGTTGCCCGCGCGGCCCCCTCCGTGTCGACCGCCCACAGGCCATCGGTGCGGCCGGTGACCTTCGGGCCCTGGCCGTCGGTAGCGACCCACAGGCGCCCGGCCGAATCGACCGCGCAATTGTCGGGCATGCCGAACCAGCCATGGGTCGTCGTCGCCGTCGAGAAGGTGGCGCCGACATCGGCAACCGACGGATCGCCGCATTTCAAAAGCACTTCCCATTTGCCCTTGGCGGCCGTGAAATCGCCATCGGTCTCGGTGATCTCTATAATGTGGCCGAAGGCATTCTCGGCACGCGGATTGGCGGCATCGACCTGATCGGGCTTGCGCTTCGAATTGTTGGTCAGCATGACATAGACCTTGCCGTTGACACCATTGGGCTGGATGTCCTCTGGCCGGTCCATCTTGGTGGCGCCGAGCAGATCGGCGGCGCGCCGTGTCTCGATCAGCACGTCGGCCTGGCCGGCGAAGCCGTTCTCGGCGGTCAGCGGCCCTTGGCCGAAGACGATCGGCAGCCAGTCCACCGTGCCGTCCTCGGCGAATTTGGCGACATGCAGCGTGCCCTCGTCGAGCAGGTTCTTGTTGGCGGCATGGTCGTTGGCGCTGAACGTGCCCTTGGTGACGAATTTGTAGACATAGTCGAAGCGCTCGTCGTCGCCGAGATAGAAGACGACGCGGCCGTCCTTGGCGACGATGGATTCGCCGCCCTCATGCTTGAAGCGGCCCATGGCGGTGCGCTTCCTCGGCGTCGATGCCGGATCGTTGACGTCGACCTCGACGATCCAGCCGAAGCGATTGGGTTCGTTCGGCTCCTTGGCGAGGTTGAAGCGGTCGTAATGCGCGCCCCACTCATAGGCGCCTTCCGGAATGCCGAGCCGCTTGTAGTTGGCGGCTTCCTTGTGGCCCTCGGGCAATTCGCCGGAGAAATAGCCGTGGATGTTCTCCTCGGCCATCACATAGGTGCCCCAAGGGGTGACGCCGCCGGCGCAGTTGTTGAAAGTGCCGAACACTTTCGTGCCGGACGGGTCGGCATTGGTCTTGACGCGGTCATGGCCGGCGACCGGGCCCGACAGCGCCATCTCCGTGGTGGCGGTGATGCGGCGGTTGAGCTTGCCGTCGCGCACCACTTGCCATTTGCCGCCCTCCTTGCGGATCTCGACGATGGTGCCGCCATGCGCCGCCATCTCGACATCGACCTGCTCCTTCGCGAGCGGCGCCACCTCGGCCTTCTTCTTCCCGTCCTTCTCGACGATCGCAACGATGCCCGGAAACATCAGATGCGGGTTGGTGTATTCGTGGTTGACGACGAGCAGGCCGTGTTCGGCCGAGCCGTCGATCGCGATGTAGCCGACATAGTCGTTGTTGTAGCCGAACTGCCTGGCCTGCGCCTCGGCCGACTGTTTCGTCGGGTCGAACTCCGGCGAATCCGCAAACAGCGGATCGCCCCAGCGCAACAGCACGTCGGCGTCGTAGCCCGGCGCGACATGATGCCTGTCGTCGATGCCGGCCTCGAGCTCGTCGAATGTGAAGGCGGAGCCTTCCGCAGCGCGGGCATCGTCGGCTGCGATCATGGCCAGCGGGCCGACCGTCGCGGCGATCGCCGAGACGGCGAGCGATCCCTTCAGGAATCCCCGGCGCGAGAAGCGCGCGGCGATGATCTCACCCATGGTGCGGTTGTCGGTGGGATTGGTGGCCGGTCCTTCGTTTTCCTCGAGCAGGCTGGTGCGGAATCGGGCGTCAGGGGAGCGATGTTCGGTCACGAAAGGCCTCTGGCTTTGGAGTGGCTGGAGCTTGTTGCCTGTTCGACTCCTACGCCGGGTCGATCACATTTTCGTGACATCATACAGGCCCGAAGGCTCGGGGCGAGGCGACTTGCTCGCGCGGACCTCGGACTTTGGTCCAATCTTGCGCTTGCAAAAGTCCTGGAGGACAAACGCAACGGTCGGAGGTCGCTTCCGGCCAATACATCTTTCGGCGAAGTTGCTGGTTGCAACGTTGGGGTGGGCGCGCCGGCTCAATCGACGGAGATCAGGATGCACGGATCGATCACGGCCCGGTGCCGCCGGCTGACGCTCGTTTCGGCGGCGGCTCTGGCGCTGACCATCGTTCCCTATCGAATTGCCCTGCACGGCTCCGCCCCCGGAATCGACGCCGCATCAGCACAGGCCGGCAAAGGTGGTGGTAGTGGCGGCAACAGCGGCGGCAGTAACGGCGGCAGTAACGGCGGCAACAGCGGCGGTAACAGCAGCGGCGGTAGTGGCGGTAACGGCAGCGGCAACGGAAATGCAAACGGCGGCAATTCCGCAACGGATGGCAGCGGTGACAACTCGGCCTCCGGCAAGGGTCAGAGCACCAAAGGCGCCAGCCATGTCAACGGCACGACCGGTGACAAGGTCGAGGTGAGCGGCAACAAGATCACGGTGACACATCCCGACGGCATCACCGAAAAGATCGAAAACGGCCGTTTCAAAATGAAGGATGCGCTGGGTCGTACGATCATCGACCGCCGGGCCACGCCGGCCGATGTCAGCCGTCTGAAAGCCTTGTGAAACTGGCCAGCAGGCAACGGCCAGCGCTTTGCCCGGGAAAACCGTTTCACACTTTTCCTGGAATTGCTCTAAGAGCGACTTCTGTCCCGGTCGCGGAACTCACGCACCATGAGAGCCGCTTCAGTGCGGTTTCGCACATTGAGTTTGGACAGCACCCCGGTCATGTGGTGCTTGACCGTCTTCTCCTGCAGCTCCAGGCGCAAGGCAACCTCCTTGTTGCTGAGCCCCTCCGCCACCAGCCGCAGGATTTCCGCCTGCCGTTCGGTCAGTTGCCGCAACCGGTCCGCCACGCCGTCGGCGGATTGCGGGGACTGCAGATCGGAAAGCAGCCGTGCCGACAGCGTCGGCGTAAGGTAACCCTCGCCGGCTGCCACATTGCGCAGGATGTCGGCGAGCGCGCGCGATCCGACGCCCTTGAGGATATAGCCCTGCACGCCTGCGTTCAGCGCCGTGGTTACATCGGCATTGGTCTCCGACACCGTCAGCATGACGATCTTCTGGGCGGGGTGGTCGGCAAGGATGCTGGCAACCGCGGACAGGCCGCCGCCCGGCATGGAGATGTCGAGCAGCAAAATGTCAGGCTGCACCGTCGAGGCGATGCGTTCGGCATCCTGCGCTGTCGCGCCTTCGCCGACGATCTCGAAACCTCCGATCTCCGACAGGCTGCGCGTCACGCCTTCACGAAACAGCGGATGATCGTCGACAATAGCGATGCGGATAGCGCCAATCATGTTTGCTCCTCGATCGAAAGACTGATCACCAATCGCGTGCCTTGCGCTCCGGTCAAGGTCTCGAACTGGCCGCCAATGCTTTCGACCCGCTCCCTGAGGCCGGCGAGACCCAACCCGTCGACCCGCGCCGGATCGAAACCCGGCCCGCTATCCGACACTTCGACAAAAAGCCTGCCATTCTTCATCCCGGCCCGCACCGTCTGATCCTTGGCCCGCCCGTGGCGATAGGCATTGTTCAGCCCTTCCTGCACGAAACGATAGATGCTGATCTTTTCGGAAGTGCCAAGATCAGGCAAATGCCTGGGCAGCGTGAGCAACACGGACGTTCCCGTCCGGTGCTGATGTTCGTCGACCGCCATCCGCAATATGTCCGTTGCCGCGGCCGTTTCGATCTGCGGCAAGACGAGACCGGTGCAGATACCGCGAATTTCGCGCATCGCATCCTCCAGCGTCTTGCGGATCATCGCGACCTCGGTCGCGCGGTTTTCGCCCCAATGGCCGTCGCCGGAAAATACCGGGCTGTCCATGCGCAGCGCCGCCAGGGCCACGAGCTGCGCCGGTCCGTCATGCAGGTCGGCGCCGATCCGGCGCAAATATCGTTCGTTGAGCGCGGTGGCGCGGCGCGACGCCCGCTGCACACGCTGCCGCAAGGCGCTGTTTTGCGTCACCAGGCCTTGCAACTCCGACACCTGGCGGCGCAGCGCTCCGCGCTGATCGTCGATGGTGCGGCTGGCGCGCAGCACGATGCTCGACAGCAGCAGAAAAGCCGTCAGGGTGGTACCGGCCACGATCAGCCAGCTCGACAGCAGGGCAGAGGCCAGCGTGGCCTTGAAATCGGTGGCGACCTCGAAGAATTCGGTGACGGCCACCACCTCGCCCGACCAGGGTTCGCGCACCGGATTGTAAATCTCCAGCAACGGCACGCCCACGGCCTGCTCCTTGCTTTCGGTTTCGTCGAACGCATCGAATTGGGCGGTGACGTTGCCCTGGAAGGCGGACCGCAGATCGTCGGTCAGATCAAAGCGGCGGCCGATCAAAGTTGCATCTTTCGCGTAGAGCACGGTGCCGTCTCGGCGCCAGAGCCTGAACGAGACCAGGCGCTTGCCGAGCGCGCCCTGGCCGAGCGTCTCGTCGAGCGCCTGCTTGACGGACTCGCTGAGCTCCTCGCTCTTGCGCAGGTCCGGCAGCAGCGGCGCGATCACGCTGTCGACATAGAGCGCCGTCGTGGCGGCCGAATTGCGGGTGACGCCGTCCCGGATCTGCGACGTCACCCAGGCACCCACCACCAGCATGACGGCCAGCAGGCCAAAGCCGCCGGCAACGAGGAATTGCAGGGCAAGGGAAAGCTCGCTCCAGCGCCGCGCCAAATTCTGCAGAATACGAATCATGAGTCCCTGATCGCCCTTGGATCGAACAAGCTGGACGATATCGGCACATTGAGCCTCAGTCTTGCCGTTGCCAAGACCCTCGTTAGCAAGACCTTCGTTAGAACGAGCTCGCTTGACGTGTCGAGGCGCTTGGGAAACAAGGTCCGCGGCACATGCGGCGGCAGCCGCTTCGAGGGGGATGGGACGTTGAGTTTTTCGGGACTGCTGCAGCTTGGCTTTTCGACGGTGATCTTCCTTTTGGCGGCAACCGCCGCCAAGCAATGGGGACTGGCGCCGAGCCTGGGCAAGATCCTGTTGACGCTCGCGCTCTACTCGCTGGGCAATCTGATCATGCTGCGGCTGATCCGCGAATTCGGCATGTCGGTGTCGTTCAGCCTCTCGGCGGTCATCCAGCTGGTCTCGGTCAACGTCGTGGCGCTGGTGTTCTTCGGCGAGCGCGTCAACGCGCTGCAGGCCACCGGCATCGTGCTGGCGATCGCCGCCGTGGCGCTGATCACGCTCGGGCCCTATCTGCAGGGGAGTTGATCGAGATGAAGATTGCGACACCGGCCCGATGAAAGACACCGCAAGCACCCTGCTCAACCGCATCGAATTCCCGGTGCTGCTGGCCGGCCTGGTCATCGCCGGCGGCCTTTGGGGCTTCGTGGAACTGATGGAGGTGGCGCGGGCAACCGCGCCGCACGCCTTCGACACCGAAATCCTGCTTGCCTTCCGCCAGGTTGGCCAACCGGCAATCCCGATCGGCCCATCGTGGCTGGAAGGCGCCATGCGCGACATCACCAGCCTCGGCAGCGCCAGCGTGCTGGTGCTGATCACTTCGGCAACGATCCTCTATCTGCTGTTGATCCGCCGGCCGGGGACGGCCCTTCTCATCTTCGTCGCCGTGGCCGGCGGCCAGGTGCTGTCGAGCCTGCTGAAGGTCGGCGTCGACCGGCCGCGGCCCGAGCTCGTTTCGCATCTGGTCAGCGAGACGTCGCTTTCCTTCCCGAGCAGCCACGCCATGCTGTCGGCGGTGACCTATCTCACGCTCGGTTCGCTCGCGGCGCGCTTCCTGCATGGCAGGGCGACGAAGATCTACGTCTTGTCGCTGGCCGTGCTGACGACGGTGCTGGTCGGCGTCAGCCGCATCTATCTCGGCGTCCACTGGCCGTCGGATGTGCTGGCCGGCTGGTGCGCGGGCTTCGCCTGGGCGATGCTGTGCTGGCTGGTGGCGCGGGTGTTGCAGCGCCGCAAGGTGGTGGGCGACGATGCCGACGGCGCCTGACTGCACCCTCGGGCTTGCGCTCAGATCAATCGGTTGATGAGGTGTCCACCACAGCCTGCCAGAACCAGAACCATCGAAAGCAGGCATGCCGATGTCATCAAGGTCTTGAAAATATTCAACCGCGTTACCCCTGCCCAGATGGGCAACACCCTAGCCTGCAATCCTCGGGAAGTATCGGGAAAAAATGGACAATCAGGCGAAGGCGCTTACGCGTCAAACGTTTATATTGATGCTTGAAACATCATGACAATGGCATTACACATTATTCCTGCAGACTCAGACATGAGGTCCGGCCGATGATCACTGCCGCGCAGATGCGTGCCGCAAGGGCCTTGGCCGGCATCGACCAGAAGACGCTCGCCGAACGCGCAGGCGTTTCGCTTCCGACCATCCAGCGCATGGAAGCGAGCGATGGCGTGGTCCGGGGCGTGGTCGATACGCTGATGAAGGTCATCCAGGCGCTCGACGAGGCCGGGGTGGAGTTGATCGGCGAGAACCAGGCCAGCGAACGCGGCGGCAGGGGCGTGCGCCTCAAACCCGCCGTGCCGCCAGATCGCAGGGCTGAGCCGGCATAAGTCGCGACGGCGACCGCCGACATTCCTGCCGACGGTTCCGCCGCCTTCATGTGCGGAAGGCAGTCCATGGATCAGACACGGCAGGCAGTGCATCAACCGACCCATAAGTCGGCTCGTGGGGTGGGCCCACGGGTCGACAAGCCCGACATTTGCCGAATTGTTCACGCCAAGCTGGTGACGGTCTGGCGCGAAGGCTACCACCTGCCGGGGGCCTCTGCGCAAATACGGCGCACCCTGATCAACCACGGCGTCAAGCGACCGCTGGTGATCTATGCCGCCTCGATCAGCGATGCACGGACGCAACTGGCGGAGAAATGAGAGAGGCAGCCCCGTCGCAGCCAGCGTGCCTCAAGGGAGGAGGGCTGCCGGCCGTCATGGGTTGAGCGAGCTCGGACCGCTGACGAACGGGCTTCCCCTGACATAGAACCGTAGCAGCCTGTCCGCATCCTTGGTGATGCCGATCCTGATGCCCTGCCCGATGTCGCCGGCTTTTTGGCCGTCCTTCGCCAGCCATAGGGGCCCTTTCCGGCAAAGGTCGAGCCCGTCGAGCGACCGGTCGATCCGCAGCGCCGCCGCCAGCCTGCCCGGCCCGCGCGCCAGGTCGCGCAAGCGCTCGACGCCGCGATTCTGACGCATGATGGCGATGCCCTCGAGCGGCTCGAGCGCCCGGATCAGGACGCCGGTTCCGGTACCTTCCGCCTCGCTTGAGACATTCAGCATCATGGAGACGCCATAGGCGAGATAGACATAGGCGTGGCCGCGCTCGAGGAACAGCGAGCGGTTGCGCGGGGTCATCCCCCTGAAGCCATGCCCGGCGGCGTCGCCCACGACATAGGCCTCGGTCTCGACGATGCGGCCGCTGACCATGCCCTCTGGCAAATCGCGCACCACCAGCTTGCCGATGAGGAAGCGGGCGAGCGCGACCGTCTCGCTAGGCAGCTCCGAACGGGCGATCGGCGGATGATCTTCCCCATGGCTCACGGCATGCGCTCGCCCGATTGCGGATAGTCGAGCACCGCATCCTCCCGGTAGATCTCATGCTCCGCCTCGAAGTCGCCGGCATCGGAGGCAGCCCAGTGACGATCCAGAGCCGTGGGGATGTCCCAGTCCTCCATGGCAATGTCTTCCATCGCAATCCTCCTTGACCATCATCGTGGGATGGACCGTCGTAGCACGGTCCATCCCACGGCCGTTAGCGAGAGGTCGCGCGGATCGGCCCTGAGCCCTCAGTCGAGCTTCAGTGCCGCGATTTCGCCCTCGTTCATCAGCGGCACGTAGAGGATCGACTTGCCGTCGGTGCCGATGTCGGCGCTGCCCGGCTTGAAATGCGCCACCGCTTCCGGCGCGCTGCCGGCCTTGTAGCGGTAGAGCGTGCCGGTCATGTAGGCGGTGGCATAAATGGTGTCGCCAACAGCGATGACGCCGTCGAGGTCGGCGAATTTCTGCGCGCCGGGCAGCGGCGAAATCGCCTTGCTGGCGAGATCGATGGCGAGCAGCCCGCCCGGCTCCGCCGTGCTGAAGTCGGGCTTGATGCCCTTGCCCCAGGAGGCGACGATCAGCCTGTCGCCGTCGGCGAAGACGCCGTTGGGCGAAGCCAGCAGCGCATCGCTGACGAACAGCTCCGGCCGGTCGCCATCGACGCGGTAGATCGTGTCGGCCAGCATGTCGCTGACATAGACCTTGCCCGTGTGGTCCGAGGTCATGTCGTTGAGGAAGACGGCATTCGGCACCACGATGCTGGCGATCAGCCTGCCGCTGGCCAGATCGACGACGCGGACCTTGGTGATGTCGGCGACATAGAGCTTGCCGCCCGATATCGCCATGCCCTTGGGCGCGTCCATGCCGTCGGTCCAGTGCTGGGTGATCGTCTTGCCGTCGAGGGACAGCACCGAGAGATAGCCATTGCCGTCGGCAGCGCCGGGATTGCCTACGATGTTGGAGACGATGATGCGGTTGTTGGCGGCGTCGAACAGCGCCGATTCCGGCTGTTCGAGGCCCGTGGCGCGCCAGAGCTCACCGGCCTGGGCGGCTGGTGCGGCGGCGATACCGATGGCGACGACAAAGGCTGAGAGGCGGTTCATGGCTGTTCTCCTGTGATGACAGGCCAGACCTAGGATTTTCGATACTTTTCGGAAAGCCTAATTGCCGCTAGTATCAAATATCGATACGAAACCGCTGGCAAGAGGTGCATCCCATGAACGGTCTGATCTTCGAGGCGCTGAAGCGGACGCTGAAGGCCAAGGGCGTCACCTATCGCGAGCTTGCCGAACGCATGGGCGTTTCAGAGCCGACAGTGAAGCGCATCTTCCACGAGCGCAACTGCAAGCTCGACCGGCTGGTGGAGATCTGCACGGCCGCCGGCGTCGAGCTGGAAAACGTGCTAGGCTCGATGAACCGCGGGCCGGGACCGGTCAACCACATCGCACCCGAGATCGAGCGTCGGCTCGCCGGCCGGCCGGCGCTGCTGTTCATCTTCGTCATGCTGTCGGAGAAGTTCACGCCTGAAGGCATCATGCGTTCACAAGGCCTGAGCGAGGCCTCGATGTTCCTCTATCTGCGCGATCTGGAAGAACTCGGCCTGATCGCGCTCGGCCGGGGTCTCACGGCAAGACTATTGGTCGAGACGCCGATCCAGTGGAATTTCGAAGGGCCGCTGAGGCCGCTGTTCGAGATGACCAACAAGAATTTCATCGGCTGGGCCATCACCCATATCGACAAGGAGGCGACCTTCGTCAGCTTCTCCAGGCGCATGCGGCCGGAAACGGCGGAGATGGTGCGGCGCGAGGCCGAGGAACTGGCCGAGCGCGCCAAGCTGCTCGCCCATCACGACCAGCATACGACGCCCGAGGACGGGCTCACCGGCTACAAATTCACCTTTGCCTTCGGCGCGACGCCGTTTCCCGCGATCATGCCGATCGGCCCGCACCCGCGCGACGCCGGCGCCCAGCCCGCCGCTCCTGCAAAGGGACGCCGTCCATTGCCGGCCTGAACAATCATCCCAAGCAGGATTGCATCTGGCGGCTGAGCATGTCGCGCCCGCTCCGGCGGCGCCGACTGCCACCATTCGCCGGCAGCCCGCCGACCGGACGAGCCATGCGACCAGCGATGCCGACCGCGCCCATAGGGCGCGCTCGGATAGAACAGATCCGGCACCAACATTCGTGATAGGATTCGCGCACCGATTTGCCAGACTGTAGAGGACGGCTTGCCGAATGCGTGACACGCCCCCGTGAAATCGAAGTGATCCTATGCCGACCGCACCAACACTTGAACTTCGCCGCTATTCGCGCCTGAAAAATTTGCGGGCGCGCGCAGAACGCCACGGTGCTGCATTGCAGTTCTGGGCGCGTACGGCATCGCTCGCCGTGATCTCCTGCTTCTTTTCATTGATCAGCCGCTGGGATGCTTCGCTGCTCTTCGTGCTGGCGGGCCTCGTGCTGTTCCAGCTCGTCGGCCTGATCCAGTTTCTCTTTGCGCGCCGTCGCACGGCGCGATGGTGGATCGGTTACCTCGTCGGTACGCTGGACATCATTCTGTTGACCGTTCTGCTGGTAACGCCCAACCCGTTTTCCCAGGAGGCCGCGCCAGCCGCGATGCAACTGCGCGAGGGCAGCTTCAAATTCCTGCTGATTTTCGTATGCCTTGGCGCGCTGACCCTTTCGACACGATTGGCGCTCTATCTCGGCGCGCTCGCGGCCTTGACGTGGGCGATCGGGGTGGGATGGGTGATTTCTTATCCGGGAACCGTCATTCCGGCGACGAACCTCTATTCGCTGCCGGTGAAAGAGCGACTGAACCTCTATCTCAACCCCAATTTCGTCGATACATTCGCGCAGGCGACCAACGTGTTGGTCGTGCTGATTATCGGCGCGATCATGGCGCTGGTCGTCTCTCGTTCCCGACGTCTGTCGGAAGACTATGTCAAGGCAGAGCGCGCCCGCGCCAATCTCGCCCGGCATTTTTCGCCCAACGTCGTCGACCAGCTCGCCACGGATGACGAGCCCTTCGGCCCGGTCCGCCGGCAGGATATCGCGGTGCTGTTCGCCGACATTGTCGGCTTCACACACTATTCCGAGGATCATCCGGCCGAAGCAGTGTTCGAACTTCTGCGTCAGTTCCACCGTCGCATGGAGCAGGTCGTTTTCGACCACAATGGCACCGTCGATAACTATATCGGCGATTGCATCATGGCGACATTCGGGGTTCCGCAAGCCAGCCATGACGACGCCACTCGCGCCATCCAATGCGCTGAGGCGATGGTCGCCGCTCTCGAAGACTGGAATGTGCAGCGGGTGTCCAGGGGATATCCGCCGCTGGACGTTCGGATCGGTGCACAATATGGCGCAGTCGTCATCGGCGCGGTCGGCAGCGAGCGCAATCTGTCCTTCGCCGTGGTGGGCGACACCGTCAACGTCGCCAGCCGTTTGCAGTCGCTCTGCCGTGAGCTTCAGGCGAATATTTGCTTTGGGTCACGACTGATTGAGGCCGCGAAGGCGGAATCGCCCACGGCACGGTTGAATGCGCGCGATCATGGGCCGGTGAGCATCCGCGGCCGCGACGAACCGGTCCATGTCTGGGTCGAACGCAGAGCTGAAAGCCAGGGCACTGTCGCGGTCTCGGCATGATGCAGGCCGCCATGTGAAACGCCTCCACCTCGGCCGGATAGGCCGCGCTACAGGGGCATGTCCTGACCTAGAGCAATTCCAGGAAAAGTGTGAAACGGTTTTCCGTCCGGAATTGCGTTAAAACAAAGAGTTAGAGCGGGTTGCCGTTTCCGTGAAACGGTGAACTGCTCTAGGCCGAAGCCATCACGTGTCTGGGACGATTGCTCCAGCCTTGCGGCTTCGGCGTCTGTGCTTGCCTTGTCGTCCCAGACCATCTGCCGGTAGTCGAAACCATATTCCAGCGTCGGCTTGACGATGCGGAAAAACGGCGACAGGTCGAAGTCGCGCGGCGTGTAGAGCGAGTGGTGGCGAATATGCAGGATCTCCTTGCGCATATAGCTCGACTGCGCCGACGCGCGGCCCGGCGCACGGGTGATCTCGGGCAGGATCGGGTAGTGGATCTCGCCATAGGCCTCGGCGATGAGCGAGGAGCAGATGGCCCGCGTCGGATTGCCGGAGCCGAAGGCCAGCATGCGGCGGCGCCAGCGCACCGGCACCGGCGGCGTCGGGAAGAAGTAGCGCAACATGTCGAAAATGTTCTTGAGGTCGTATCTCAGGCCAAGCTTGCCGATCATGAAGGCGACGACATGATCGCGGTCCTCCGGAGTGAGCCCGCTCGCCCGGCAGATGCGGGTGTTGTAGGTGCGATAGCGCGACAGGGGTACCGCCACGCAGCCTTCGCCGAGCGTCACCTCGATCAGCCGCCGCCGCTCGGTTCCGTCCTCCGGTTCGGCCAGCGCGTCGCCGACATAGAAGGCCGCATGCGACCATGTCGACTGGGTGAGGTATTTGATCGCCGCCGAAATCTTCTGGTTGCCTTCGATCAGCAGGATGTCGCCCGGCTCCAGCGTGCGGCGCAGCGTCTCGGCGTCGGATGGCGTATAGGGCTCATAGCCGGAGGATTCTTGCTGCAGCCGGCCGGCAAGCCAGCGGCCAAGTCGATCCAGAAGCGTGTCGCCAGGCTCGGTCATGGTAGAGCGTGACTAGCACGGCCCGGCGGGGGAGTGCCAGCGCGCCGGCGTTTGGTCAGCCGGCGGAAGCGCTCGTCTCGTCATGCGGCGTCGGGCTGGCCAGGTCGTCGCGCGCCTTGCGGGCCAGTTTGCGTGTCGAGCGCTTGGGGCTGTCGCCGAACAGCTCAGCCGCCTCGGCAAGGCAGGATTTCCTCAGGCGCTTCTCCGAACGCTTCAAGAGCTTGCCGAGAAGCTTTGTGTCCTGGTGCGGCCCCAGCGGCTCGTCGTCCGCCTCGAGCAGGGCGCGCATGACGAACAGGTCATGCAGTTCGCCGAGCCGCTCGCCCAGTTCATCGACCGCCTTGCGCCGCGCCTTGATCGGCGTCGGCCACAGCCGGCCCAGCAGGGACAGGTGCATGCCATGCGTTTTGGCGGCCTTGCGCAAATCATGGAAATCATTGGCTTCGCCGCGCGCGCCGGCCTTGTCGAGCGCCTTTTTGGCGCGGCGCAGAGTGACGCGTGCACCTTCGGCAAGCACGTCGGCCGCCTGTTCCGGCTGGTCGGGCAAGGCGAGGCTTTCGATCCGCTTGATGCCGTCTTCGCAGGCAGCGGTCGCCGCGCCGATCGCTGCTTCGAGGCCGGCGCCTTCATGCAAATCGTGCTGACGGGCGACCAGCCTGTCGCGCACGGCGTCGAGCCCGCCATCGGCGCTCTCCTTGGGAAAAGCCGCCGCCAGCCGGTCGAGGGTCTCGATCAGCGCCGTTGCCTCGCGCGGAGCGGCAAGCAGCGCCGCCACGTTGCGATAGCATTGGTTCTCTGTCGTGCAGAATGTTTCGGCGCCGGAATGAACCAGCCGCAGCAAGGCACGCGCGCTCTTCAGCCGCTTGCGGCATTTGTGCAGCCCCTGTTCCGGCCGGCTGCGCGCCGCATCCAGATGCTGGAGCGCCTTGCCGATCTCCGCGGCAAGGATGCGTCTGACCTCGCCGGTCAGCGGCAGGCGCGGGTCGATGCGAAAGCTCATGCGGCGATCTCCGGTATCCCCCCGAGGGCGAGCGACGCGTTGTAGAATTTCTGCTCGCCGGTCACTTCACGGCCGAGCCAGTCAGGCAGCATTTCGTCCGGCACATCTTCCGGAGTCTCGAGTTCGGCCACCACAAGTCCCGCGAGTGCACCGCCAAAGACATCGACTTCATAGAGATAGCCGCGATGCCTAACATGGTGACGTGTCTTCTCGATGACACGTCCGATGGCGAAGTCCAGCATCTCCAGGGCATCCGCCAGAGGGATCGGATATTCGTACTCGTCGCGCTCGCGAGCGCCACTGCCGAATTTGAGCGTCAGCTTGGCGGAAGCGCCGTCGCTGATGCGGATGCGGACGGTTCGCCCGGGCGCCGTGGCGAGATAGAACTGGAGGATGCCGATATCCGCCTCGGCCAGCTCCCGCCATGCGGTGCTGGAGACCAGGAACTTGCGCTCGACTTCCTTGCCCATGGCCGCGCACTAAAGCGTTTGGCGCGGGCGATGGCAAGACAACTCCGAACAGAAGTTGACTTTAATCAATCGATTGATTAAAGTACTGTCATGATCAAATTGCCCGACGCCAAAAATTCCCGCCGCGAGACATCTCCGGCGGAGCCTACCCGGGCCGCGCTCGTGCAGGCGGCGCTGAAACTGTTCGGCCGGCAGGGTTTCGATGGCACCTCGACCCGGGAGATCGCGGCCGCGGCGCAGGCCAATATCGGCTCCATCGCCTATCATTTCGGCGGCAAGGAAGGCCTCCGCGCCGCCGTCGCCGACTATATCGTCGAGACTATCCAGGCGGTCGCCTCCCAGGCACTGGCAGCCGGTCAGGCGCCAGCCGGTGGCCGTGCCGCGCCGGCGGGCGATGCGGAGGCGGCGCGCGCGCAGCTTTTCGCGGCGATAGAGGGGATCGTCGGCTTCGTCGTGGCGCAGCCGCGCGCCGGCGAGATCGTGCAATTCTTGCTGCGCGAACTGCAGCATCCCACCGCTGCGCTCGACCGCATCTATGACGGCGTGTTCGAGCCGGCGCATCGCCGGCTATGTCATCTCTGGGAGCAGGCGACCGGCGAGCCGGCCGAAAGCGAGCGGACCCGGCTCACCGTGTTCACGCTGATCGGCCAGGTCGTCTATTTTCGCATCGGCCGCGAGGCGGTGAAGCGCCGCATGGGCTGGCACGACATCGGCGCCGCCGAGGCCGCCAAGGTCGCGGCCGTCACGACGGACAATCTCAGCGCCATGCTGGCCGCCCGAATGGGATCAAAACCCCAAATGGGATCAAAACCCCCAATTGGATCAAAACAATGAGTTTCCTCTGCTCCTTGCCGCTTGCCGCTCAACTCTTTGGCGCCTGTGCGCCCGCCGCTCCGCTCGCCGTCGGCTATGTCGAGGGCGACTATGTGCTGCTGGCGCCGATCGAGGTGGCGCAGGTCGAGACCGTCGCCGTCAAGCGCGGCGATCGCGTCACGCCGGGGGCGACGGTGGTGACGCTGGAAAGCGCCGACGCCAGGATCGCGGTGGCGCAGGCCGAGGCAAGCCTCGCGCAGGCGCAGGCGCAGCTCGCCGATCTGCAGGTCGGCAAGCGGCCGGAAGAGATCGCCGCACTTAAGGCGCAGGTCGACATGGCCAAGGCGCAGGCCGACGACGCCAAGCGCAAATACGACCGCGCCGCCGATCTGTTCAAGCGCGGCACCGGCACCCAGGCCGACTACGACACCGCCTCGGCGACGCTGGAGACCGCCAACGCCCAGGTCGGCCAGGCGCAGGCCAATCTCGCCGTCGGCGGCCTGCCGGCGCGGCCCGAGACGATCAAGGCCGCCGACAATCAGGTCAAGCAGGCGCAGGCAACCCTGCGGCAGGCCGAGTGGCGGCTGTCCAAGCGCACGCTCGCCGCCCCTTCGCCCGGCCGCGTCAACGACGTCATCCGCAATCCCGGCGACACCGCCGGCCCGACCGCGCCGGTCATCTCGATGCTGCCTGACGGCGCGGTGAAGCTCAGCGTCTACATACCGGAGGCCGCCTTCGCCTCGGTCAGGATCGGCAGCCTGCTCAGCGTCCATTGCGACGGCTGCGGCCCCGATGTGAAGGCGCGCGTCAGCTATGTCTCGCCCGATCCCGAATTCACCCCGCCGGTGATCTATTCGCTCGAGAACCGGCAGAAGCTGGTCTATCTGGTCGAGGCGCGGCCGGAGGGCGACGCCGGCCCGCTGCAGCCCGGCCAGATCGTCGATGTCGACCTTGCGGAAACGGCCAAATGAACGCCATCGACGTTCACGGCCTGGTCAAGCGGTTCGGCGACAAGACCGTCGTCGACCATGTGACGATGTCGGTCGCCGAGGGCGAGATCGTCGGCTTCCTCGGCCCCAACGGTTCGGGCAAGACCACCACCATCCGCATCATGTGCGGCCTGCTGACGCCCGACGAAGGCGAAGGCACGGTGCTGGGTTTCAACATCCGCACCGACTCGCTCAGCATCAAGCGCGAAGTCGGCTACATGACGCAGAAATTCTCGTTCTACGAGGATCTGACGATCGGCGAGAATCTCGAATTCGTGGCGCGGCTCTACCAGCTGAAACCGGTCGAGGACTATGTCGCCAGGACGCTTGATGAACTCGGCCTCGCCTCGCGCCGCGACCAGCTGGCCGGCACGCTGTCCGGCGGCTGGAAGCAGCGGCTGGCGCTCGCCGCCTGCATCATGCACAAGCCGAAATTGCTGCTGCTCGACGAGCCGACGGCCGGCGTCGACCCGAAGGCGCGGCGCGAATTCTGGGACGAGATCCATCGCCTCGCCAGCGGCGGGCTGACCGTGCTGGTCTCGACCCACTACATGGACGAGGCCGAGCGCTGCCACCGCATCAGCTACATCTCCTATGGCAAGATGCTGGCCACCGGCACCGTTGAGGAGGTGGTGAAAAACGCCGGCCTGACGACGTTCGTGGTGCAGGGTCCACAGCTCGCCAAGGTGGCCGAAGAGCTGCAGGGCCGCCGCGGTGTCGACCAGGTGGCGCCGTTCGGCGCCACGCTGCATGTCGTCGGTTCCGACAGGAAGAAGCTCGAGGCAGCCCTTGCCGATGTCGAGAAGGAGCACAAGGGCGTGACCGTGGTGCCAGGCGAAACCAGCCTGGAGGACGTCTTCATCCAGTTCATGTCGGGGTCGAAGGACAATATGGCATGAGACAATATGGCATGAACAGCGTCTTCTCCTTCGCCCGGCTCGGCGCGCTGCTGATCAAGGAGTTCATCCAGATGCGGCGCGACCGCATCACCTTCGCCATGATGCTCGGCGTGCCGCTGCTGCAGCTCATTCTGTTCGGCTTCGCCATCAACAACGATCCCAAGGGCTTGCCGACGGCGCTGGTGGCGATGAGCAACGACCAGTATACGCGCGCCATGGTCTCGGCGCTGCAAGTGACGGGCTACTACCATTTCGACCATGTCACCGAGAGCGCCGAAGAGGCGGAGTTCCTGATGGCGCGCGGCGACGTTTCCTTCGTCGTCACCATCCCGGCCGACTTCGCCAGCCGGGTCGAGCGCGGCGACAATCCGCAGATCCTGATCGAGGCCGACGCAACCGATCCCTCGGCCGCGAGCGGCGCCATTTCCACGCTGAGCACGGTGGCGAGCCAGGCACTGCTGCGCGCGCAAGGCATGCAGGCGGCCGCCGCCGAGAATGCCAGGCAGCAGCTGCAGGTGGTGGTGCACCATCGCTACAATCCCGAAGGCATTTCGCAATACAATATCGTGCCCGGCCTGCTCGGCGTCATCCTGCAGATGACCATGGTGATGATGACGGCCATGGCGCTGACGCGCGAAACCGAGCGCGGCACGATGGAAAACCTGCTCGCCATGCCGTCCAGTCCGGCCGAGATCATGCTGGGCAAGGTGCTGCCCTTCCTTGTCGTCGGCGCGGTGCAGGTCGCGGTGGTGCTGGTGGCGGCGAAGCTTCTGTTCGATATCCCGTTCGTCGGCAGCCTGACGCTGCTGTTGTCGTCGGTACTTGTCTTCGTGCTGTCGCTGGTGCTGCTCGGCTACACCATCTCGACCATGGCCCGCTCGCAGATGCAGGCCATGCAGCTCACCTTCTTTTTCTTCCTGCCGTCGCTGCTGTTGTCCGGCTTCATGTTCCCCTATCGCGGCATGCCGGGCTGGGCCCAGGCGCTGGGCGAAATCTTCCCGCTGACGCATTTCCTGCGCATCACCCGCGCGGTGATGCTGAAGGGCGCCGACTTCCATGCCATCGCCACCGAGATCGGCTGGCTGGCCGTGTTCGTGCTGGTGTTCGCGGGCACCGCGCTCTTGCGGTTCAGGCGCACGCTGGACTAGGTCAGGTGGCGCAGGAAGTTCGACGCCAAGATCAGTTGCGGCCGGTTATGCGCTCGCCGATGGCGCCGCCGATGGCAGGCAACAACCCAAAAAGTAACAACTGGGCAGTTCCGCCGATGCCAAGCGCTCCGTCGAGCAGAAGCGCAACGAGCAGCCCAAGCGCCGCGCCCAAGACAAATGGGAGGTAACCTCGCAACAGCTTCTCCCGGCGGTGACCAATCGATGGAAAAAACGTAACGAAATCGACGTGGAGCGCAAGTATGCAGGGACGAAGAGCCTCTATGCCGCGGCCATGATCCCGGCATAGGTGCCGAAATCGACGTTGCCGCCGGAAAGCACCACCGCTACGCATCTGCCTGCAAGGTCGATCTCGCCCGATGACAGGGCCGCGAGCGCCACGCAGCCGCCCGGCTCGACCACCAGCTTGAGATAGGCCATGGCATCGCGCATCGCCTGTGCGGTCGCCTTGTCGGAGACGGCGATGGCGCCGGCAAGGTTTTTGCGGTTGATTTCGAAAGTGATGGCGCCCGGCTCGGCGGTCAGGATCGCGTCGCAGATCGAGCTATGGCCCGGTTCGTTCGAAACCCGGGCGCCGGCGGCGAGCGAGCGGCGCGTGTCGTCGAAATGCTCGGGCTCGACCGCCCAGACCGCGGTGCCCGGCGAGGCATCCTTGACCGCCACCGAAATGCCGCTCGACAGGCCGCCGCCCCCGCAGGGGATGACGACGGCGTCGAGGCTGACGCCAAGCGCCTTGGCCTGCCGCATGAGTTCGAGGCCGATCGTGCCTTGCCCGGCAATGATGGCCGGATCGTCGAAGGGCGGCACCAGCACCATGCCCTTGTCGATATAGGGGCGAACGACGCTCATGCGGTCATCGCGAAACCGGTCGAACGGCACCACTTCCGCCCCCATCCTGCGGACATTGCCGATTTTCATCGCCGGCGCGTCCGCCGGCATGGCGATGACCGCCTTGACGCCGAACATGGCCGCCGAAGCGGCGACCCCTTGCGCATGATTGCCCGAGGAGAAGGCGACGACGCCACGGCGGCGCTCTTCCTCGCTCAGCGACGACAGCTTGTTGTAGGCGCCGCGGAACTTGAACGAGCCGGTGCGCTGCAACGTCTCCGGCTTGAACAGGATGCGGCCGCCGAAGCGCCTGTTCAGCTCGGCCGATTCGATCAAGGGGGTTTCGACGATCAGGCCGGAAAGCCGCGCCGCGGCGGCGTGGATGTCGGCAATGCCGGGAGGGGTGGTCATGCGAAGTCCAGCAAAAAAGAGGCAGTCTCTTCTCATGATGCCCGCAAACGGCCGTGGCGCACCATCGAAAAAATGTGACCGTTACAAAGTTGGTGGACTGTCTCCGCCGTCGCCGCGATGCCCCGCCGAAATCTCGCCGGTTTCACCCAAGCAACGTCCGCTGCCTCTTGGTCCCGCCCAGCTTGCGCCAATTGTTGAAGCGGTGGGTGGCGGCGGCAAAGGAGATCTTCATCTGCTGGGCGACCGAATAGCGCGACTTGCCTTCGTCGAACATGCGGTAGCAGCACTCCACCCCTTCCTCGGTCAGCTTGCCGTCGGGGGCCTTGTTGTGTGGGTTGGCGGGGTCGAATTTCTCGATCTGCTGCTCGACCAGGCCCTTCAGGCGCTGCAGATCGGCCTCGATGCTGGCGATGAGATCGAGAACGGGTTTCGGGTCGAAATGCTGGGGGTGCGGCTTCGTCATGCGGGGATCCTCGTTCTTGTCTTAGGTTCAGCTATATAGGGGAATCTTTGCCAATAAGGAAGAAGCGGGGCCGCTCGCACGCTTCAACAATTCTTGAACCCGTGACCCTCAGCGCGATTGACCCGGAGCAGGGCAGGCCATAGTTTAGAACAATTCTAAACTAGGGTCTTTTCCTCATGCTTTCCCGTGTTTTCGGCTTCGGCCGCCGCCCCTTCGAATCGCTCTCCGAACAGGAAATCCTGGCGCTGGCCATTTCATCCGAGGAAGATGACGGGCGCATCTACCGGGCCTACGCCGACGGGCTGGCGGAAAGTTTTCCGCAATCGGCGAAAGTGTTCGAGGAGATGGCCGAGGAAGAGGACGGCCATCGCGACTCGCTGATCGAGCTCTTCCGCAAGCGCTTCGGCGAGCGCATCCCGCTGATCCGGCGCGAACATGTGAAGGGCTATTATGAGCGCAAGCCCGACTGGCTGGTGAGGCCGCTCGGCATCGAGCATGTGCGCAGCCAGGCCGAGGCCATGGAGCGGCAGGCCTACCTGTTCTACGTCGAAGCGGCAAAGCGCACGACAGATGCCTCGACGCGAAAACTTCTCAATGACCTGGCGATAGCCGAACAGGGCCACGAGACGCTGGCGCAGCGGCTGGAGCAGAAGCACGTGCCCGGCGAGGTGAAGGATGAAGAGGCCGCCGCCGAGCAGCGCCAGTTCATCCTGACTTACGTGCAGCCGGGCCTGGCCGGCCTGATGGACGGTTCGGTGTCGACGCTGGCACCGATCTTCGCCGCAGCCTTCGCCACGCATGACACCTGGCAGACCTTCCTGGTCGGGCTTGCCGCGTCGATCGGCGCCGGCATCTCCATGGGTTTTACGGAAGTCGCTTCCGACGACGGCAAGCTCTCAGGTCGCGGCTCGCCGATAAAACGCGGCATCACCACCGGCGTCATGACATCGGCCGGCGGCCTCGGCCACGCCTTGCCCTATCTCATTCCGCATTTCTGGACGGCGACGGCCGTCGCCGCCGTGGTGGTGTTCTTCGAACTCTGGGCCATCGCCTTCGTCCAGAACCGCTACATGCAGACCCCGTTCCTGCGCGCCGCCTTCCAGGTGGTGCTGGGCGGCGCGCTGGTGTTCGCGGCCGGCGTGCTGATCGGCAACGCGTGAGGGCGGTTCTCCCTTGCCCCACAGGGGCCACAAGGGGGGAAGGAAGAAGGCTTACCCATTCACCGCCCGGCTGTCCGCCGGCGCCTCCTCCCTTTCGGTCAGCCCATAATCCCTCACTACATGCGCGATCCGCAGTCGATAGCCGGCAAAGATTCCGCCGCGGCCGGCTTGCTGCGCCTGCCTGTGTTCTTCGGTGTTGCGCCAGGCCTTCACCGCGTCCTCGTCACGCCAGAACGACAGCGACAGGATGCGGTTCGGATCGGCGAGGCTCTGAAAACGTTCGATCGAGATGAAGCCATCACTGCCGTCGAGCAAGGGACGCAGATTGGCGGCGATGGCGAGATACGCATCGCGCTTGCCCTCGGCAGGCTGCACCTCGAAAATGACGGCGATCACGGCAGCACCAGCTTGGCGTGCGGCCCGGAGACGTGTTTCAGGAACATGCGGTCCTCCTTGAGGATGAATCGTTCTCGCTTGGCGAACTCGTAGTTTGCCTTGCCGGCGGGATCGGCGGCAAGCCGGGCGCGATAGGCTTCATAGGCCGCCAGGCTTTCAATGTTGTAGGCGGCGTAGGCCGTCGTCGCCGAGCCTTCATGCGGAGCATAGTAGCCGATCAGATCGGCGCCGCAGCGCGGAATGGCCTGGCCCCAGTTGCGGGCATATTCCTCGAAGGCGGCCTTGCCGAACGGGTCGATCTCATAGCGGATGAAGCAGGTGATGGTCATGGTCGTCTCCTTGGGTTCCTGCATCGACGCTTCGAGCGCGGTCGAAACGTCACACGCATCGATGTGCTAGGCATTTCCTGTCAGGAGCCATTGTCCCTTGCGTCGCCGGCGCCTTGATCTGACCGGAGAATAATGGCTATCTGACAAGAATGCTTCGATAAGGAACGAACTATGCGTGAAGGACCTGACATCGCCCGCATCGCCAGCCTGGTCGGCGACCCGGCCCGCGCCAACATGCTGAACGCGCTGATGGGCGGCACGGCGCTGACGGCGAGCGAACTGGCGCTGGAAGCCGGCGTGTCGCTGCCGACCGCCTCGTCGCATCTGTCGAAACTGATGGAGGGCGGGCTGCTGACCTTGGCCAGCCAGGGCCGCCACCGCTATTACGGCCTCGCCGGCCCGCAGGTGGCCGGCATGATCGAGGCCATCACCGGTGTCGCCGAGGCTGTCGGCCCGAAGCGCGTGCGGCCGGGTCCGCGCGACGGCGCCATGCGCGTCGCCCGCGTCTGCTACGACCATCTCGCCGGCGAGCAGGCGGTGGCGATGCTCGACCGCCTTGTCGAGAAGGACATATTGCTGCGCGATGACAGGGAGATCAGGCTCGGACCGTCGGCGCCATCGCATTTTGCGGCCATTGGCATCGATGTCGACGCCAAGCCGCGCCGCCCGGTCTGCCGCGCCTGCCTGGACTGGAGCGTGCGCCGCTCGCACCTCGCCGGCACGCTGGGCGCCGCCATCCTCGACAAGATCCTTCTTGAAAAATGGGCGCGCCGCGAAAAGGACAGCCGCGCGGTGATTTTCTCGCCGCCCGGCAAGCAGGCCTTCGAGAAGGTGTTTTTGGCTTAGTTTGCCGGCTCCTCAACCTTCGTCATCCTAGGGCGGAGCAGCCGCAAAGCGGCGTCGCGGAGACCCTAGGATCCATGCCGCGATCTCAGAGCGCCGCAACGGTGCAGAACCTTGCTGCCAGCACGGCGAGGAAGATCGCTGGATCCTGTGCCGCCGTGTTTTTCCTTGGCGTCCCGGCATGGATCCTAGGGTCTGCGCCGCGTCGCTTCGCTCCTTGCTTCGCCCTAGGATGACGAAGTCGGGTAGGCTCACCCCCGCTTCAACGCCTTGGCCTGCTTGAAGAAATCCATCCACGGATCGGCTTCCGCCAGCTGCTTCAGCGTCGTCTTGTCGCCGATTGGGAACGCGTTCGGCGCCAGGCCGTCCTCGATCTCGGCCCAGGTCACCGGCATCGACACGGTGGCTCCTTTCTTGGCGCGCGAGGAATAGGGCGCGACCGTCGTCGAGCCCCTGCCATTGCGCAGATAGTCGACGAAGATTCTCCCGGTCCGCGCCTTCTTCGACAGTGTGGCCGTGTAGCGGTCGGGGGCACCCTGTTCGAGCGCCTTGGCGAAATCATGCGCGAAGGTCTTCACCGCCTCCCAGTCGGCCGATGGCTTCAGCGGCACCAGCACATGGTAGCCCTTGCCGCCCGATGTCTTGACGAAGTTCGGCAGCGACAGCTCGTCGAGCTTGCCCCTTATATCGAGCGCCGCCTCGCGCACCGCTTTCACATCGACGCCTTCATCGGGGTCGAGATCGAAGATGATCTGGTCCGGCTGTTCAAGCTTGTCGATCGTGCAGCCCCAGATGTGGATCTCGACCACACCGTACTGGACGAGCGCCGCGACACCGTCGAAATCCCGCACGAACAGGATTTCCTCGCCATCCGTCGGGTCCTTCATCCGGGCTATTCTGTCGCTCATGCCGGCCGAGGCATGTTTCTGGAAGAAGCGCGGGCCGCCGACGCCGTCCGGCGCCCGCACAAGGCTGAGCGGCCGGTTGACGACGAATTGCTGCATGCGCGGCCAAACCTCGGCGTAATGGTCGAGCAGCCCCTGCTTGGAGATCTTTTCGTCGGGCCATAGCAGCTTGTCGGGATGGGAGAGTTTTACGCTGGTCGTCATCGTCCCGGCGGCGGTGCCGCTCGAGGCCGGCTTGGCCTTGCCTGTCGCTGCCTTGGGCTTTTCCTGCACAACGTCCTCCGCCGGCTTGTCCTCGCGCAGCCCCTGGAACGAGGCATGGCGTATTATACGGTCCGACGTCCAGCTGCGAAACTCCACTTCGCCGACAAGCTCCGGCTTGACCCAGACCAGGCCTTTGCCTTTCGGTACGGCCTTGTCGAAAGGCGAAGCCGTCGCCTTCAGCGCGTCCAGCTTCTGCTTCAGCGCGGTGGCGCCCTTGGCGGAAAACCCGGTGCCGATACGGCCGGCATACTGCAGTTTACCGCCCTCGTAATAGCCGACCAGCAGCGAGCGCAGCCCGCGCCCGGTCTTGTCCGACGGCAGATAACCGCCGATGACGAATTCCTGCCGGGCCGTGCATTTCGACTTCACCCAGGTCGGACCGCGCCCGCTGCGATAGGGCGCATCGGCGCGTTTGGAGACGACGCCTTCCAGTCCCATGCGGCAGGCATGTTCCAGCATGATCTTGCCGGGCTCGGAAAAATGGTCGGAGAAACGCACCGCCGCGTTCTCAGCCTGCTCGCCGAGCAGCTCCTGCAAGGCCTGCTTGCGCTCGACCAGCGGCTCGCGACGCAAATCCTTGCCGTCGAGCCGCATCAGGTCGAACACGTAGTAGATGAAGCGGTGTGTCCGCTTCGCCGACAGGTCCTGCTGCAGCAGTGCGAAGGATGAGACGCCGCTGTCGGCCAGCACGACGATCTCGCCGTCGACGATAGCGTCGCTGCATTTCAGCGCGGCCAGCTCCGCGATGATCTCGCTTCCAAACTTGTCGGTCCAGTCGAGGCCGGTGCGGGTCAAGAGCCGCACTTCCGTGCCGGCGATCTGCGCCTGCATGCGATAGCCGTCGAATTTGACTTCATGCAGCCAGTCCCTGCCCGGCGGTGCATCCCGCTCCAGTGTCGCCAGCTGCGGTTCGATGAAGTCGAGTTTGCGCGCCGCTGCCTTCGCCTTGCCGGCGGCCGGCTTGTTCGAATGCCAGACCTCGGGCTTCTTGCCCTTGGCGGTCTTGCCCTCGCCGACCTCTTCGATCGTCAGGCCCGACTTCACTGATTCCGGCTTCTCCTTCAAAATGTCCTCGCCCGGGCGCGCCGCGGCGTCGTCCGACTTGATCAAGAGCCAGTTGTCGCGCTTTTCACCCGCGCGCGGCTTCAGCCGCACCAGATGCCACAGCCCATGCAGCTTATGGCCGTTGAGCTCGAAACTGAGATGCCCCTTCTTCATCGCCTTGGCCGGGTCGGTCTCCGGCACCCACGTTCCCTCGTCCCAGACGATCACCGAGCCGCCGCCATACTCGCCCTTCGGGATCGTGCCCTCGAACGGCGCATAGTCGATCGGATGGTCCTCGACATGAACGGCGAGCCGCTTCTCATGCGGATCGAGGCTAGGCCCCCGCGTCACCGCCCAGCTCCACAGCACGCCGCCATGCTCGAGGCGAAGGTCGTAATGCAGCCTGGTCGCCGCGTGCTTGTGGATGACGAAGATGCCGCCCGCTTCGCTCTTTTTCGTGCGTGCGACCTTGCCCGCCGGCTCCGACGTTTTCTTGAAATCGCGCTTGGCGTGATATTGTTCGAGGCCGGCCATTGCTTGGTCTCCTCAGGCCGATTTGCGCTTGGGCGCCGCTTTCGGCCTGGCGCGTTTGGCCGCCGGCTTGGCTTTCGCCGATGATGGTTTCGGCGAACCGGAATCCGACGATAGGCTCTTCTTCAGCGCGTCGAACAGATTGACGACATTGGAGGGCTTCGGCGCCGCCTTGGCCTTCGGCGCCTTATGCCCCGCCTTCTTGGCGCGGATCAGCTCGAGCAGCGCGTCCTCATATTTGTCGTCGAATTTCGACGGATCGAACTTGGCCTTCTTCTTGTCGATGATCAGTTCGGCGAGATCGGTCATTTCCTGGTCGGTCTTCACCGCCTTGATCTCGCCGAACACGCTGTCCGGCTGGCGCACCGTATTGTCGTAGCGAAGCGTCGTTAGCACCATGCCCTTGCCGAGCGGTTCGATGACCACGGGCCGTTCGCGTTGATAAAGCACGATCCGCGCCAGCCCGGCCATCTTCTTGCCCGCCATAGCATCGCGGATGACGGCGAATGCCTCTTCCGACACCTTGTCGGCCGGCGCGACATAATAGGGCGTGTCGAGATAGATCTGCTGGATCGAGGCCTTGTCGACGAAACCGTCGAGGCTCATCGTGTGCGAGGATTCGATCTGCACCGCCTCGATCTCGTCTTCCTCGATATGGACGAAATCGCCGTCGTCCAATTCATAACCCTTGATCTCGTCGCCATCGTCCAAGGGCTTGCTGGTTTCGGCGTCGACATAGATGCGCTTCACCGTGTTGCCGGTCTTGCGGTTGAGGATGCGAAACGACACCCTTTCGGTGTGGGTGACGACATTGGTCAGTTCGACCGCGCAGGTCACCAGCGACAGCTTCAGATAGCCTTTCCAGGCTGGACGCGGCGCCATGACAAACTCCTTGCAACGGGTTCAATCCAGAACGGGGCAAAGCCCATTCCGGTTCCGACCGCGCGACAAGGCAAGTCGGCGCCGTTGCCGCGCCGACCTAGCCTGCCATCTCACCTATTCGGCAGCCTGGAGATTGATCTTGCTTTCCGCCATCTCGGTGAGCTTGCGATCGGTCGCTTGCTCTTCCTTGAGATTCTTCGCGAGTACGTTGGCGCAATCGCTGCGGCCGAGTTGCTTGGCCCAGGCAATCAGCGTGCCGTAACGGGTCATTTCGTAATGCTCGACCGCTTGCGCAGAGGCGATCAGGGCGGCGTCCAGGACCTGCTTGTCGGCGATGTCGCCGCTCACCTCGTCAGCTTCCTCGAGGATGCCGTCAATGGCCGGGCAGTTGATCGCCTTGGCCTTGACGCCATGCAGCTCGAACACCTCTTCGACGCGTTCGATATGGCCCTTGGTCTGTTCAAGATGTTTTTCGAAGCCTGCCTTGAGCTGCGCGTTGGTGGCCTTGTCGATCATCTTCGTCAACGCCTTCTCGATCTGCTTTTCCGCGTAATAGATGTCGCGCAACGTGTGCACGAACAGGTCGTCCAGCGTTTTGATGTCCTTCGAAAAGAAGCCCATGGTTCTAGCCTTTCCATTTGCTCTTGCGGTGTTGGTGTACATGCCTGCGGCTTGCAGGCAATCTCGGACCGGCCACGCCAGTCCCGACGGTCAACGTCCGCCCTATATGCCGGTTCCTTCCTTTCCTGCCTGAGCAAGGAAATTCCATCGGCCAGCCGGAAGTTGAAACAGAACCGCGCCCAGGCGACATTCAAACGAAACATATGTGATGCAAAAGTCACACTGGCCGGAATGACGACAAAAGGCGCTGAAACACCCCGAATCAGCCGCATTCCGGCCACGAAGCAACGGGTTTTCGACCAGATATTAACATCGTGTTCACCGACTATTCACGCCTCGATGCTATCCTTCACGCAATTCGGAAGGGACATCCGAAAATCGGGACAGGGACAGGGTAAATGAACTTCCTAACGCACCTCATCGGCTACGCCGCCGCCATCCGCGAATTCGTCGCGCCGACCTATCGGCCCGAGCGCTATTACATGCGCGGCCCCGGTCCGGCTTGCGCCCGTCGCGGCACGTCGCTGGGCGCGCACTGACCATGACGTTCGAGAGCCGCCACAACAGCCGCATCTGCAGGCCGGACACCACGACCCGCGCCACCACTTATCGTTCCGAGCGCCCGGCTCCGAGCGACAGGCGCCGTGCGACATCGCCACGTCTTTGATCCCGCTCTCGGCTGGCCTGGTGTCCCAGGACACGGGCAGCCGAGGCCCGCGTGACCGATCTTTCCCAGTCAAGTCCGCCCCAATCACGTCTGGCCAAGCCCAGTCCTCCGGCTGAACCATCTTTCGATGCCAGCCATCCGCTGATCGTCTTCGATGGCGTCTGCGTGCTGTGCTCCGGCTTCGTGCGCATGGTGGTGAGAGGCAGCCACGCCATGGCTGAGATCAATCCGGCAAGGCCGCTATCGCGACAATTTCAATGACGATGTCGGCTTGAGCCAGCGCGGCGACGCCAATCACCTCCGAGGGCGGCGGGTTGTTGTAACTGCAGTGCTTCGGGCAATGCTCGGCAAAGAACGCGTCCAGAACGTCCAGGCGAAAATTGGCAGAGCTGAGAACGCCGCCGTCGGGAAATGGTCCTCTGACGAAGAAGGTCAGTTTGACGAGGTGTTCAAGCGCGGTGCCCAGCTCCTCCAGATCGGCTTTGATGTTGCCCAGAACCTCGAGCCACTGCGCCGCCGCATCGCCAGCGAAACGACCGCCCTGCTTGCCGGCCGGATCGTAGTCGGCGGCAGTCGCCGTGTTTCCACAAAGGTAGACAAATCCCTTCGCGCCGGTGACAACTGTCCCCTTGCCCCACGGCATCAACCGGCCGCTTTTGAATTTCTTGTGGGTCACGAGTTCCATTGCTCATCTCCCATCCCTGGCGTGACGTGCCTGGATCACAAAGGATAGTGCGGCGGGGCGTCATTGCCAGCCGCCGCGGGCCGTTTGGCGAAACCTGGTCCTTGCGAAAGCGCGTGACGAAGTCGAAAGTTTTTTGCTGCGCCCTGTCGAAATCGGTCGACGCCGCGCGACATACGTCTGGCCCCGCAAGGACGCGGCCTTCGAAACACGGGAGAAGACCCATGCGATACATGCTGATGATCAACAATAGCGAAGCCGCAATGGCGGCCATGCCGATCGAGAAGGCCCAGCAGATGAGCGCGGCCTATAACGCCTATACCGATGCGTTGAAGCAATCCGGCGCTTGGCTGGCCGGCGAACGGCTGCGCCCGACCCAGGCGACCACCTCGGTGCGGATCGCCGACGGCAAGACCAACGTGATCGACGGCCCCTATGCCGACACCAAGGAGCAGCTTGCCGGCTTCTACATGATCGAGGCGGCCGACATCGATACCGCCATCGAATGGGCGGCGCGCTGTCCAGCGGCCAGCACCGGCACGGTCGAGTTGCGGCCGATCTGGGAAATGGCCGATTACATGCCCAAGCAATGACGACGTGCCAAGAAATGACCATGTGATGGACAGTCGCCCGGAGATCGCCCGGGCGGCCGCCGAGGCCGCCGCCCGGCAGAGCTATGGCAAGCTGGTCGCCTGGCTCGCGGCGCGCACGCGCGACGTGACCGCGGCCGAGGATGCGCTGGCCGACGCCTTTGCCGCCGCGCTCGAACGCTGGCCGAAATCGGGCGTGCCTGAAAAGCCGGAAGCCTGGCTGCTCGCCGTGGCGCGGCGGCGGCGGGTCGATGCGGTTCGCCGGCGGCTCACCCGCGAGGCGGCCCGCGATCATCTCAAGCTGATTGCCGAGGAGATGGAGGCGCGCATGACCGACGAAGAGCTGCCCGACGAACGGCTGCGGCTGATGTTTGCTTGCGCGCATCCGGCGATCGAACCGGGCGTGCGGGCGCCGCTGATCCTGCAGACCGTGCTGGGTTTCGATGCCGCGACGATCGCTTCCGCCTTCCTGGTCTCGCCGGCAACGATGGGCCAGCGCCTGGTGCGCGCCAAGACGCGCATCCGCGAAACCGGCATTCCGTTCCGTGTGCCGGAACGGGCCGAACTCGGCGAACGGCTGGGCGCGGTGCTGGAGGCGATCTACGCCGCCTTCGCCGAAGGCTGGTCCGATCCGGCCGGCACCGAGACGCAGCGCCGCAACCTCGCCACCGAAGGCATCTGGCTCGGCCGCCTGGTGGCGACGCTGATGCCGCAAGAGCCGGAAGCGCTTGGCCTGCTGGCGCTCATGCTGTTTGCCGAGGCCCGCCGCGCCGCCCGGCGCAGTGCCGAAGGCGACTTCGTGCCGCTGGCCGAGCAGGACTGCGACCTGTGGGACCGTGCCCTGATCGACGAGGCGGAGATGCTTCTGTCCCATGCCGCGGCGAGTGGTGTGGTCGGCCGCTACCAGCTCGAGGCGGCCGTCCAGTCCGCCCACGCGGCGCGACGGCTCACCGGCCGCACCGACTGGCCGGCGATCCGCGCGCTCTACGACGCGCTGTTTTCGATCGTCGGTTCGCCGGTGGTGGCCATCAACCGCGCGGTGGCGCTTGCCGAGACGGAGGGCGCCGTGGCGGGGCTGGCGGCGCTTTACGTGCTGGGCGACGACAAGCGGCTCAATGAATATCAGCCCTATTGGGCGGCGCGGGCCGGCCTCCTGGCCAGGCTTGGCCAGGTACCGCAGGCAACCGAGGCCTATGACCGGGCGATCGGCCTCGAACGCGATCCGGCGGTGCGCCGCTTCCTGCAAGGCAAAAGGGCGGCGCTGCGAAACTGACGTTCAGCCCGGCCACATCTCATGCGAGGTGTTGAGCGCCTTCAGCAGCGGATGGTCGCGCAGCCTGGCCCAGAGACGTTCAATATCAGGCCATGCCGCCCGCGCGCTGTCGATGTTGGGATGCCAGGCCACCAGCATGACGAGATAGATGTCGGCCAGCGACATCTGGTCGCCAACCAGCCAGTCACGCCCCTTCAGAGCGCTGTCCAGAACGGCGAAGCCGCGGTCCATCTCGGCGATTGCCGCCTGCTTGACGGCCTTCGTGCCGTCGGCGTCGGTCGTGTAGCGATGGGCGTAGTAGAACCGCAGCACCGCCGGGTAGAGCACCGACGACATGAAGGCCATCCAGCGCAGGAAATCGGCGCGGGCGGGCGCATCGACCGCCGGCGCCAGGCGGGCCTGCGGATGGCGCTCGGCGAGCAGGATGCAGATCGCCGCCGATTCGGTCATCGAGCGTCCGTCCGGCAAGGTCAGCACCGGCACCTGGTTCAGTGGGCTGATGTCGAGGAAAGCCGGATCGGGCCGCTCGGACTTCGGCACGTCGATCTGTTCGAACGGCGCGTTGGCCAGCGCCAGCGCTGCCTCGACGACGAAGCCGCCGCTGCCGGGACGCGTATAGAGCTTGTACATGAAATTCTCCCCTGGCCCGTGCAAAGCGGACCGCGCGATATGACCCGGAAGCAGGGTTCTGCTCAAGCCGGGTCACAGGCGCCACGGGAGGATTTTTCAACGGGCCAGCGACGCACGGCGGCCCGTCGATGGGGGCTGACCTAGGCCCCCAGCCCCTCGAACAAGATCGTCGACAGGTAGCGTTCTGCGAAATCGGGGATAACCACGACCAAGGTCTTGCCCTTGTTCTCCGGCCGCGAGCCGACGACGATTGCCGCCTGCAGCGCCGCACCCGACGAGATGCCGACCGGCACGCCTTCGAGGCGGGCGACGAGGCGGGCATTGGCGACCGAATCCTCGTTGGAAACCTTGACGATCTCGTCATAGATCGTGGTGTCGAGGATCTTTGGCGCGAAGCCGGCGCCAATGCCCTGGATCTTGTGCGGGCCGGGCTGGCCGCCCGACAGCACCGGCGAGGCTTCCGGCTCGACGGCGACGACATGCACGGATGGCTTGAGCTTCTTCAGCACCTGGCCGACGCCGGTGATGGTGCCGCCGGTGCCGATGCCGGCGACGAAGATGTCGACCTCGCCCTGCGTGTCGTTCCAAATCTCCTGCGCTGTCGTCTTGCGGTGGATTTCCGGATTGGCTGGGTTTTCGAACTGCTGCGGGATGACGGCATTGGGGATCGTCGCGGCCAGCTCGTCGGCCTTGGCGATGGCGCCCTTCATGCCTTTCGGGCCTTCGGTTAGCACCAGTTCGGCGCCGAGCAGCGCCAGCATCTTCCTGCGCTCGACCGACATCGTCTCGGGCATGGTCAGGATCAGCTTGTAACCCTTGGCGGCGGCGGCGAAGGCAAGCGCGATGCCGGTATTGCCCGAGGTCGGCTCGATCAGCGTGGTCTTGCCGGGCGCAATCTTGCCGGCCGCCTCGAGCGCCTCGATCATCGCCACGCCGATGCGGTCCTTGACCGAGGCGATCGGGTTGAAGAACTCGAGCTTGGCGACGAGATTGGCGACGACGCCCTTCTCCTTGGCGAGTTTGTCGAGCCGGACCAGGGGCGTGTCGCCGATCGTGTCGGTGATGGAACTGTAGATGCGGCCGCGGCCGGGGACGCGGGCGGAGGTGACTGGCTTGTTCATTGGTTTCGCTCCCAGGATTTCAGGCAAGTGGCATTGCAGCCGGCAAGATAAGGCTTTCAGCCGCGCAACATAAGCTGTTGGCCGGAAATATCCGAGTGGGGCCCGTGTCTAAAACGCCCATGTCCCGGAAAAGCATTTCACCGGGAAGCCTGCCCCCGGAATGTTTTGGCTGAAAGCATGCTATTGGCGGGCCGCGATCGCCGCCGCCGCGCCCACCATGAAGCCAGCGGCGGTGCGGTTCAGCAGCTTCAGCGCGCGCGGCGATTTCAAGAACCAGCGCGCCTTGGCGGCGAGCGCCAGGTAGGGAACCAGCACGACGAACAGCACGACCACCGTCAGCGCGGCGAGAATGCCGTAATCGGCCAGCGTAATGGTCTTCAGGTCGACGATGGTCGGCGTGATGGCGAGGTAGAAGATCATCGTCTTCGGATTGCCGAGCGTGACGGTGAGGCCGGCGATGAAACTCGACACCAGCCCGCCCTTGCCCTTCCGGGCCTCGACCGTTTCGGGCGTGATGCCGGCGGTCCAGAAGCGCCAGCCCAGAAATGCCAGATAGGCAACGCCGGCCCATTTGATAGCCAGGAACACCATGCCGAAGGTCTGCGCCACGAAGGCGAGGCCGAGCACCACGGCGGTCAGATAGGTGAGGTCGCCCAGCATCAGGCCAAAGGACATGGCCAGCGACGAGCGAAAACCGGAGCCGAGCGCCCGCGCGACAAGCGCGGTGACGCCGGGGCCGGGAATGGCGGCGGCGATGCCGAGGGCGGCACTGTAGGCGAGGAAGCCGGTGAGGGTCATGGATAGGTCCCAGATTGAAGGGCCATATTGCATACATCCGAATGGAATTGAATTTCCTGAGGATTGGATTTGATTGCACCAGACAGCGCGGTCTTCGCCCTATAAGGCCCCCCTCATCCGGCCGCTTCGCGGCCACCTTTGCCGGGGCGAGTCACGGGCCTCGCCCGTCCTTCGGACCCCCGTGGGGGAGAAGAGAAAGGCGCCGGCGCTAACAAGCTCCTGTCCCCGAGGGGGGAGAGGTCGGATTGCCCCGAATTGCCCTTCGCAATTCGGTTGGCAATCCGGGTGAGGAGGTCTGCATTGTCCAAGCAGGATCAGGAACGGCCGCCGTCATAGGTCACACGCCAGATCGTACCGTTGCCGTCCTCGGTCATGATCAGCGCCCCGTCATGGGCCACCGCCACGCCGACCGGCCGGCCCCAGACCTCGCCGTTGGAGACGACGAAGCCGGTCATGAAGTCCTCATATTCGCCGGTCGGCTTGCCACCCTTGAACAGCAGGCGGACGACCTTGTAGCCGGTCCTGTTGCCGCGATTCCACGAACCGTGCAGGGCGACGAAGGCATCCCCCCGGTATTCCTTGGGAAAACCGCTGTCGGCGGGCAGGTCCTTGCGGTCGTAAAAGGTGATGTTGAGCGGCGCCGAATGCGCCTGCATCAGCACATCGGGAATGGTTGCCTTGCCGGCGAGGTCGGGCCGCGCGCCCTTGTGACGCGGGTCCTCGTGGTTGCCGATATAGTACCAGGGCCAGCCATAATACGCGCCGTCCTTGACCGAGGTGGCGTATTCGAACGGCACATTGTCGCCCAGCGCGTCGCGCTCGTTGACGACGCACCACAGCGCCCCGGTCGCCGGCTGGATGGTCATGCCCGAGCAGTTGCGCAGGCCGGTGGCGACGATGCGGCCGTTCTTGCCGTCCGGATCGAAGGCTTGCACGTCGGCGCGCCCCTCTTCGGAGCCCCAGCTTGCGCCGAGCGGCTGCGATGTCACCCACGCGTCGAGGCCGCCATCCGGCGCCTTGCCCATGTCCTCGGCGACGTTCGAACCGGAGCCGACCGACAGATAGAGCGTCTTGCCATCCGGCGAAAAGACGATGTCGCGGGTCCAGTGATGGTTCGAGGGAATGTTGGCGACGATGATTTCCGGTTCGCCGGATGCCTTCAGGTCGCCACCGCGGTAGGCAAAGCGCACGATGCTGTCGCTGTTGGCGACATATACCCATTGCGGATCATCGCCCGGCGGATAGAAGGCAATGCCATAGGGCTGGTTGAGATTGCCGGCGAAAATGCGGTCCTCGGCGGGCTTGGCGCTGTCCTTGGCCAGGCGATAGACGCGGATCTGGTTGGCTTCGCTGTCGGCGACGAACAGGTCGCCATTAGGTGCGACGCGCACGGCGCGCGGATTTTCGATGCCGGAGGCGATCAGTTCGGCCGAAAAACCCGGCGGCAATTGCGGCTTCGCGCCCGTCGGCATGTCGGCAAGGCCGGCGCTGTTCGACACCGACTTGGTGACGTAAGGCTTCGGCAGGTCTTCCGGCTTGATCAGGCGGCGCACGCCCGGTCTGTCGGCACGCCAGTCGCCAAAGGCGGCCGCACCCTTCAGCACCGGCTGGTCGGCCTGCTGGGCGAATGCCGCGCCTGTGAGAAAGAGGGCGGGGATCACCAGTCCGGCCAATCGGATCATCTTGTCCTCCATCTGGTCGCGAAGGAAACCAACGGCCGGCTTGTCTCCGGGTTCCGCCTCACTCGACCTGATGAGGAAGCGAAAGTCCGGCTTTATGTCCCGGCCGCGTAAAAATCGTCGTCGAGGCGTTTTTCCAGCGCGACGAGATCGGCCGGCAGCGGCAGGCCCATGGCGCGCATTTCCCGCAATTTCTCGCGCAATTGTTCCTGGATTTCGTGCTGGTCTTCCGGCTGGTTGACCATTTCCTCGAGCAGCAGGCTGATCCGGGCCTTGAGTTCTTCGAGCGCCATTCTTTTTCTCCTTGCTGCCCGTTTCGATTTTGGCACTAAGGTGCAGAGCTTCAGGTCAGGCCGAGCCGAAAATGGTCGATACCGAGAACCGGAGCGTACTGGTCGTACGCATCACCCGAACATCCACACCTTAGCGCAACATGCGCGATATCAACTGCGCCGTATAATCGACCATCGGCACGATGCGGGCGTAGTTCAGCCGGGTCGGGCCGATGACCCCGAGCGCGCCGACGACGCGGGCGTCCTTGTCGCGATAGGGCGCGACAACCAGCGACGAGCCCGACAGCGAAAACAGCTTGTTTTCCGACCCGATGAAGATGCGCACGCCCGATCCCTGCTCGGCGAGGTCGAGCAGCTGGATCAGCCCGTCCTGCGTTTCCATGTCCTCGAACAGATGCCGCAGCAGCTCGATGTCGGCCTGGGCGGTGACGTTTTCGAGCAGGTTGGCGCGGCCACGCACGATAAGCCGTGCCGGCAGGCCGCTTTCGGCGCCCGCCCACACCGCCAGGCCTTTCTCGACGAGGTCCTGCGACAGCGTGTCGAGGGCCGCTCTCGTCTCTTCCTTGATGCGGGCGATTTCGGTGCGCGCCTCCGCCAGCGTACGGCCGCGAATATGGGCATTGAGGAAATTCGAAGCCTCGTGCAACTGCGAGACGGTGATGCCCGCCGGCAGCTCGACGACGCGGTTCTCGACGTCGCCATTTTGCGACACCAGCACGGCGAGCGCCTTGGTCGGCTCGAGCTGGATGAATTCGATATGCTTCAGCGCCACCTCGTTCTTGGCGGCCAGCACCAGGCCGGCGCCGCGCGACATGCCCGACAGCATCTGGCTGGCCTCGGTCAGCATGTGCTCCAGCGTCGCGCCAGAGCCTGAGGCCCGCACCTGCGCCTCGATGGTGCGGCGCTCCTCGTCGGAGAGGTCGCCAAGTTCCATGAAGGCATCGACGAAGAAGCGCAGGCCGGCCTGCGTCGGCAGCCGTCCGGCCGAAATGTGCGGCGCGTAGATCAGGCCGAGATGCTCGAGGTCGCTCATCACATTGCGGATGGTGGCCGGCGACAGCGAGGACGGCAGGATGCGCGACAGGCTGCGCGAGCCCACGGGCTCGCCATCCCTGAGATAGGAATCGACGATGCGCCGGAAGATGTCACGAGAGCGCATGTCGAGTGATTGAAGTGCGAGCGGCTGCGAACCCGGATCGATTGCCTTGGTCATTCGGCCAAAAACCTCCGTCCTCAGGATATAGACTTCGGCAGGGTGGGCGCAACCTGTCTCTGTATCGGATCGCCCGGTCCGTTTTCCTTTGCGCGCTGCCCCCCATGCGGCTAAAAGCCGGCCACGATTCCGAAAAATGACTGGGAAAGAAGCCTGAATGCGCCCCTCCAAACGCCAATTCGACGAAATGCGCGCCATCTCCTTCGAGCGCGGCGTCTCCAAGCACGCCGAAGGTTCGTGCCTGGTGAAGTTCGGCGACACCCATGTCCTGTGCACCGCGAGCCTCGAGGAGAAGGTGCCGGGCTGGATGCGCAATTCCGGCAAGGGCTGGGTGACGGCCGAATATGGCATGCTGCCGCGCTCGACCGGCGAGCGCATGCGCCGCGAGGCCTCCGCCGGCAAGCAGGGCGGCCGCACGCTGGAAATCCAGCGCCTGATCGGCCGCTCGCTGCGCGCCGTGGTCGATTTGCAGGCGCTGGGCGAGCAGCAGATCACCGTCGATTGCGACGTCATCCAGGCCGATGGCGGCACCCGCACCGCCTCGATCACCGGCGGCTGGGTGGCGCTGTACGACTGCCTGCGCTGGATGGAAGCCCGGCAGATGGCCAGTGTCTCGAAGGTGCTGAAGGACCATGTCGCGGCGATTTCCTGCGGCATCCATGACGGCCAGCCGGTCATCGACCTCGATTATCTCGAGGATTCCGCGGCCGGCACCGACGCCAATTTCGTCATGACCGGCAAGGGCGGCATCGTCGAGATCCAGGGCACGGCCGAGGGCGAGCCTTTCTCGGAAGACCAGTTCGCCGAGTTGATGGGCCTGGCCAAGAAAGGCATTTCGCGGCTGGTGAGTTTGCAGCAAATGGCGGTGGTGTAGGTTTTTGATGCCGAGCCCAGGCACCCCCCTCTGGCCTGCCGGCCATCTCCCCCTCAAGGGGGGAGATCGGATGTCATCTCGGCCTTCGCCAATCTCCGGCGTTGCAAGATGGGCGGCGAGATTGAGGCTGCTGATCTCCCCCCTTGAGGGGGAGATGCCCGGTAGGGCAGAGGGGGGTGCCTCGTGACACCCAATGCAATTTTGGAATCAGCGCTCTATGTGACTGATCTCAACGCGGCCGAGCATTTCTACACCGACATCCTCGGCCTCACGTTCCTCGGCAAGGTCGACGGCAGGCATCTTTTCTTTCGCTGCGGGCCGGGCGTGCTGCTCATCTTCAACGCCGAGGCAACCAAGATCCCGCCGGCGCCGGATGCCCGGCTGCCGGTGCCGCCGCACGGCGCGGTCGGCGAAGGTCATCTCTGCTTTGCCGCCAGCGCGGATGAAATTGTGGCTTGGAAAGCGCATCTCGAGGCGAAGAAGATCGCCATCGAAAGCGAATTCGAATGGCCGCAAGGCGGCCGTTCGCTCTATATACGCGACCCCTCGGGCAATTCGATCGAGTTCGCCGAGCCGAGAATCTGGGGCCTTTGATGCATACACTTGATGGCAAGAAGATCGTCGTCGCCAGCCACAATGCCGGCAAGCTGCGCGAATTCGCCGACCTGATGGGACCGTTCGGCTTCGAGGCGAAGTCGGCCAAGGACTACGGCCTGCCTGAACCGGACGAGACCGGCACGACCTTCGAGGAAAACGCCTACATCAAGGCGTTGGCCGCGGCGAAGGCGACCGGCCTGCCGGCGCTGTCGGACGATTCCGGCCTCTGCGTCGACGCCCTCGACGGCGCGCCCGGCGTCTACACCGCCAACTGGGCCGAAACCCCTGACGGCAGCAGGGACTTCGCCATGGCCATGCAGCGCACCGAAGTGGCTTTGCAGGAAGTCGGCGCCGCCTCGGCCGAACGGCGCAAGGGCCGCTTCGTCGCCGTCATTTGCCTGGCCTTTCCCGACGGCGCGGCCGAATATTATCGCGGCGAGGCCGAAGGCACGCTGGTCTGGCCGCCGCGCGGCGAGCTCGGCTTCGGTTACGACCCGGTGTTTTTGCCCAATGGCTTCGACAAGACGTTTGGCGAGATGAGCGCTGAGGAAAAGCACGGCTGGAAACCCGGCCAGCCGACGGCGCTCTCACATCGCGCCCGCGCCTTCCAGAAATTCGCCCAAGCACGGTTGGATCTGCCTAGATTGGGCTCGGCATGACCGGACCTGGCATGATCATGCCGCTCGACCGCAGCCCCGGCTTCGGCGTCTACATCCATTGGCCGTTCTGCGCGGCCAAGTGCCCCTATTGCGACTTCAACAGCCATGTCCGCCACCAGCCGGTCGACCAGGAGCGCTTTGCCGCCGCCTTTGAGGCGGAACTGGCGACGATGCGTGAGCGGACCGGGCCGCGCGAGGTGACCAGCATTTTCCTCGGCGGCGGCACGCCCTCGCTGATGAAGCCGGAGACGGTGGCCAGGGTTCTGGACGCCGTGGCGAAGAACTGGACGGTGCCTGACGGCATCGAAGTGACGCTGGAGGCCAACCCGTCCTCGGTCGAGGCCGAACGCTTTCGCGGCTATCGCGCGGCCGGCGTCAACCGCGTCTCGCTCGGCGTGCAGGCCCTGAACGACAAGGATTTGCGCTTCCTCGGCCGGCTGCACAATGTCGACGAGGCGCTGCACGCCATCGGGCTCGCGCGCGAAATCTTTCCGCGCCTGTCCTTCGACCTGATCTACGCCCGGCCGGGCCAGACGCCGGAAGCCTGGGCGGCCGAGCTCGAACAGGCGATCGGCCACGCCGCCGACCATCTGTCGCTCTACCAGCTGACCATCGAGGAAGGCACGCCCTTCCACGCCCTGCATGCGGCAAAGAAATTCGCCATTCCCGACAATGACCACGCCGCCGACCTCTATGCTTTGACGCAGGAGATCACCACGGCGCACGGCCTGCCGGCCTATGAGATTTCCAACCACGCCCGGCCGGGCGCGGAAAGCCGGCACAATCTGACCTATTGGCGCTATGGCGAATATGTCGGCGTCGGCCCCGGCGCGCATGGCCGCTTCGTCGAGAACGGCCGACGCACGGTGACGATCGCCGAGCGGATGCCGGAGACCTGGGCCAACCTCGTCGAGGCCAAGGGCCATGGCGTCACCGGCGGCGAGATCCTGACACGTTCGGAAGAGGCCGACGAATTCCTGCTGATGGGGCTGAGGCTGGCCGAAGGCATCGACCTTTCGCGCTACGAAGCCTTCTCCGGCCGCGGCCTGTCGAGCGCGCGGCTGTCGGTGCTGCAGGGCGAGGGACTGGTGGCGCCGATCGGCAACGCCCGCCTGCGCGCCACGCCGGCCGGCATGATCGTGCTCGACGCAGTGGTGGCCGATCTGGCGCGATAGCCAAGGCCAAATGGTGGACTGTGGTGAACGATTTATCCACTCGATCAAGGATGCTAGAAGTTCGGCTTGCTTAGCCGAAGGCGTCGCGCCGCATCCAATATGGGTCTGCCATGAAGTTCCTGATCCACGAGACGTTGCGGACATTGAACACGGACGATGTGTTCGAGTTTGGATTAACCGAGATATCGAGATCTCCGGAACATGACGATCTCTTTGAGGCTGAGGCGATCTTCATCAGAAACACGAAGGTCACATCCAAATTAAAATTGACCCACTTGAGCGAATTTAACGTTGTCCTTAGTTTCATAACGTATATCGGAAGTAAGCTTCGAGGAATTGCCAAGGATAATTTTGTAGAGTTTGATTTGAATGGACTGACGTTTGATCAGTACATCCCCATGAGCAAAAATCTGCGTGAGATCTGGGATGAGTAATCGGTGAAAAACGTTCTCTTCGTCTGCAGCCAGAACCGCCTGCGCAGCCCGACCGCCGAGCAGGTGTTTTCAACGCGCCGGGATATCGAAGTTGCGTCGGCCGGCACCAATCATGATGCCGACACGCCGCTGACGCATGAGTTGGTCGCCTGGGCCGACATCATCTTCGTCATGGAAAAGGTGCACCGCACCAAGCTGCAGAAGAAATTCAAGACGAGCCTGAAGCAGGCCCGGGTCATCTGCCTCGATATACCGGATAGTTATGAATTCATGGATATCGAGCTGATCGACCTTCTGAAGGCGCGCGTTTCCCGCTATCTGGTGTGACCCAGACGAAGGCAGAGCGGTCTCGGCCAGTCGCGCTTGTCAGGCGTCGTGCTTGAAACGGCGCTTGCCGCGATCCTTCTCGGCATGCGCCTCTCCGTTGCGGGCCGGTTTGGCGTCGGCCTTTTCGCGGCGAACGCTGTGCTGGTCGTTCATCGGATGTGGCGGCACGCCTTCCCTGGCGCTTTTCGTTTCAAGACGGGTGATGAAGATATCGAAGCGATTGGGCATCGTCCGGTCAGTGCTCCGTCGTGCTGTCTGGTTGGTTGTCGGAAAGCCTGACATTCGTCGGCAGGGCGGTCGTCGCCCGCTCGGTCAGGCTGGTGTCGGTCTTGGCAGGCAGGCGCTTGTCCCTGGCGGCGGCAACGCGCTTGCGGCCGGCATAGTAAGGCTCGAAAGCGTCCTGTATCTTCAGGCTGTCCATCCTGTCCTCCCTTTAGGAATCAGGGGCTAAATCTGCCAATGCCGGTTTGGTTCCCTACTGTGGCGAAGGCATGGCGATCACCTTACATCGGCGTGAGCTTTTGCAAGCCTGCGCCAGCCATGCCAAACAAGATTTGGCAGGCCAACAGGGCTGAATGGAGACGGCATCAGTGACCGACGAGACGGGCAAGCGCATCTATGTGGTCGGGCAGGCCGAATTTCCCGCCCGGCCGCTCGAGCCGGCGCTCTATCTGGTGGCGACGCCGATCGGCAATCTCGCCGACATCACGCTGCGCGCGCTGGAGACGCTGGCCGCCGCCGACATCGTCGCCTGCGAGGACACCAGGGTGTCGCGCGTGCTGCTCGACCGCTACGGCATCCGCCGCCGCACCACGGCCTATCACGAGCACAATGCCGGCGAGGCCGGGCCGAAGCTGATCGCGGCGCTTCAGGCCGGCCAGAGCGTGGCGCTGATTTCCGATGCCGGCACGCCGCTCGTCTCCGATCCCGGCTACCGGCTGGTCGGCGAAGCAATCGACCAAAGCATTCGCGTCGTGCCGATCCCCGGTCCGTCGGCGCCGCTGGCCGCGCTCACCGCGTCAGGCCTGCCGTCCGACGCTTTCCTGTTCGCCGGCTTTTTGCCGGTGAAGACTGGGCAGCGGCTGACGCGGCTGGAGGCACTGAAGGCGGTGCCGGCGACGCTGATCTTCTTCGAATCGCCGCGCCGGTTGGCTGAATCGCTCGGCGCCATGGTCGAGGCGCTCGGCGGCGAGCGCAAAGCCGCAATCGGCCGCGAATTGACCAAGACCTTCGAGGAAATGCGCACCGGCACGCTGCGGGCGCTGGCCGACCACTATGCGGCCGCCGACACGCCGAAGGGCGAGATCGTCGTCTGCATCGGCCCCGCCGAGGCCAAGGCGGACGAGCCCGAAGACATTGACCGCCTGCTTTTGTCGCTCGCCGCCGAAATGCCGGCCTCCAAAGCGGCGGCGGAGGCCGCGAAGATGACCGGCGGCCAGAAACAGGCGCTTTACCGGCGGCTGCTGGAACTCAAGGACACCTCAGGAGAAGGCGACGGTGGCTGAGCGCCCGAGCGCCAACCGCCGGAAAGCCTATCGGCGCGGCCATCGCGGCGAGTGGCTGGCGGCTGCCGCGCTGATGCTGAAGGGCTACCGCATCCTCGCGCGCCGCCATCGCACCCGCTTCGGCGAGATCGACCTGATCGCGCGGCGCGGCGATCTCGTGCTGTTCGTCGAGGTCAAGGCTCGGCGTTCGCTGATGGAAGCCATGGAGGCGATCGGCCATGAATCGGAGCGCCGCATCGAGGCCGCCGCCGACATCTGGCTCTCGCGGCAGGCGGATTACGGCAGGTTGTCGATGCGCTTCGACATGGTCGCCGTGCTGCCCTGGCGCTGGCCGGTGCATGTCGAGAACGCGTTTTATGGGCGGAATTAGAGGGGAGGCGCTCCTTGCTCCGCCCGTGGCTGACGAAGTCGAGGAGGTTGTTCGAGTCTCAAGCGTTGCTCGCCCTTCGCTGGCTCAGGGCGTTCGTCGTTCGGAAAGCCAAGCAATTTGGCTTTCCGTCCGCTTCGCGGACCACTCCTCACCCCCAGATCAGCAATGCGACCAGCCCGACGATACCCACCACCAGCCGCCACCAGCCGAACAGCGCGTAGCCGTTGCGCGAGACGTAGTCGAGCAGGAAGCGCACCACGATGAGCGCCGCGACGAAAGCGGCGACGAAACCGATGGCGATGATCGGCAGGTCGGCCGAGGTCAGCACGTTGCGGTTCTTGAACAGGTCGAAGGCGAAGGCGCCGACCATGGTCGGGATCGCCAGGAAGAAGGAAAATTCCGCCGCCGCCCGCTTGTCGACGCCCAGAAGCAGCGCGCCGACGATGGTCGAACCCGAGCGTGACGTGCCGGGGATCAGCGACAGGCACTGGAACAGGCCGATCTGCAGGTAAAGCCTGGTCGGGAAGCGCTCCACATCGCGATAGACCGGTTTCAGGTTCATGCGGTCCACCGCCAGCAGCACGACGCCGCCGATGATCAGCATGATGCAGATGAGCCGCGGCGATTCGAACAGCACCGTCTTGATGAAATCATGCGCCAGCGCGCCGATGACCGCCGCCGGCAGGAAAGCGATCAGGATGCCGATGACGAAATGCCGCGTCAGCCGGTCATGCGGCAGGTCGAGCAGCATCTGCCACAGGCGGCGGAAATAGACGCTCAGGATCGCCAGGATGGCGCCGAGCTGGATCAGGATCTCGAAGGCCTTGCCGGTTGAATTGAAGCCGAGGAAATGGCCGGCGAGCAGGATATGGCCGGTCGAGGACACCGGTATGAACTCGGTCAGGCCCTCCAGCAGGCCGAGCAGCAGGGCTTCGACGATGGTCTGGCTTTCCATGGCTACCTCGGCTTTGCGCGACGGCTAACTGAACGGCTTGCTTGTCATGGCGTTGAAGTCCCCCTATAGGTCGCAACACCCTGACGGCCCGCTAACCGGGCGGCCAAGACTTACCGGTGCGCCCGGCGATTCGCCAGTGTGCAATCCGGAATTCGCCTCACCTGGGAGTAGCGCGATGCGCGAATTCCGGATTCTGAGCCACACTGTGACTTTAAGTTCTAGTGCGGTTTGGATTTGAAGTTCCTGAACGCTGATGCCATTGAGGGGGGCAGGAACTTCAAATCCACCACACCAGTGCGCTTTATCATCGCGGAACCATGCTGACGCTTTTCCATCATCCCATGTTCGCCACCTGCCGCTTCGTCCGCCTTGCTTTCGGCGAGTATGGCGAGGAGCTGGCGCTGATCGAGGAAAAGCCGTGGACGCGGCGCAAGGAGTTTCTGGCGCTGAACCCGGCCGGCACGCTGCCGATCCTGCTCGCCGAAGGCGACGTGCCGATCGTCGGCGCGACGGTCATCTCGGAATATCTCGACGAGACCCGCGGTGTGCTCAAGCGCGACAAGCGGCTGTTCGCCGAAGACCCGATGCAGCGCGCCGAAATCCGCCGGCTGATCGACTGGTACCTCAACAAGGCCGAAAGCGAAGTCACCCGCCATCTGGTGCGCGAACGCGTGCTGAAGCCGATCATGCCGGAAACCGCCGGTGGCGGTTCGCCCGATTCGGGCGCGATCCGTGCGGCGCGCGCCAACATCCGCCAGCACATGAAATACACCAACTGGTTGGCCGGCACCCGCCATTGGCTGGCCGGCGGCCGGGTCACCTATGCCGATCTCGCCGCCGCCGCGACGTTGTCGGTGCTCGACTATCTCGGCGAGATCGACTGGCGCGAACATGCCGCGGCGCGCGAATGGTACACGCGGGTGAAGTCGCGGCCCTCCTTCCGGCCGCTCTTGACCGACCGCGTGCGCGGCCTGTCGCCGGTGTCACACTATGCGGACCTCGATTTCTGACGCCACAAAACTGCGCGCGCTGATCGACGCGGAGGCGCAGCGCGCCGGCTTCGATGGCATTGCCGTCACCACCCCCGACGCGATCCCGCTGGCTCCGGCCCGCCTGGCCGAATTCGTTGCCGACGGCTTTCACGGTTCGATGGACTGGATCGCCGAGACGATTGCAAGGCGCAGCGAACCTTCCACGCTTTGGCCTGACGTGCGCTCGATCGTCGTGCTGGCGATGAACTATGGGCCGGATCATGATCCGCGTGTGCTGCAGGCCAGGCATGACCGGGGCGCAATCTCGGTCTATGCGCAGAACCGAGATTATCATGATGTGATGAAAGGCCGGCTGAAGGAAATCGCCGGCAAGATCGTCGCGCGCGCCGGCGGCGACGTTAAGGTGTTCGTCGACACCGCGCCGGTGATGGAAAAGCCACTGGCGCAAGCCGCCGGTCTCGGCTGGCAGGGAAAACACACCAATCTGGTCAGCCGCGAGCACGGCTCCTGGCTGTTCCTCGGCACCATCTTCACCACGGCCGAATTGGTCCCCGACCGCCCCGAGATCGACCATTGCGGCTCCTGCCGCGCCTGCCTCGACGCCTGCCCGACCGATGCTTTCCCGGCGCCCTACCGGCTCGATGCGCGGCGCTGCATTTCCTACCTCACCATCGAGAACAAGGGGCCGATCCCGCACGAATTCCGCGAAAAGATCGGCAACCGCATCTATGGCTGCGACGATTGCCTGGCCGCCTGCCCGTGGAACAAGTTCGCCCGCGCCGCGTCGGAAGCAAAACTCGCCGCGCGCAACGATCTGCGCGAGCCGCCGCTCGCCGACCTGCTCGAACTGGACGACGCGGCCTTCCGCGCCTTCTTCTCCGGCTCGCCGATCAAGCGCATCGGCCGCGACCGCTTCATCCGCAACGTGCTGATCGCCGCCGGCAATTCCGGCGATGCCGCGCTCGCAGTCCCTGTGCGCGCGCTGCTTAGCGATCCCTCGCCGCTGGTGCGGGGCGCGGCAATATGGGCGCTGGCGCGGCTGGTGCCTGACGCCGAATATGCCGTGCGGGCCGCGACCGGTCTGAAAACCGAGAACGATGCGGCGGTGCGCGAGGAATGGCGCCTGGCGCGGCCAGACGGGGCGCATGCATGAGTGAAAAGCAGATCTTCATCTTCGGCGCCGGTTACTCCGGCAAGGCCTTTGCCCGCGCCAACAGGGATGCCGCCGCGATCCTTGGCACGACGCGGTCCAATGAAAAATTCGCGGCCCTGCGCCAGGCCGGCATCGCGCCGCTGCTGTTCGATGGCGCGTTGACCGGCGAAATCGGCGAAGCGCTGCAAAAAACAACCCATCTGGTGATTTCGGTCGCCCCGGAAGAGGCCGGCGACCCCGTCTTGAATGCCGCCCGGGAGGCGATCGCGGGGATGCCGGCGCTCGAATGGATCGGCTATCTCTCGACCGTCGGCGTCTATGGCGACCATGGCGGCGCCTGGGTCGACGAAACGGCCGCATGCCGGCCGGTGTCGAAACGCTCCGTCATGCGGGTCGAGGCTGAGCAGGCGTGGCTGAAGCTCGGCGGGGAAATCGGCAAGCCGGTGGCGATCCTGCGTCTGTCCGGCATTTATGGTCCTGGCCGCAATGCGCTGGTCAATCTGGAAAACGGCACCGCGCGGCGGCTGGTCAAGCCCGATCAGGTGTTCAATCGCATCCATTGCGACGATATTGCCGGGGCGTTGTGGCAACTCATCGATGGCAACAAGGGCGGGATCTTCAACGTCACCGATGATGAGCCGGCGCCGCCGCAGGATGTCGTTGCCTATGCCGCGTCGCTGATGGGCGTCGAGCCGCCGCCGGAAATTCCTTTCGACACCGCCCAACTTTCGCCCATGGCGCGGTCCTTCTATGGCGAGAACAAGCGTGTCGCCAATGCGGCGATCAAGGCGACGGGCTATCGCTTTCGCTTTCCCGACTACCGCGCCGCCTTCGACCATATGTGGGCAAGCGGCGACTGGCGCGACGGCGAAGCGCGCAGCCCGATGAAGGGCTAAGCAATTCCAGGAAAGGCGTGAAACGGTTTTTCCTCAGGAATTGCGCCAAGGGTTAGGGCGATCGAAGCAGGCTGCGTTGCGTGCTATGATTCGGCCTTGGGATGCGGTGGGATCCGGTTTCATGAAGACAGCGTCACGGCCGGTTGTGGCCAAGAAATCACTGCTGGCGGCAGCACTTGGCCTGTTCGTTCTGGCCGCGCAGCCCGCGGCGGCCGAGGAACGGGCAAAAGACCTGTTCGGCGCCGAAAAATTGCCGACCGCGACCACCCCGCAATCCTTCGGCTTCTACTCCAAGGGCTGCTTCGCCGGTGGTGTCGCCATCCCCATGGACGGCCCGACCTGGCAGGTCATGCGGCCCTCGCGCAACCGCCGCTGGGGCCACCCGGCAATGATCGCGCTGATCGAGAAACTGTCGCGCGACGCCGCCGCCGACGGCTGGCCGGGCCTTCTGATCGGAGACATTTCGCAGCCGCGCGGCGGCCCCATGATGACAGGCCATGCCTCGCACCAGATCGGGCTCGATGCCGACATCTGGCTGACACCAATGCCTGACCGCGCCATGACCAGGGCGCAGCGCGAATCGATGAGCGCCACCTTGATGGTCGACGAGAAGACACATCTGGTGAAGGACGCGCTGTGGACGCCGCAGCACACCGCGCTTCTGAAGCGGGCGGCGAGCTACCCCGAGGTGGAACGCATCCTGGTCAATCCGGGGATCAAGAAAAAGCTCTGCGACACCGTCAAGGGCGACCGCGGCTGGCTGCGCAAGATCCGGCCGTTCTGGGGCCACGACTATCATTTCCATATGCGCATCGGCTGCCAGCCGGGCTCGCCCGACTGCAAGGCGCAGGAGGCGACGCCGGATGATGACGGCTGCGGCAAGCCGCTGGCCTGGTGGTTCACCGAAGAACCATGGCGGCCGAACAAGAACCCGGACGCGCCGAAGGCCCGTGACGTGATGACGATGGCCAACCTTCCCAAGGAATGCCGCGCGGTGCTCGACGCGCCGGGCCCGGATTCGGCCGAGGCGGCGACCTATCATGGCGGCGCCGTGCCGGTCGCGGTCGCCGCACCCGAACCGGAGGTGCCATCGCCGCCTGCCGCCATGGCCAGTGGCAGCGGCGATTTGCCAGGCGCGGCAAATGCTTTCGCCGCGACCCCCAGGATGGGCGCGCCGGTGCCACGGCCACGGCCGCCCGCGAACTGATTGCCTCCGCGCCACCGGCCGGCTCAATCGGTTTAGCCAGCTGTTTTCGGGAAATAGTGGCCGTTTGGCCGCAGAACCCCTCTCTGCGCACGGACGGGTTCGAAAACCGTTTCCCTTTTCAAACCCATGCGCTAGTCAACGGAGGAACGGCGAGACGCCGTCAGGGGGCGCCGGAGACGGACGAGAGCATGCCAAGCGTAAGCGATACCGACACGTCGTTGCGGTTTCCGATCCTGATCGGCGACATTGGCGGCACCAATGCGCGCTTTTCGATCGTGCTTGACGCCAATTCCGAGCCGACCGAGCCGCAGATCGTCCAGACCGCCAATTTCAACACGATCGATGAGGCAATCCAGGCGGCGGTGCTCGACCGCTCGTCGGTCCGCCCCAATTCGGCGGTGCTGGCGGTGGCCGGCCCGGTCGACGGCGACGAGATCGAGCTCACCAATTGCCCGTGGGTCGTCAAGCCGAGGCAGATGTTCGCCAATGTCGGCTTGAGCGACATCGTCGTGCTCAACGATTTCGAGGCGCAGGCGCTGGCCGTCGTGGCGCTCGGCGAAGAGCATATGGAAAAGATCGGCGGCGGCACGCCTGAGCCCAATGCCGGCCGCGTCGTGCTCGGGCCTGGAACCGGTCTCGGCGTCGCCGGGCTGGTCTATGCGCTACACCACTGGATCCCGGTGCCCGGCGAGGGCGGCCATATGGACATCGGCCCGCGCACGCCGCGCGATTTCGAGGTGTTTCCGCATATAGAGAAGCTCGAGGGCCGCATTTCCGGCGAACAGATCCTGTGCGGGCGCGGCCTCGTCAACGTCTACCGGGCTGTCGCCAAGGCGGACGGCAAGCCGGCGCCTTTCACCACGCCGGCCGAGATCACCGGCGCGGCGCTGGCCAAGACCGATCCGGTGGCGCAGGAAGCGCTGGAGACCTTCGTCACCTGCCTTGGGCGCACGGCCGGCGATCTTGCCCTGGTGTTCATGAGCCGTGGCGGCGTGTTTTTGACCGGCGGCATCGCGCAGAAGATCGTGCCGGCGCTGAAGGAGGGCAATTTCCGTGCCGCCTTCGAGGACAAGGCGCCGCACAGCGCGCTGATGCGCACCATGCCCGTCTATGTCATCACCCATCCGCTGGCCGCCCTTCTCGGCCTTGCCGCCTATGCCAGGAACCCGTCGCTGTTCGGCGTCCAGACGGCCGGCCGACGCTGGCAGGCCTGAACCCCCAGCGCGAATCGTCGGGGCGCCCGCGACGAAGTTAATCAGCCGCGGGCATAGGCAAGCCGGCCGCATGGCGCTAAGAGGAGTGCCGAATTGCAGCCCGGTCCCAGGCGAAAAACCCACGAAGCTCCCGATTTGACACTTCAAGCTCCAAACAAGCAGAAAGCCAGCGTTGGCGAAGTCAACGCCGTGCTGCGCCGCATCCTCTCCGAAAACGGCCGCGATCATCGCTGGTCCTATGTCGTCGCCGTCTCCTGCATGCTGCTGGTGTCGGGCACGACCGCCTTCACGGCCTGGATCATGAGCCCGATCGTCAACCAGATCTTCTACGAACGGCGCGGCGACCTGGTCGTGTGGATTTGCGCCGGGATCATGGGGGCCTTCCTGGTGCGCGGCTTCGCCGGCTACGGCCAGGCGGTGGCGCTGGCCACGATCGGCAACAATCTGGTGGCGCGCTACCAGAAACGCATCTTCGACCATCTGATGAAGCTCGGCGTCGGCTTCTTCAACGATACGCGCTCCGGCCGGCTGGCGGCGCAGGTCAACGAGAATGTCGGCGGCATCCGTGACCTCTTGTCGATCACGCTGACATCCATCACCCGCGACGCGGTGACCCTGGTCGGCCTTGTCGGCATCATGATCTACCAGGATCCGGTTCTATCGCTGAGTTCGCTGCTGATCGGACCGCCGCTGATCTGGGCGGTCGTCCACCTGACGCGTCGGGTGCGGCGTATCACGCGGGAATCCGTGCTGATCAATTCCCGGCTGATCGGCGCTGTCCAGGAAGCCACGCAAGGCATCGCCATCGTCAAGGCCTTCACCATGGAGGAACAGCTGGCGAGCCGCATCGGCGCCTTGGCCGACACGGCCGAACAGCGGTCGAACAAGATCGCCCGCGTCTCGGAGCGGCTGGCGCCGATTTCCGACATGCTGGCCGGCCTCGCCGTCACCTCCGTCATCGCCTATTCCGGCTACCGGGCACTCGTTCTCGGCCAGCCGCCGGGCGCGGTGTTTTCCTTCATCACCGCGCTGATCCTGGCCTACGATCCGGCACGGCGCCTGGCGCGCATGCAGGTCGGCATGGAGCGCGCGCTGGTCAATGCCCGCATGATCTACGAACTGCTCGACCTCGAGCCGCAACAGGGCGACGCGCCGGATGCCGTCGAGGCACACTTCACGTCGGGTGAAGTGCGCTTCAACAACGTGTCCTTCCGCTATGTCGAGGAGACGCCGGTGCTGCAGGAGCTGAGCTTCGTCGCCGCCGCCGGCAAGATGACCGCCATTGTCGGCGCCTCGGGCGCCGGCAAGACGACGCTGGTGGCGCTACTGCAGCGTTTCTACGACGTCGAGTCCGGCACCATCGAGGTCGATGGCCAGGACATTTCCAAGGTGACCAAACAGTCGCTGCGCGGCTCGATCGCCTATGTCTCGCAGTCGCCCTATCTGTTCGAAGGCACGATCCGCGACAACATCCGCTATGGCCGCATGTCGGCCACCGACGCCGAGATCGAGCGCGCGGCAAGCCAGGCAGCGGCCGACGAGTTCATCCGCCAGCAGCCGCAAGGCTACGACACTCCGGTCGGCGAGAACGGCGCGACGCTGTCCGGCGGCCAGCGCCAGCGCGTCTCGATCGCCCGCGCCATCGTGCGCCAGGCGCCCATCCTGCTGCTCGACGAGGCGACCTCGGCGCTCGACAACGAGGCGGAGGCCCGCGTCCAGGAAGCGCTGACCCATGTCATGGAAGGACGCACCACCATCGTCATCGCCCACCGCCTGTCGACGGTGGTCAATGCCGACCACATCGTCGTCATGGAACAGGGCCGGGTGGTCGAGGAAGGCACGCATGCCGCGCTGATGGCAGATCCGCACAGTGTCTATGCACGGTTCCACAGGGTGCAGGGCAAGAAGGGTCTGGGGCTTGTCGATGACAGCAAGCCGATCCAAACTCCGGTCCGGGCCACGCGTGCGAAAAAGACGGCGGTGAGGAGCACATGAGCGATCAAGGCGATATGGGCCTTGTGGTGGTGGGGGCAGCCGGCCGCATGGGCCAGACGCTGATCCGCGCCATCCACACCATTCCGGGCGCCCGCGTCATCGGCGCGGTCGAGCGCGCGGATTCGCCCCATCTCGGCAAGGATGCCGGCGAGCTCGCAGGCATAGGCATCATCAACGTGCCGATCGGCGATGATCCGCTGCCGGTTTTCGCCAAGGCCGACGGCGTGCTCGACTTCACCACGCCGGGCTCATCGGTCGAATTCGCCGGCTACGCGGCGCAGGCGCGCATCGTCCACGTCATCGGCACCACCGGCTGTTCGGCCGACGACAATGCGAGGATCGCGGCCGCGGCGCGCCACGGGACGATCGTCAAGTCGGGCAATATGAGCCTCGGCGTCAATCTCCTGGCGGTGCTGGTCGAACAGGCGGCACGCGCGCTCGACGCCGACGATTTCGACATCGAGATTTTGGAAATGCACCACAAGCACAAGGTCGACGCGCCTTCGGGCACGGCATTGCTGCTCGGCGAGGCCGCCGCCGCCGGGCGCGGCATTGCGCTCGCCGGCAATGACGTGCGTTCACGCGACGGCCATACGGGCGTGCGAAAAACCGGGTCCATCGGCTTCGCCACGCTGCGCGGCGGCTCGGTGGTCGGCGACCACAGCGTCATCCTCGCCGGCACCGGCGAGCGCATCACGCTGTCCCACCATGCCGAGGACCGCGCCATCTTCGCGCGCGGCGCCGTCAAGGCGGCGCTGTGGGCCCGTGGCAAGAAGCCAGGACTCTATTCGATGCGGGACGTGCTCGGCCTGAGCTGAAGCGGCCAATCTGCCAATTTTGCCAATCTGAAGGAGCAAACATGTCGAGAACCCTCGTGCTCGTGCGCCATGGCCAGAGCGAATGGAATTTGAAGAACCTGTTCACCGGCTGGCGTGACGTCGACCTGACCGAGCAGGGTCACGCCGAGGCCAAGGCCGCCGGGCAAAAACTCAAGGCGCGCGGCATGAAGTTCGACATCGCTTTCACCTCGGCGCTGAGCCGGGCGCAAAAGACCTGCCAGCATATTCTCGACGCCGTTGGCCAGAGCGATCTCAAGACCATCCGCGACCAGGCGCTCAACGAGCGCGACTATGGCGACCTTTCCGGCCTCAACAAGGACGATGCCCGCAAGAAATGGGGCGAGGAGCAGGTGCATGTCTGGCGCCGCTCCTACGACGTGCCGCCGCCAGGCGGCGAAAGCCTGAAGGACACCGGCGCCCGAGTCTGGCCTTACTATTTGCACGACCTGCAGCCGCACGTGCTGCGCGGCGGCACGGTGCTGGTCGCCGCGCACGGCAACTCGCTGCGCGCGCTGATCATGGCGCTGGACGGCAAGTCTGGCGAGGAGATCGTCAAGCTGGAACTCGGCACCGGCGTGCCGGTCATCTACCAGCTGAACGCCGATTCGACCGTGGCGTCGAAGGAAGTGCTGGAGGGCTGACGCTTGCTGAGCCGGCAAGCGGAAGTCCAGGCCTCGGCTGGAACATCGCGCTTTAGCCAAAGCCGTGTTTCCAGCTTTCGGCGGCATGGTCCAAAAAGCGCGTTGACAGCAATCGCTTGCCCGCTTACATGAGCCCGCACCAGCCCAGATGGCGGAATTGGTAGACGCGCACGGTTCAGGTCCGTGTTCCGCAAGGAGTGGAGGTTCGAGTCCTCTTCTGGGCACCAAATTCCCGTTTCGAACCGTTCGATGGTTCAGAAACCCAAAGAAAAAGCCCGGTTCGTCCGGGCTTTTTCTTTGTCCGGCATATCGGCGTTGTCCGGTGCCCGACTGTCAGCGAACTGACAGGTTCCTCCAGCCAATGTCTCGCCGGGTCGCGATCGTCAATGCCCGGTTCCACAACCGCTCTCGTCGGGCCAACCGTCACGGCCCCCTCGATTGCCGTCGAAGGGACCGACCCGACAAAGCTTTGACATGATCGCGGCTAGTTTAGAAACATTCAAAATTGGACAGCCTTGCATGAATCCTACCTACACAAGCGCACAGAAGGCCATTCATTGGGCCGTGTTTCTGCTGGTTATCGGCCTTTACGGCCTGACTTATGTCGCGGATATCTTTCCACGCAACGACCCCGGCCGGGCACTCGTCTGGTGGTTCCACATCTCGTTCGGGATGCTGCTGTTGGCGCTGGTCGTCATCCGCATTGGCCTGCGCCTGATCTTGGGAACCCCGGGGCTGCCGCGGGACATGTCGGAGCTGGAACGATGGGTGGCCAAGGTCGCGCATCTCGTGCTTTACGGGCTGCTTGTCGCCATTCCGGTTCTTGGCATCCTGGTGACCTGGTACAGGGGCGACGCCTTGAGTTTCTTCGGCCTCTTCACCATCCCGGCTCCGGTCTCCGCGGACAGCGCCACGGCCCGAACCATAAGGGAATTGCACAGCCTCTGCGCCAATCTGATCCTGATCGTTGCCGGTCTGCACGCGGCGGCTGCGCTCTGGCATCACTATATCCGCGGGGACGACGTGCTCAAGCGTATGCTGCCGGGGACAACTGGCCCCTGATTGCAAGGCAACGTCGGCGGGCGATGCCCTTTGCCGTGTTTGCGGACCAGGAGACAAGGCCAGGTGACGAGCCGGATTGAAACACAAGGTCTGCTGCATGGCCCTCGGATGAAACCGATGCTGAAACATCTGGCGACGGCGAGCCTGGTCGGGCTTGTCCTGCTTCGACCGGTCCACGCCCGCGCGGACGAGGATGACGATGGCGATCACGACCGGGCGCGGGACCTTTACGAGCGTGGCGAAATAAAGGGCCTGGCCAATATCCTTGGCGTGGTTCACGCCGATGCACCCGGCGACATCGTGGCCGTCGATTTCATCCGGATCGGCGACCGCTGGGTCTATCGCTTCCAGGTCGTCGCCCCTGACGGACGCCGCAGGATCGTTGATGTCGATGCCGGCGCCGGCGTGCTGATGCGCGGCAGGGGCGGTGACTGATGAAGATACTGCTTGCCGAAGACGAGCCGCGCATCGCCAGCGACATCGCGGCGGTGCTCAAGGCCGCGGGGATGGCCGTCGATACCGTGCGCGACGGAGAGGCCGCCTGGTTCGCGGGCGACGTCGAGAATTACGACGCGGCGATCCTCGATCTCGGATTGCCGAAACTCGATGGCCTGACCGTGCTGAAGCGCTGGCGGGCCAACACGCGCCGCTTTCCCGTCCTGATCCTGACGGCGCGGGGCCTCTGGACCGAGCGCGTCGAAGGCATCAATGCGGGCGCCGACGACTACCTGCCCAAGCCGTTCGAAATGGACGAACTGCTGGCGCGGCTGCGCGCGATCCTTCGCCGTTCGACAGGCCAGGCGGCGCCGGTGCTGAAATCCGGACCGCTGCTCCTCGACACGCGCCAGATGCGCATCTCGCTGCGCGGCGTTGCCGTCGCATTGTCGCCGCTGGAATACCGGCTGATGGCGTTCCTGATGCATCATGCCGGGCGCGTGGTGGCGCCGACCGAACTCGCCGAGCATCTCTACGATTCCGGCAATGATCGCGATCCGAACACAATCGAGGTCATTGTCGCGCGCCTGCGCCGCAAGCTCGGCAACGACGTCATCGAGACTCGGCGCGGGTTCGGATATTTCGTCCCCGACGAGCCGTCCTGATGGGCAATTCGATCCGCTTCAGGCTCTGGTCGGCGGCCACCATTTCGATCCTCGTCGCCCTTGCCATTGCCGGGGTCGGGCTGCGCTATCTGTTCGAGCTGAATGTCGAGAGGCGTATCGTCGGCGAACTGACCGCCGATCTCAATGAACTGATCGGCGCGACCAGCTTCGCGGCCAACGGCCAGCTTTCGGTCGCCCCGGGCCTGACCGACCCGCGCTTCACCAATCCGCTGTCGGGTCATTACTGGCAGGTGGAAGACCTGGCCAGCCATAGCCTGGTGCGCTCGCGTTCGTTATGGGACGCAAAGCTTGCATTGCCCGACCAGGGCGCCAGCGGCGAACTGAGAACGATCGAGGAGCTCAAGGGGCCTGGCGACGAACTCACCGTAGCCGTCGTGCGCACCATAACCGATGCCGACGGCCGGTCGTTTCGCGCCATCGTGGCGGAAGATCATGGCAGCGTCACAGTGTCGGTGCGCGAATATGTACGCGATCTCATCCCGGCGCTCATCCTGCTCGCCGCCGCCCTCATGGCGGCCTTCTTCGTCCAGATCACCGTTGGCCTCGCGCCGCTGGAAAGCCTGCGGGACGCCGTTCGAAACGTGATCGCGCAGCGGACGGCACGACTGGACGTGGCGGCGCCGAGCGAGGTGCAGCCGCTCGCCGACGAAATCAACCGCCTCCTCGATGCGCAGGAGAAGGCCCTTGCACGCGCCCGGTCGCGCGCCACCGACCTGGCGCATGGCCTGAAGACGCCACTGCAGGTGCTGTCGGCCGACATCCGGGCCCTGCGCGGCAAGGGCGAGACCGAGCTGGCCGACGAGATCGAGAAGAGCGCTGGAGCGATCCGACGTCATGTCGAGCGCGAACTCGCGCGCGCCCGTCTGGCGCCCGGCGTTTCCGGCAAGGCATCGTGCCGCGTCAGGGAAGCCGCGGCCGGCGTCATCGCCGTCATCAAGCGCACGCCGGGCGGCAAGCAGCTCTCGTTCCGGATCGACGCCGCGGAGGATTTCATGGCGCCGGTCGACGAGGGCGACCTTTCGGAAATCCTCGGCAATCTGGTGGAGAACGCGGCGCGCTTCGCAAGATCCTCGGTCCGGGTCAAGGCGTGGGCAACCGGCGGCGACGTGTCCATCGCCGTCGCCGACGACGGCCCGGGTATCCCCGACGCGGACCGGGAATCCGCCCTGTCACGCGGGGTGCAATTGGACAGCAAGGGCGGCAGCAGCGGGCTGGGCCTGGCCATCGTCGCGGACATTGTCGAAGCCTATGGCGGACGGCTGACGATGACCAACGCCGACCCCGGCCTGGTCGTGACCATCACCCTGCCCCGGCAGGGTTGATCGACGCTCAGGCAAAGCCGGGGAAATAGTCGACCTTTATCTTCGAGCGGCGAACGCCCATGCCCAGCAGCGTGTCGCGCAGCGCCTTGACCATGGCCTGGGGGCCGGAAATGTAGAAGGTCCGCTCCAGATAATCGGGGATGGCCAGGCGCACCAGGCGCGCGTCGATATAGCCTGGATACTGGCCCCGCTCGGCCCCCCGGGCCACGGCAAGCACCGTCCTTATGCCCAGTTCCCGTCTCGCCGCGCCGAGCACATCGCGATAGGCGATGTCCTGCTGGGTCTCGGCCCCGTAGAGGACGACGATCGGCCGCCTTTCACGGCTGTCGATGAGATATTGCAGCATCGAGCGGAATGGCGTGATGCCGATGCCGCCGGCCAGGAAGGCAACCTTGGTTTGGCGATTGGCCGGCAAGGTGAAGTCGCCGGCCAGTTGGGAGGCGTGGATCGTGCTGCCCGGCTTCATTGTGCCCAGCATTTGCTTGAAGGCGCTCGATTGCGGGTAGAACTTGACCCCGAGCCGTATGGATTGCTCCGTGGGCGCCGACGCCACCGTGAAATAGCGGCGGTTGCCGCGATTGTCCGATCGGTCGAGCCCAAGTGTCCATTCCAGATACTGTCCAGCCTGGAAGGCAAGTTTTCGCGGTGACCTGAAGATGAAATCATAGCTGTCGACCGCCGATTGCTCGATGCGCTCGAGTGTCAACACGAAGCGTCCCCTTGGGCTCACGGCGTAGGCAAACAGATTGCCGGTCAGAAGCGCCAGTTCCGGCGTGAAATAGAACGAGCCGACATGGATGTTTGGCGCGAACAGGAAGCCGACGATGGCGGCGAAGGCGATGCGCGGCCACCGTGTGGTCGGCGCGGTCAGCGGCTCGGTCAGCATCACGAAGGCGAAGAACAGCAGCGGCGACGAGCCCAGCGTCTCCGTCAGCGCGGCGGCGTACTGCGACGGCTCGGTGGTTGCCAGGATTGTCGTCAGCGCGACGACACCGAAGGTGGCGACCAGATCGAGCCGGCGCAGCTTGCGCACCATGAGGAGGCCGCCGACAAGCACGACGGGAAGCAATGGCAAATTGCCGCCGACCCACCAGCTGGCCGGCTGGTCGAGCAGCAGCGCGGTCAGCGCCACGCCCAGCGCCGCGGGATTGAACAGGTGTTTCCCGCCGATGGCGAGGATGAACTTGGATGAAATCGCCCAGACGCAGGCGAACACCACCGCGCATATCCCCTTGAGGTCCGTGGCGGCCACCGGATCGAGGATGAGCGCCAGGATGAGGGCGGTGATGTAGACCGACTCGGTGTTGGCCGGAACCTTGAAGACGGCCGCAAAGACCCTGTTGGTGATCCAGCAGGCGCCCACCATCAGCCCCGTCGTGAAGGCGAGCATGACCGGATCATGCGGCACTAGTTTGAGGAAGCCGAGCACGAAGGCCGTGCCCAGCAGGGCGACCAGGTAATAGAGGACCAGCCGGTACATGGTCTGATGGTCAAGAAGCCGGTCGATGGTCTTGATCATGGCTGGCAAAAAGCTCCGAAGCCGCTCGTCGGCGTGGCCCGACGGTTGCTGTCGACGACGTAGCCTTCGAGGCCAGGCGCCTGTTCGAGGAAGAGAATGCCCCGCCGGCCCATGGCGAAGGCGGCGGTGGCGAAACGGTCGGCCTCGAACACATCCGAGCCGATGACGGTCAGGCTGACGATTTCGGTGATGGGATCGCCGGCCCCGAGCGGATTGTAGATGTGCTGCCCGCGCACATAGGTGCCGGAGGTGGCGACGCCGTGTCCTCGCGGATAGACGATCTTGATGACCTCTTCGGCATTGAAGGGATTGCGGATGCCGACGCTCCAGTCGAGACCCGAAGCATTTCGGCCGCAGGACTGGATGTCGCCGCCCGCCTCGATGAAGAAATCGCCGACGCCGGCCCGGCGAACGATCCCGGCGGCATTGCGGATGGCCCAGCCCTTGACGATCCCTGACGGGTCCAGCGATCCGTCGGGCTTGCGGATGTCGAAATACCCGTCCGTCTGGTTTTTCGTCTGTGCGGCAAGCGCCATCACTTCCGTCATTTCGGCGCTCCAGTCGCGGATCGGAAGATCACCCCGGTTGATGGCCGAAATCTCGCTGTCGGTCCGGTAGGTGCTGAAGCGGCGGTCGATGTGCTCGAAATAATCGAAGACCGTGTCGACAAGTGTGGAGCCCGAGGCACCGGCGATGTCGACGGTGATGGGCATGCCCATCAAGATCCTCGTATCGCGCATGGATCAGGACGATGCCTTCTTCAAGGCGCCGCCAAGCGACTGGATGAAGGCTTTGCTGGTCAGCGTGGCGCCCGAAATGATGTCGACATCGGCGCTCTGCGCACTGATCGCCTCGTCACGCAGCATCGGCAGCGCCTGCCTGTTGATGCTGATCGAGGTGCGGCGGTCATTCGGGTATTTCAGCACCTTGAGCGCCGTCAGACGGCCGCCCTGGATCGAAGCCTGAATCTGGATGAGGCCGTAATAGGCATCGGCGGCAGGACCGGTGTAGATACCGTCGGCAAAGCCGTGCCCCGCCGGCTTGGTGCCCGGGCTTACAGCCAGCTTCATGGCGGTCTTGAAGACCCGGGCGTGTGCTTGCGGATAATCCGGCCTCGGCTGCGGAATCGGGATATAGACGGCCGGGGTTATGGTGAAGGACGCCGTCCGCGGCGCGGCATCGGCGATGCGTTGAGCTGGCGCCTGTTCTGGCTGGGCTGCGGGTGCTTGAGAAAGCTGCGGAGAGCTGGCTGAGAGCGGCGGCTTGGTCGCCTGCTGCTGCCTTGGCGCGGGCGCGGAGATCGCGGCGGTGGTTTCGCCGCCGACCGATGTCGGCGTGGTCGCGGGAGGATCGAGCCGCGCACTCTGCTGGCGGATCCCGGGCGATGGCGGTGGAGGCGCTGGAGTGGGATCAGTTTGAACGGGGCTGGCCGGAGCAGGGGGCTGCACCACACTGTCCTCGGCGGCATTGGCGGAACCCGCCGTGTCGATCATGTCGCCGGCAGGACCCTTGCCTGCCTGGTCCCAGACATAGGCGCCCGAAGACGCGATCACGAAAAGCGACAGGGCAATCTGTTTCATTGGCTCGTTTCACCTTCAATCCCGTGCCGGCGAATCGACTTCGCGGCAATTCGCAAACAATGTCTCACGATCCAGCTGACAATTGGCTGTCAGGCGCGGACACCGTCGACAGCACCGATCCTTGAACCTCCAGTCGTCATCCCGGCACGAATGGGACGACGGCCGTCAACCAAACCTGCCCTCGCGGCTAGGCGCCGAACAAACCACTTCAAACCGGGTCGCGGCTTCGCTACGCTTGCGGCATGTCTCAATCCAGCACTGCAATCTTCGGCGCCCGGCGCGACCAGGCATTTCCCACGCTGAGCGAGGCGGACATCGACCACATGCGCCGTTTCGGCGAGGCCAGCGCCTATGCGGCCGGCGAGCACATCATCAAGGCTGGCGATGTCGCGCCCGGCCTGATCGTCGTGCTGTCGGGCAAGGTGGATATCATCCAGGATGGTCTTGGCCGGCGCGAGACGATCGTCAGCCATGGCCCGGGCAGTTTCGTCGGCGAGCTGGCGCAGCTTTCGGCCCGTCCCTCGTTGGTCAATGCCGAGGCCGCCGAGCCGGTCGAGGCCTTCGTCATTCCCTCGCGGCGGGTGCGCGACCTGATGGTGCAGGAGGCCAATCTCGGCGAGCGCATCATGCGGGCGCTGATCCTGCGCCGCGTCGGGCTCCTGGAAAGCGCCACCAGCGGGCCGATCATCATCGGGCCGCTCGGCAACGTCGATGTGCTGCGGCTGCAGGGCTTCCTGGCCCGTAGCGGCCAGCCGCACCGCGTGCTCGATTCCGGCAGCGACCCGTGCGCCAAAACCCTGGTCGAGCGCTTCGATGTCGATCCGCACCATTTGCCCGTCGTGTTGTGCCCGAACGGCAGGCTGCTGATGAATCCGAGCGAGAAGGACCTCGCCCGCTGCATCGGCCTGCTCAGGCCGATCGATGCCGATACGCTGTATGATGTCGCCATCGTCGGCGCCGGGCCGGCGGGGCTGGCGGCGGCGGTCTATGCGGCCTCCGAAGGGCTGTCGACCATCGTGCTCGATTGCCGGGCCTTCGGCGGGCAGGCTGGCGCCTCCTCGCGTATCGAGAACTATCTCGGCTTCCCCACCGGCATCACCGGCATGGCGCTGATGGCGCGCGCCTACAACCAGGCGCAGAAATTCGGCGTCGAAATGGTGATTCCCGACGAAGCGAAGCTTTTGAGCGCGGCGACCGACAATTCGGGCGCCGGCTACCTGCTCGATGTCGGCGACGGCGAAACGGTGCGCACGCGCAGCGTGGTGATCGCCAGCGGCGCGCGCTATCGCCGCCTCGACGTCGCCAATTTGTCGCAGTTCGAGGGCACGTCCGTGCACTATTGGGCCTCGCCGATCGAAGGCCGGCTTTGCGCCGGGCAGGAGGTCGCGCTGGTCGGCGCCGGCAATTCGGCCGGGCAGGCGGCGGTCTATCTGGCCAGCCATGCGCGCAAGGTGGCGCTGCTGGCGCGCGGCGGCAGCCTCGATGCCTCGATGTCGCGTTACCTGGTCGAGCGCATCAAGGCGCAGTCGAACATCGAGGTGCTGACCGAGACCGAAATCGAGGCGCTGGAGGGCGAGGAGGGCAATCTTGCCACTGTCCGCTGGCGCAACCGCGTCAGCGGCGAAGAGACGACACGCCCGATCCGCCACCTTTTCCTGTTCATCGGCGCCGACCCGAACACCGACTGGCTGGCGCAATGCAATGTGGCGCTGGATGCCAAGGGCTTCATCCGCACCGGATCGGAACTCGGACCGCAACATGGCCTGATGGAAACCAGCCGCAGCGGCGTATTTGCCATCGGCGATGTGCGTTGCGGCTCGGTCAAGCGCGTCGCGGCCGCCGTCGGCGAGGGCGCCCAGGTGGTCGCCGCCTTGCATGCCTATCTCGCGCGGGACGGCAGCCCGCCGTCACGCCTCAAAGCATGATCCCGAAAAGTCGGTTTTCGGAAAAGCTTCAACGAAGAGATAGTTCAGGAGAGAGCGATGGCGGACGAATGCAGGCATGCGGCCGGGATCAAGGATGTGACGCCGAGCGCGCTCGGTTGCGAGGAATGCCTGAAGAGCGGCTCGTGGTGGGTGCATCTGCGGCTCTGCCGCACCTGCGGCCATGTCGGCTGCTGCGACGATTCGCCCAACCGCCACGCAACCAAACATTTTCACGCCACCAGCCATCCCGTCATCGAGGGCTACGATCCGCCGGAAGGCTGGGGCTGGTGCTATGTCGACGAGGTCTTTCTCGACCTTGGCGACCGCACGACGCCGCAGAACGGTCCGATCCCGCGCTTTTATTGAGGCGCCGTGCCACGCAGCCGGGCCGGCGCTGCTCAAGGACGCGTTCGCGAACGCGATCGGGCTGTTTCCAGGCGACGGGACTCGGCTTCAGGATCAGCCTACGAAGTACCGATACCCCAGCCATCCCGCCAGCGCCACCGAAGCAACCCAGATACAGGCGATGATCAGCGCCGCGCCGCGGCTCACCGGCCTGTCGACGGCAAGGGCGGCGGCCTGCCTGTGTTCTGCCATGACCTCGGGCGGTATCATCTTGACCACGGCAAGGATGCCCAAGGGCACCAGGATCGCATCGTCGAGGTATCCAACCACGGGGATGAAATCGGGAATCAGGTCGATTGGTGACAAGGCGTAGCCCGCGACGCACACGGCAAGCGCCTTGGCGTACCACGGCGTTCGCGGATCGCGCGCGGCAAGGTAGAGCGCATGCACGTCGCGCTTGATCGCCCGGGCCCATTCGCTCAATGTTGCCATTGGATGACCTTAGCGCCAAAGGATGACGCGCCCAATAGCGCACGCTGAGCGCCTCGCAGGATGGTTGGCGGCCCTCGACATGCACGTCCGCCCAACACGGGTTCGCGGCCGGCTGTTGTGCCGCCTATCGCACCGAGCCGGTGACCGTCCGGTCGACATCGGGAACGGATCTGCGTTCGTTGCCGGCAAGCGCGGCTATGAGCAGCAGGCTGGCCACCACCGGAACGAACAGGACGGCGACACGAGCCTGTATATGAAGAATGGCGCGCCATTCGTTGCTGCGCTTGTCGGGGCTGTCGCTCATCATACTCACTTTGCCATGGACCCCCCGAGGGGTCACATAGAGGCGAACTGTTAAGCAACTCCTTCCGACTTCGTTAACGGGGCTGCAAGCGCGAAATCAGCTGAGCCCGATGCGCCTTGCGCCTTGCCGGGACAGCGCCTCGGCGTCCGCATCGAAGCGGAACGTGCCGATGAAATCGTCGGCGCGGTAGTCCGGCAATGTCCTGCGGATCGCGGCGGCAAAGCCGCGCGCCTCGTCGAGCCGGCCGGCCAGCGCGGCTGGGGCGGCAGATCAGGGCGGAAGGTCCTTCCGTGAAATAGTTCCAAAAGCCAGCGACAGGCATGGGCGGCCATGCGATTCTGCGGCGGTGATTCGGGAGGTCCGACCGTGACGCTGTTTCGTGTGGCCGTGCTCGCGGCGCTGGTCTGCGCCAATTCGGCCGAGGCCGCCGACATGGCCTTCTTCGTCAAGAACCTGCGCAAGGAAGCGGTTGCGGTCGAACTGTTCAGCCGCGACCGCGAGACGGTCTGGCCGGGCAACGGCAAGGTGTTCCTGATCGACCCGACCTCCCAGAAATCGGTGCCGCTGTCCTGCAATCAGGGTGAGCGCATCTGCTATGGTGCCTGGGTCGACGGCAATGACAAGATCTCGGCCGGCGTCGGGCCTGACAACGACCAGCCTTGCGACACCTGCTGCTTCATCTGCGTGGAACACACGACCGAGACGATCGATCTGGTGCCGTGATTGGCCGGGCATCACCAGGGCAATTCCAGGAAATTGTGAAACGGTCTCCGTCCGGAAACGCTCTGGAGCAATTCCAAGAAAAGTGTGAGCGCTTTAGGGAAGACCGGCCTTGCGAAAACCATCGACGAAATGATCGCGCATTGCGGTATCGCGGAATGGCTCCGTCCAGACCCAGTAGCTGGTCGTGAAATGCGGGTTGCCGATGAGGAATAATTCGACTTCTGCGCGCGCCTCGTCGAGCCGGCCGAGTTGCGCCAGGCTCGCCGCCAGGAAGCGGCGTGAGCTCGTCCGGTAGGTCTCTTCCCGACGCAAGGTCTCGACGGCGGCTTCGTAGTCGCGCGCCGCATATTGCGCCTCGCCGAGCGTCAGATAGTACCAGCTTGCCGGATAGGGATTGAGCCGGAACGCCTTGCGGATATGCTCGAGGCCTTCCTCGACCTTTCCGGCCAGCACCGCGATGTCGGACAAGGTCGCCCAGGCGTCGGCCTCGTTCGGGTCGAGTTCGAACGCTTTGGCGAATTCGGCATCCGACTCTTCGAAACTGTGCTCATACGCGAGCAGATTGCCGAGCACCCAACGGCAGCCGGCATCGTTGGGATCGATCGCCACCGCCTTGCGCGCCAGGTCTAGGGCGATGCGACGGTTGGGTTCGACCGGCTCGCCCCAATGCACCCATCCCATCCAGTGGTTCATGGCAAGCCAGCGATGGGCCTCGGCGTAGTCCGGATCGAGGGACACCGCGCGCGTCAGCAACAGATGCGCTTCCCGTGCCGTCTGCGGTGATTCGTCGATCAGCTTGCGCGCCCGCACGCACAGATCGTAGGCCTCGAGATTTGTCGGCCGGTTGCGTGGCGGCGGCGCCCGCAGCCGTCCGAGCAGCGCCTCCACGATCTTGGCCGTGGCCTCGTCCTGAACGGCAAAGATATCGTCCAGGCCGCGATCGAAGCGTTCGGCCCACAAATGCTCGCCGCTTATCGCGTCGACCAGCTGGGCGTTGATGCGCACGCGCCCCGCGGCGCGTCTGGCGCTGCCTTCCAGGAGGTAGCGCACGCCAAGTTCCTCGGCGATCGCGCGCACGTCCATCGCCTTGCCCTTGTAGGCAAAGGTCGAGTTGCGCGCGATGACGAACAGGCCCGGGGCCCTGGACAGGTCGGTGATCAAATCTTCGGTCAACCCGTCGGCGAAGGCCTCCTGCTCGGGGTCGTTGCTGAGATTGACGAAAGGCAGCACCGCTATCGATGGTTTGTCCGGCAGCGGCAAGGGTTTTCGCTTCACGCGATCAAGCTGTTCGATGGCGCCCGTGAAGCGGTAGCCGACGCGCGGAACCGTCGATATCCATTCGCCGCCATCGGCGGGCGAACCAAGCAGCTTGCGCAGCTGCGCGATCTGGACGGTGAGGTTGCCTTCCTCGACCGCCGTCCCAGGCCACGCCGCGTCCATCAGCTCGGCTTTCTCAAGGATTTCGCCGGGCCGTCCGACGAGCGCGGCAAGCAATTTCAGTCCGCGATAGCCGACGGCAACGGGATCGTCGTTCCGAAGCAGCGTTCCCGCCCCCGGATCAAGCACGAACGGACCAAAGGCAAAGCGCGATCCCTGCATAGGGCGCATCTATAGAGCAATTCCGGGAAAAGTGTGAGGCGGTTTCACCGGGAAAAAGCGCACCGCCCTTTCTCAGGGAATGACGCCAAAACAACGCGTTAGGGCATGTTTGGAACTTTTGAGAACTATTTGGCAGGGCTTAATTACGGCGCCCTTCATATCCTGCAGAATTCAGCCTCGTTCAGATCGAAGGCCGCCCATTCTCAAGCCTGTGGGCGCCAAACCATATGGAGGTTGTCATGACCAATATTCTTGCATCGGCTCCCCATCGGGCAGTGCGGCGGGGAATGGGGCAGGCATCGCGCCGGCGCTACAGCCTTGCCACCCTGCGCAACACCATCGCGGCCTGGCGTCAACAGACACGCTTTCGCTGGGATCTCAAGCGGATCTCGGAAGTCAACCCGCATCTGATCGACGATATCGGCCTGACCAGACGGCAGGTCGATGAAGAGATCGCCAAGCTGCCTTTCTGGCAACGATAGGCGAAGGGCGCAATGGCGCCGGTTCGTCGTTTAACTCCTGCGATTATTTCAGGGATTGTCGTCATCCCCCTTTAGCACCGGCCCCCGTCATGGCATGATGACCCCATCGGCCGTGGGGGCCGATTCTTCATCGGGGGTTTCCATGTCTTTCATACCAGCGCGCCGGCTTGCCGCCGCGTTTTCTCTCGCCATCCTGTTTGCACCAGCCGCCCATGCCGGCGACGTCACCTTCGCCGTCAAGAACAGCCATCCCAACGCCATGCGCCTCGAGCTCTACAGCCAGGACCGCGACTATGTCTGGCCGGGCAACGGCAAGGACTTCTATCTCGATGACGGCGAGACCAAGTCGCTGCCGATCTCCTGCAACGAGGGCGAATCGATCTGCTACGGCGCCTGGGTCGATGGCGATGAGGGCACCTATTGGGGCGTCGGCCCCGGCAACAAGGAAAAATGCGAGGATTGCTGCTACACCTGCAGCGGCGGCGAGACCGAGGAGATCAATCTCGTCCCCTGACCGGTTTGCCAGCTTGACGGTTTTCCCCATGGGAGCCATAGCCTGTGCCGATACCCAAAGCGCGCCGCGTCTGTTCAGCCGCGAGGCGGCCCAGGCAAGAGGAGCACGGCAATGGCAGGCACGGTCGAGGGCGGGAAGATCGACGTCGGCTTTTCCGGCAAGCGCTGCATCCACTCGCGCAATTGCGTGCTCGGCGACCCGCATGTCTTCGAGCCCAACGCGCCGGGACAATGGATTCATCCCGACGCGGCCGGTGTCGAGAAGATCGTCGCCATAGCCGAAAGCTGTCCGTCCGGCGCCATCACCTATGTCAGGAAGGATGGCGGGCCGCAGGAACAGCCGCCGGTGGTCAACACCGTGCGGCTGCGCGAAAACGGCCCGCTCGCCGTGCATGCCGAGATCGTGCTCGACGGTGAAACCTTCTATCGCGCCACGCTGTGCCGCTGCGGCGCGTCGGAAAACAAGCCGTTCTGCGACGGCAGCCACAGCAAGGCCGGCTTCACCGCCACCGGCGAACCGGCGCTGAAGGACGCGCCGGCGCTCGAAGCGCGCAATGGCCCGCTGAAAGTGACGCCGACCACCAACGGGCCGCTCAAGCTCGAAGGCAATGTCGAGATCGTCACCGGCACCGGCCACACGATCGACCGCACGCAACGCACCTTCCTCTGCCGCTGCGGCCATTCGGCCAACAAGCCGTTTTGTGACAATACGCATAAGAAGATCGGCTTCGTGGGATAAAAGGCCGTTCGCCAGCGTTAGTGCAGGATGAGGGTTCGCGCTCAGGAGGAAATCCATCATGCGCACCATGCTCGTTCTTGCTCTGCTTGCCTTTGCCATGCCCGCCTATGCCGCCAATCATGCGGTCCAGATCAAGGGCATGAAATTTAACCCGGCGAAAATCTCGGCCGCCGTTGGCGATACCATCACTTTCACCAATGCCGACCCGATGACGCACACCGCCACGGCGCTCGACGGCTCCTTCGACACGGGCCATCTCGCCACCGGCAAGAGCGCCAAGGTCAAGGTATCGGCTGCCGGCGCACATCCATTCCATTGTGCGATCCACAGCTCGATGAAGGGCATTGTCACGGCCAAATAGCGGCATCCTCGCCAGATGGTCCCTGGCACTGCGGTCAAGGCCGCCGATCTCCTCCCAAAGGCAGATCGAGGCGCCTATTGCGGTCATCGCGTGTTGGCCCAGCGCTCGTGGCTTTATCGGCCGCCCGCGATAGGCTAAGGGCGGGGAAGCAAAATTCCCCACCGCCCGGACTGCCAATGACCGCCAAGACCAAGCCAAAACCCCTGTTCCTCGGCATCGACACCGGCGGCACCTATACCGATGCCGTGCTGTGGTCCGAGACCGAAGGCCCGCAGCAGGGGCCGAACAAGGGCAAGGTGCTGGCCAAGGCCAAGGCGCTGACCACCAGGCATGATCTCGCCGTTGGTATTTCCGGCGCGGTCGACGCGGTGCTCGAAAAGGCCGGCACCGATCCGGCCGCGATCAAACTGGTCTCGATGTCGACGACGCTTGCCACCAATGCGCTGGTCGAGGGCCAGGGTGGCCGCGTCGCGCTCGTCATGATCGGCTTTTCCGAAGCCGACCTCGCCCGCGACGGGCTGAAGACGGCGCTCGGCACCGATCCGGTGGTGTTTTGCCTGGGCGGCCACGATGTCCACGGCAATGCCGCCAACCTTGATCTGTCAGAACTGGAAGAGGCCTTGCCGGAACTCGGCGCCTCGGTGTCCGGCTTTGCGGTGTGCGCCTATTTCGCCACCCGCAACCCGGCGCACGAGATCGCCGCCCGCGAGCTGATCCGCGACAGAACCGGCCTGCCGGTCACCGCGAGCCATGAACTGTCGGCCAAGCTCGGCGGCCCGCGCCGGGCGCTGACCACGCTGCTCAACGCCAGGCTGATTTCGATGATCGACCGGCTGGTGGCCGCGACCGAAGGGTTTTTGCAAGCCCGCGACATCGCCGCCCCGCTGATGGTGGTGCGCGGCGACGGCGCGCTGGTCTCGGCGGCGTTCGCCCGCCAGCGGCCGATCGAGACCATATTGTCCGGTCCGGCTGCCAGTCTGGTGGGCGCCCGCCACATGACCGGGCTCGACAACGCCGTGGTCTCCGACATTGGCGGCACCACCACCGATGTCGCCGTGCTCGACAAGGGCCGGCCGCGCCTGGATCCCGAAGGCGCCACCGTCGGCGGCTTCCGCACCATGGTCGAGGCGGTCGCCATGCGCACCTTCGGCCTTGGCGGCGATTCCGAAGTGGCGCTGGAGGACGGCGCGCTCAATCCAAAGATCCTGCTTGGGCCGCGCCGCCTGGTGCCGCTGGCGCTGGCTGGCATGGCGCATGGCGAGGCCGTCAAATCGGAGCTCGAACGCCAGCTGCGTTCGCCCAATCCCGGCCGCATGGACGGCCGCTTCGCGGTGCGCACCGGCGTGCCGGACAGGCTTGCCGCCGGGCTGACCGCTCCGGAAGCGCGGCTTTACGAGGCGATCGGCGCGACCCCGCTGGCCCTCGACAGGCTGCTGACGTCGAATGCCCAAAACGCCACCTTGAACCGGCTGGTCTCGCGCGGCCTGGTGCATATCTCAGGCTTCACCCCCTCGGACGCGGCGCATGTGATGGGTAAACAGGCCAATTGGGATGCCGCAACCGCGCGCCTCGGCGCCGAGCTGTTCGCCCGCAAGCGCGACGGCCGCGGCCAGCCTATTGCCGGGTCGCCGGAGATAATCTCGGAGCGCGTGCTGGTGACGCTGACGCGCTGGTCGGCCGAATACATACTCGAAACCGCCTTCGCCGAGGACGGGCTCGATGGCGCGGCGACAGTGGCACACGCGCTTGTGCAGCGTGCCGTCGATGCCCATCCCGGCATCGCCCGGCTGAGCGTCGCGCTCGACCGCCCTGTCATCGGCCTCGGCGCCTCGGCGCCGCTGCACTATGCCGGCCTGGCGCCCCTGGTCGGCAATGACTGCGTGGTGCCCGAGGACACCGATGTCGCCAACGCGCTTGGCGCCGTCGTCGGCCAGGTCAGGGTCTCGGCCGAGGCGCGGGTCAGCCAGCCAAGGGAAGGGCTGTTCCGGCTTGCCTCGGGTGAGACGGTGCGTGATTTCCTCGACGAGGCGGCGGCGATCGCGGCCGCCGAGGCCGATGTGCGGGCCATCGTCGCCGGGCGCGCCCGGGACGCCGGCACCGACAATGCCGAGATCGACGTCGCGACCGAATTCAAGGTTTCCACGGTGGAAGCCCAGCGCATGTTCATCGAAGCGCATGTGGTGGCGGTGGCCTCGGGACGGCCAAGGATCGCCGTGTGAGGATGAGAGCGATCTCCCCCCTTGTGGGGGAGATGGCCGGCAGGCCAGAGGGGGGCGCTGTCCCGCCGACCTATCAGTGGTTTTCAATCAAGCCTTTTGGCCCGGTCTCAAATCGATCACAGGGTAAAGGTTGCGATCCTTCACGCCCCCCTCTGCCCTGCCGGGCATCTCCCCCACAAGGAGGGAGATCGGCTGCTTCGCCAACCTTGCCTAAAGGTCCCCTTCACCTTAAGCCGAATTGACCCTGTAGACCTGACATGCCAAAGGCGCGCCCGAGCCTTTCGTCTGGAGACAAACTGATGACCGTTCGCATCGAGATCGCCGGATTGCGGATTGCCCGCGAGCTGCATGATTTTGTGGCTGGCGAGGCCCTGCCCGGCACCGGCATCGCCGCCGATGCGTTCTGGAATGGTTTTTCGGCCGTCGTCCACGACCTGGCGCCCAAGAACCGGGCGCTGCTCAAAAAACGCGACGCCATGCAGGAAAAGCTCGACGGCTGGTATCGCGACAATGGCGCGCCCGTCGACATGGAGGCTTACAGGGGCTTCCTGAAAGAGATCGGTTATCTCGTTCCCGAGGGGCCGGCCTTCAGCGTCTCGACGGAGAATGTCGATCCCGAAATCGCCGTCGTCGCCGGTCCGCAGCTGGTCGTTCCGGTGATGAATGCGCGTTATGCGCTCAATGCCGCCAATGCGCGCTGGGGCTCGCTCTACGATGCGCTCTATGGCACCGATGCCATTCCCGAGACCGGCGGCGCCGAAAAGGGCAAGGGCTTCAATCCGGCGCGCGGCGCCAAGGTCATCGCCTGGGCCAAGGATTTTCTCGACCAGTCGGCGCCGCTCACCTCGGGCAAATGGGCCGGCGTCAACGGGCTGTCGTTTGTCAACGGCATGCTGCGGCTGGGCGAGGGTGCCGGTGTCACGACACTCGCCAATCCCAAGCAATTCGCCGGCTATCGCGGCGACGCCGCCAACCCCGATGCCGTGTTGCTGGTGAAGAACGGGCTGCATGTCGAGATCGTCATCGACCGCGCCAACCAGATCGGCCGCACCGATCCGGCGGGCATTGCCGACGTCATCCTGGAATCGGCGCTGACCACCATCCAGGACTGCGAGGATTCGGTCGCGGCGGTGGATGCGCAGGACAAGGTCGTCGTCTACCGCAACTGGCTCGGCCTGATGAAAGGCGACCTCGCCGAGGAGATCAGCAAGGGCGGCAAGACGTTTGTCCGCAAGCTCAACCCCGACCGCGCCTACACCGCGCCGGCTGGGGGCCAGCTCACCGTGCCCGGCCGCTCGCTGATGCTGGTCAGGAATGTCGGCCACCTGATGACCAATCCGGCGATCCTGGACCGCGACGGCAACGAAGTGCCCGAAGGCATCATGGACGCCGCGCTGACGGCGCTGATCGCGCTGCACGATGTCGGGCCGAAAGGCCGCCGCGCCAATTCCCGCGCCGGCTCGATGTATGTCGTGAAGCCCAAGATGCACGGGCCGGAGGAAGTCGCCTTCGCCGTCGAGATCTTCGACCGGGTCGAGGCGCTGCTCGGCATGGCGAAAAACACCATCAAGATGGGTATCATGGACGAGGAGCGGCGCACCACCGTCAACCTCAAGGAGGCGATCCGCGCCGCGCGGGAACGCGTGGTGTTCATCAACACCGGCTTCCTCGACCGCACCGGCGACGAGATCCACACCTCGATGGAAGCCGGCCCGATGATCCGCAAGGGCGACATGAAGCAGGCCGCCTGGATCTCCGCCTACGAGGCGTGGAATGTCGACACCGGGCTCGAATGCGGGCTGGCCGGCCATGCCCAGATCGGCAAGGGCATGTGGGCGATGCCGGATTTGATGGCGGCGATGCTGGAACAGAAGATCGCGCATCCCAAGGCCGGCGCCAATACCGCCTGGGTGCCGTCGCCGACGGCCGCGACGCTGCATGCCACGCACTATCACAAGGTCGACGTGCACGCCGTGCAGGCGGCGCTGAAGAACCGGCCGAAGGCCAGGCTCGACGACATCTTGTCCGTGCCGGTGGCCGTGCGGCCGAACTGGACGCCGGACGAAATCCAGCGCGAACTCGACAACAATGCGCAAGGCATTCTCGGCTATGTCGTGCGCTGGATCGACCAGGGCGTCGGCTGCTCGAAGGTGCCCGACATCAACGATGTCGGGCTGATGGAAGACCGCGCCACGCTGCGCATCTCCTCGCAGCACATCGCCAACTGGCTGCGCCACAAAGTGTGCTCGGAGATCCAGGTGCGCGATTCCCTGCAGCGCATGGCGGCCATCGTCGACCGCCAGAATGTCGGCGATCCGCTCTACCGGCCGATGGCGCCGGATTTCGACACTTCCATCGCCTTCCAGGCCGCCTGCGACCTGGTGTTCAAGGGCACCAGCCAGCCCAACGGCTATACCGAGCCGGTGCTGCACGCGCGGCGGCTGGAGCTGAAGGCGAAGCAGGATCAAGCGGATTTGCGTTGAAACGGCCTGACGCAACGGGTCGACCAAGTATCGTCGGTCCGCGCTGCCCCTCAATTGCCCTGCCGGGCATTTCTCCCCGTAGTGACACCGTAGTGACGGGGAGAAAGACGCTTCTATCGCCGATTCGCCAATCACCAATGTCGCAAGAAGAGCGCCGAGGGCGCAGCAGCTCCCTTCTCCCCGTCACTATACGGGGAGAAGGTGCCGGCAGGCGGATGAGGGGCGGCGCTACAATTGGTTGGACAGCGAACTGGCGCCACGAGATCGAGCGCCGATCACACAAATGCGATGCCGAGGTGACCGGCAATCGTTTCCAGGCGCCTTGACGGTCACTGGGCTACCTACTAGTTGGTAGGAAGTGAAACGAGAGATCCCCACCATGTCTGGACAAATGAATGATCAGAGCCGCGCCGCGACATCGAACGGCTGGCTCAAAAGCTATTATTATCTGCGGTTTGCCGTATCGGCGGCCTGGGTTGCGGTGGCTTTCACCGTCGCGAAAGGCAGCCCGCCGCTCGCCGCCGCCATGCTGGTTGCCTACCCTGCATGGGACGCGCTCGCGAATTACATCGACGCCCAGCGTACCGGCGGGCTCGGCCGCAACAAGTCGCAGTTGCTGAACTTCGCCGTCAGCATCCTCGCCACGATTGCCGTCGCCATCGCGCTCGGTCACAGCATGAACGCGGTGCTTTCGGTCTACGGCGTCTGGGCCGTTGTCTCCGGCGTGTTTCAGCTCCTGACCGCGGCGCGGCGCTGGAAAACCAACGGTGCGCAATGGCCGATGATCCTGAGCGGCGCCCAATCGGCGCTGGCGGGTCTCTTCTTCGTCAAGATGGCCGGCGGCACGGAGATCATTGGCATCGCCAATGTTGCGCCCTATGCCGCGTTCGGCGCCTTCTACTTCCTCGTGTCCGCTCTATGGCTGTCGGTCGGCGACATCCTTCGCAAGTCACCGCGGGTCGCAGGTTAGGATAATACCAGGAAAAGTGTGAGCGCTTTCCCTTGGGAATTGCGTCAAAACAAGAGTTAGAGCGGTTCGCCGGTTTCCATGAAACGGCGAACCGCTCTAAGTGCAGAGGAGCCCTCCGCCGGAGCAAGTCATGAGCAAGCCTTCGAACACCGCCGATGAGATCCTGGCCGCCGCGCGAAGCTTCATCGTCGCCGGCGGCTACAATGGCTTCAGCTACGCCGATATCGCCGAGGTGGTTGGCATCCGCAAAGCCAGCATCCATCACCATTTCCCCAGCAAGGTCGACCTCGTGCAGACCCTTCTCAAGCGTTACCTCGAGGATGCCGTCACGGGCATGGCAGGGCTCGAGCGCGATGTCCCCGAGCCGCCGGAGTTGCTTCGCACCTATGCCGGCATCTGGGCCCGGTGCATCGAGGATGCGAGCATGCCGTTCTGCGTCTGCGCACTGCTTGCCAGCGAGCTGCCGGCCCTTCCACCGGAGCTTGCCGTTGAAGTCCGGGCGTATTTTCAGTTTCTCTCGGGATGGCTGACTGGCGTCATCGAGCGCGGTGCCGAAAAAGGCACGCTGGCAATTTCCGCTTCGCCGCGCGTTGAGGCCGAGGCCTTCATGGCGACCGTGCATGGCGCAATGCTTTCCGCGCGAGCCTATGGCGATGTCTTGACCTTCGGCATGATCCTGACGCCGACGCTTCAGAAGTTGATCCCCGCGACCGACTGATCCGGGCAAAGATGGATCGGCCCGGAGAAACGGACCTGGCGTAGCTGCCGATGCCTTCGCCTACGCCGCCTGCGCCACGCGCTCCGAACTCATGCGATAGGAGATCGCCTCGGCCAGATGGATGCGGCCGACGGTTTCGCTGGCGTCGAGATCGGCAAGCGTGCGCGCCACTTTCAGCACGCGGTGGTAGGCCCGCGCCGAAAAGGCGAGCTTCTCGCTGGCGTCCTTGAGCAGCGACAGGCCTGACGCGTCGGGCATGGCGATCTCCTCGATGACGGAGGGGGCGCAATGGGCGTTGGTGGTGGCGCTGGTCACACCGAGCCGTTCGAAACGCTCGCGCTGCAGGGTGCGGGCGCGTGCCACGCGCAGCGCCACATCAGCACTCTTCTCCGCCCGGTCCGGCCTTATCAGGTCGCTGGCCGAGACCGCAGGCACTTCGATCCGCAGGTCGATGCGGTCGAGCAGCGGACCGGAAATGCGTGCCTGGTAATCGGTGCGGCAGCGCTCGCCGCGCAGGCAGCGATAGCCCGGCTCGCCAGCCATGCCGCAGCGGCACGGGTTCATCGCCGCCACCAGCTGGATGCGCGCCGGATAGGTGACGCGGTGGTTGGCGCGCGCGATCATGCAGTCGCCGGTCTCCAGCGGCTGGCGCAGCGCATCCAGCGTCTGCGGCGTGAATTCGGGGAACTCGTCGAGGAACAGCACGCCGTGATGGGCAAGCGACACTTCGCCAGGTCGTGCGCGCAACCCGCCGCCGACCATCGCCGCCATCGAGGCCGAATGGTGCGGGGCGCGGAACGGCCGCCGGTCGGTCAGCTTGCCTTCGCCGAGCTCGCCCGCCACCGAGGCGATCATCGAGACTTCGAGCAATTCCTTCGGCATCAGGGGCGGCAGGATCGACGGCAGCCGCTGCGCCAGCATCGACTTTCCCGATCCGGGCGGCCCGACCATCAGAAGATTATGGCCGCCGGCCGCCGCCACTTCCAGCGCCCGCTTGGCGGTCTCCTGGCCCTTGATGTCGGCAAGGTCGGGCAGGTCGCGCGCCGCGGCGTGGATGCCGGCCTCCGGCCGCGACAGCACCTGCGTGCCGCGGAAATGATTGGCGATGGCGATCAGGCTGCGCGGTGCCAAAATGTCGAAATCCTTGCCGGCCCACGCCGCTTCCGGCCCGCAGGCGAACGGACAGATCAGGCCCTTGCCCTCGGCATTGGCGCCGATCGCCGCCGGCAAGGCACCGGCGACGGCGGCAATGGTGCCGTCGAGCGACAATTCGCCAAGCACGACATAACCGGCCAGCATGTCGCCCGGAATGGCGCCAAGCGCGGCCATCAGGCCAAGCGCGATCGGCAAATCGTAGTGGCTGCCTTCCTTGGGCAGGTCGGCCGGCGCCAGATTGACCGTCACCTTCTTCGACGGCATCGACAGGCCGGACGCATGGAGCGCGGCCTGCACCCGCTCGCGGCTTTCGGCCACCGCCTTGTCGGGCAGCCCGACGATCTGCATGCCGACCTTGCCGGGCGCGATCATCACCTGCACGTCGACCGGCACGGCCTCGATGCCCTGGAAAGCGACCGTGCGAACCCGCGCCACCATTTTCCCACCCCGGATATGGGCCGCAACCCATGCGATAGGCCTGGAACGTGGCCCCGGCAGAAGACAATCACAGATTGCCGGTCAAATCAAGAACATTACGAGAACAAGGCAATCGCTCTGGTTGCAGCCGGATTGAGCCCGGTTGAAAAGGCGGAACATGGTTAATACGACTGAAAACGACCTACTTGCGCCGCTTCCCCTCGACCGCGTCCCAGAACAGGCTGGCGATGTCGGCGCCGCCAAAGCGCTGCACCTCGCGCACGCCGGTCGGCGAGGTCACGTTGATCTCGGTCATGTAGTCGCCGATGACGTCGATGCCGACCAGGATGAAGCCGCGTTCCCTGAGCGACGGCCCGATGCGGGCGCAGATCTCGCGCTCGCGCTCGGTCAGTTCGGTCTTTTCGGCGCGGCCGCCGACATGCATGTTGGAGCGGGAATCGTGCTCGGCCGGAACGCGGTTGATGGCGCCGACCGGCTCGCCGTCGATCAGGATGATGCGCTTGTCGCCCTTGCGCACGTCCTTGAGATAGCGCTGCACGATGTAGGGCTCGCGGAACATCTGGCCGAACATTTCGAGCAGCGAGGCGAGGTTGCGGTCGGCCTCGTGCAGATGGAAGATGCCGGCGCCGCCATTGCCGTAGAGCGGCTTGACGATGATGTCGCCGAACTCCTTGCGGAAGGCGGCGACTTCTTGGCTGTCCTTGGTGATCAGCGTGTCCGGCATCAGGTCGGCAAACTGGGTGACGAAGATCTTTTCCGGGCTGTTGCGCACCCAGGCCGGGTCGTTGACCACCAGCGTCTTCGGGTGGATGCGCTCGAGGATATGGGTGGTGGTGATGTAGTTCATGTCGAAGGGCGGATCCTGGCGCAGCAGGACCACGTCCATCTCCGACAGATCGGTGCGCACCTTCTCGCCCAACGAGTAATGGCTGCCCTTCTCGTCGCGCACCTGCAATTCCTCGATGCGCGCAAACACCTTGCCGTCGCGCAGCGACAGCCGGTCGGGCGTGTAGTGGAACAATTGATGGCCCCGCCTCTGCGCTTCCAGCGACAGCGCGAACGAAGTGTCGCCGGCGATCGACACGGTGGAGATATGGTCCATCTGGACGGCGATTTTCAGCTTCATGGCGGGTCCCCAGCGCAGTCGACGAGAGCGATATAAGGGTCGCCGCGCCTTCTGCCAATCGCGACGTCTGAAGAACGGCAACGGCAGGACGCAACCCCCGCCAGCCCGATCGCGACAAGGCAAGGGGCCGCGTCATCGTTTTCTTAAGCCTTGCCGTACAAGAATAAGCCTCGAATACCCCAACGGCAGGCGCCGGATGGGGGTCCTCGATGGAACAACGACCATGAACGCGCTCACCGCCATCCGCGCCGCCGCGACCGACCAGCTTGAACTCACCATCCTGATGCCGTGCCTCAACGAAGCCGAGACGCTGGCCGTTTGTGTCGGCAAGGCCAGGGCCTTCCTCGACAAGGCCGGCATCCTGGGTGAGGTGCTGATATCAGACAATGGCAGCACCGATGGCTCGCAGGAGATCGCGGCCCAGGGCGGCGCCCGTGTCGTTCCGGTGGCGCAGAAGGGCTATGGCGCGGCGCTGCTGGGCGGCATCGCCGCCGCCAGGGGACGCTTCATCATCATGGGCGATGCCGACGACAGCTACGATTTCGGCGCGCTGGATGCCTTCATGACGCGCCTGCGCGACGGCGCCGACCTGGTCATGGGCAATCGCTTCCAGGGCGGCATCGAAACCGGCGCCATGCCGCCGCTGCATCGTTATCTCGGCAATCCGGTGCTGAGCTTCGTCGGCCGCCTGTTTTTCCGCATCAAGACCGGGGACTTCCACTGCGGCCTGCGCGGCTTCAACGCCGAGAGCATCCGCAAGCTCGACCTGCAGACGACCGGGATGGAATTCGCCAGCGAAATGGTGGTGCGCAGCGCGCTTGCCGGGCTGCGCATCGAGGAAGTGCCGACCACGCTCAAGCCCGACGGCCGCAGCCGCCCCCCGCATCTCAGGACCTGGCGTGACGGCTGGCGGCATCTCAAATTCCTGCTCGTCTACAATCCGCGCTGGATGTTCTTCATCCCGGGCGCGGCGCTGTGCGGCCTGGGCATGCTGTTCGCGGCCCTGTTGGTGTTTGGACCGTTGCGGGTGATCGACAATCTTTCGCTCGACCTCAACACCTTCGTCGCCGCCTGCTTCATGATCATCACCGGCATCCAGCTCATCACCTTCGGCGCCATATCGCGATACTATGCCGAGATCACCGGCATCCTGCCGCGCAGCCGCGGGTCCGACTGGCTGAGAAGGACCATCAGCACCGACCGTCTTGCCGCCAATGCCGGCATCTGCTTTGCCGGCGGTGTCCTGTTCTTCGGCTATGCGGTGCTGCGCTGGGCGCATCTTGGCTTCGGCCCGCTGACCGATTCCGAAATCCCGCGCATCGTCGTGCTGGGCCTGAGCCTGATCGTCATTTCGTTCCAGGCCTTCTTTTCGGCATTCCTGCTCGGTGTCCTGGAGATTCCGGTCAAGCGGCTGAAAGCCGGCCAGCCCGGCGGATCAGGCGAAGCCGCCGCGCCTGCTGAAAAATGAGCCGGCTTCTACGAAAATTCGCCGCCATACGGCTTGTCCGATTTGTCATCGTCGGCATTGGCGCGGCGCTGCTGCTCTTCGTACTGTCATGGGCGTTGGTGTCGGCCGGGATGCCGCCATTCGTCGGAAGCGTCATCGCCTACATGCTGGCCTTTGTCGTGGCGTATTCGGCACAGCGTGGCTGGACGTTCGAGGGACGGCACGACCACGCCCATGCTCTGCCACGGTATCTCGCCACCCAGCTGGTCTGCGCAGGGTTTGCAGGCCTGTCCGCCCATGTCGCGGTGTCGATATTTTCCGCCTCGCCGCTGATCATGTCAGCCATCATCACGATCGCCGCAAGCGCCGCGAGCTATGTACTCTCGTCGGTCTGGGTGTTTCGCGACGATCAAAGAGCCGCGTGAAGGCATTCGACGGCGCCCCGCCGGCGCGATGCGACGAAGCGCAAGGCTGGTTTAAGATTTGCGCAGTGAGTTCGCGATAACTTTCGGCACGAAAAGATCGCCCAGAGGCCGTCCGTGACTCCTGCCAAGACCATGATCTCCGCCGAGGCCACGCCACGTCCGTCACGGTATAACGACCTCGCGCTCGTGCTCGTCGCCACGCTGGTGATGGTTGCCGTCAGCGCTCTCAGCGGATTCCGTGACTTGACCGACGCCGGCGGCGACAATGACAATCTGCTGCGCCTGGTCGAGGTTCGCGACATGCTGGCCGGCCAGGGCTGGTTCGACCTGCATCAGTACCGGATGGGTCTCGAAGGCGGCTTCGTCATGCACTGGTCGCGGTTGGTCGACGCACCGCTTGCCGCCATCGTTCTCGTAGCCTCGGCGCTGACCGGCAGCATGGCAAGGGCCGAGACAATCGCCGAGGTGCTCTGGCCGGCACTGCTCTTCTCCCTCGCTTTGCTCTTTACCGCCCGCGCGGCGCGCAGTTTCGCCGGTGCCGCCGCCGTGCTGCCGGCCGTCGTCATCGGCGCCGCGGCGCTGCATTTCATCGGCATCTTTTCGCCCGGCTCGCTCGATCATCACAATGTCCAGCTGACGCTGACCATGGCCTGCCTGAGCCTGCTGCTCGATGCACCCGTGCAGCGCTGGGCCGCGCTGCTCGCGGGCCTGTGCGCGGCGCTGATGCTGGCGGTCGGCATGGAAACGGCGCCCTACGTCGCCACCATCGGCGCGTGCATTGCCTTGCTGTTTGTCGCCGACCCCGGCGGCGAGGGGCGGATCGCCAGGGATTTCGGCCTTGGCTTTGCCGGCGTTTCAGGGCTGGTCTTCGTCACCACCATCGCTCCATCCGCTTGGGGCCAGCCGCAATGCGATGCCTTTTCGGCAGTGCAGTTCGTGGTGGCCGCGCTCGCCGGATGCGGCCTCGCCGCCGTGGCATCGCTCGATATGGCCAACGCCACGCTCGGCCGGCGTCTCGTGGCGCTCGGCCTGCTTGGCGTGGTGCTTGCCGCTGTCGTGGTGTCGCTTTTCCCGCAATGCCTGGCGGCCCCCTATGCGAACCTCGATCCGCGCCTCAGGGAATTATGGCTCGATAACATCGAAGAGGCGCAGTCGCTGTACAAGCTTGTCATCTACAATCGGGTCGCGGTGGTAGAGCGTTTTGCCACGCCACTGGTGGCGATCCTGCTGATGGCGCTTGGCCTCGGCCGTGGCGGCTCGCGGCGGCAGGACAGCCTCGTTGGCGCGCTGCTGGTGGTGGCGTTCCTGGTCAGTGCCTGGCAAGTGCGCGGCTCGACCTTTTCCATTGCCCTGGCGGTGATCCCGCTTTGCGCCTGGATCGCCAAATGGCGGCAGCGGGCCGAAGCCAGCCCGTCGCGCGGCTCCGCGCTCAGGGTGGCCGCGGCCTGGCTGGTCTCGGTCAACGCACTCTGGGCGTGCGCGGCCGTGGCTGCGTCAAGCGCCTTCGAAACCGGTGCGGCCGTCAACGGCGCCAGTGTCAATGGGAACTGCCAAGGCAAGACCTCGTTCGCGGCACTCAGCCAGCTGCCGGACACCACCGTGCTCGCTATTTCCAATCTCGGCTCGCCCATCCTGGCCTATTCCGGACATCGCGTTTTCGCCGGGCCGTATCATCGCAACGTCGCGGGAAACCTGCTTGCACTCGATACCTTCCTCGGATCGGACGCCGATGCCAGGTCGGTGGTCGAAAGCCACCATGTCGGGCTTGTCGCGCTCTGCCGTGGCAACCCGGAAACCCGCCTGCTCGTCGGCAGGGCGCCTGACGGATTCCTGGCCAGGCTGGCGCGCGGCGACGTGCCGGACTGGCTGGAGCCAGTGGCGGAGACGGGCAGGCCCCTGCTTGAGCTCTATCGCGTCAAGCTTGGCGGCTGAAAATCACCGCGAAAACAAGGGTTTGACGCTCAGCTTAGCCGGCTTTCCCTGGGCGTCCGGCTCTTTGCCGCGGCAACATCGCCGGGGAAACCGGATTGCGTTTTCCGGATCGTGTCCCGTCCGCAAAAAATCGATTTTCGAGATACGTTTCCTAAAGGGTTTGCTGCCAGTCTCCGATATAAATTCCGACGTCAAAAACAGGGACACCGATGCAAACTCCGTTTGGCACCGGTCAGGCAAACAGGGAGAGCACGGATCTGGCCTTCACCGATCCGTTGACCGGGCTTGGCAACCATCGCCGCTTCTTCGACAAGGTCGATCGCCTGATCAGCGACCGCGCCGATGATCCCGCGCCTTTCACCGTCGGCATTCTCGACCTCGACGGCTTCAAGCCGATCAACGATCTGTTCGGCCACAAGGCCGGCGACGACATCCTGATCCAGGTCGCCATGCGGCTGCGCGCCTCGATGGACGGCCATTCGACGGTCTGCCGCATCGGCGCCGACGAATTCGCCTTCCTCTATCCGCTGGTGTTCTCCGAGGAAGCGGCGGCGGAAAAATCCCGCATGCTGATCGAGATCCTGTCGGCGCCATACGATGTCGGCGAACGCACCGCCAGGCTGTCGGCCTCGGTCGGCTGCTCGCTGTTCTATTCCGGCGACGAGACCACCGAGATCCTCATCAACAAGGCCGAAACGGCTCTCTACCACGCCAAGCGCTCCGGCCGTGGTCGGGTCGTCGTCTACACCCGTGAGATGGAAGAGGCGGCCAAGCGCGTCACCCGCATCGAACAGGCGCTGCGCCGCGCCGTCTCGGCCGGCGAGGTGGAGCCGCATTTCCAACCGATCGTCGACCTCACCACGCGCCGCACCATCGGCTTCGAGACGCTGGCGCGCTGGACCGATCGGGACCTCGGCGCCGTGCCGCCGACCGTCTTCATCCCCATCGCCGAAGAGCGCGGCATCATCGGCCCGCTGTCGCAGCTCGTGCTGCGCAAGGCGACCGAGGCGGCCAGGAACTGGCCGAGCGACCTGTTCCTGTCCTTCAACCTGTCGCCCTCGCAGCTCGTCGACCAGAACACCGGCCTGCACATATTGGCGATCCTCGACCGCACCGGCTTTGATCCGCGCCGCCTCGAGATCGAGATTACCGAGACCGGCCTGATGAACGACCCGGCCTCGGCCGCGCAGATCGTCGAGGATCTGCGTCGCGTCGGCATCCGCGTCTCGCTCGACGATTTCGGCACCGGCCAGTCCTCGCTCGGCCGCCTGCGCGAATTCCATTTCGACAAGCTCAAGATCGACCGCGCCTTCGTCTCCTCCATTCTCGACGACCGCCCGTCCGAACACATCATCCGCGCCATTCTCGCCATGTGCGAAGGGCTTGGCATGGATGTGGTCGCCGAAGGCATCGAAGAGGAAGCGCAGGCCGATCGCCTTGTCCAGTTCGGCTGCGCCGGCGGGCAGGGCTATCTCTTTGGCAAGCCGGTCGATGCTGACGCCACGCTCGGCTATCTCCGCGATTCCTTCCGCGGCGCCCTGCGCGCCAAGGCGATCTGACCGGCGATTTCGACGTAGTCAGCATTCCGCCGATGTCGCGGCGCGCTTCCACTGCGGCGCATTGTCGTTTTGTCCGACATGAGCCTGCAAATCCGACGTTTCGCCCTTGCCCGCGCGACTTGCGTGGCTAGGATGCGCGCCGTTCACGCCTACAGCGCCGTGCGTCCTTGGGACGCGCAAAGGACGCTGTTGCAACTTGTATTTGCGCATGATCCCTATCCGAAAATCGATCCGATTTTCGGGGTCATGCGCTGGGAGACAAGAAAGATGATGCCATCGGCGGATTTTGCCGACCTCAAGGGCGCCTCGGTGCTGATCACCGGCGGCGGTTCCGGGATCGGCGCGGCGCTGACCGAGGGTTTCGTGCGCCAGGGCGCCAATGTCGCCTTCATCGACATCGCCGAGGGTCCGAGCACGCTGCTTGCCGACCGCATCGAGAAGGAATTCGGCCGGCGGCCGCTCTATCTCAAGACCGATCTGCGCGACATCGAGGCGCTGCGCGCCTCGGCGGCCAAGGCGGCACAGGCGCATGGCGATGTCACCGTGCTGATCAACAATGCCGCCTGGGACGAGCGCCACGCCGTCGAGGACGTGACGGTGGAGTTCTGGGACAACAACCAGGCGATCAACCTCAGACCACATTTCTTCACCGCGCAGGCGGTGGCGCCGGGCATGAAGCGGGCCGGCGGCGGCTCGATCATCAACTTCACCTCGACATCCTACCTCATCAACCATCCCGACATGCCGGCCTACACCGCCGCCAAGGCGGGCATCCTCGGCCTCACCAAAGGGCTGGCCGGCAAGCTCGGGCCCGACCGTATCCGCGTCAACGCCGTCGCGCCCGGCTGGGTGATCACCGAGCGGCAGCAGGAACGCTGGGTGACCGAAGGGGCGCTTGCAGCCCATGTCGCCAAGCAGTGCATCAAGGAGGTCATGCGCCCGGACGACATGGTCGGCACGGTGCTGTTCCTGGCCTCGGATGCCTCGCGCATGCTGACCGCGCAGATGCTGATCGTCGACGGAGGTTTTCTGTGAGCCCGGAATTTGCCGGCGATATGCCGGCGGTAGCCGCGCTTGATTGGGGCACGACCCGGCTTCGCGCATGGCTGATCGACGGCAGCGGCAAGGTGCTTGCCGAGCGCCGCGGCGATGACGGCCTGATCACCGCGCGCGAAAAAGGTTTTTCGAACGTTCTGGAAGGCCATCTGGCCGCCCTGGGCGCGCCGGAAACACTGCCCGTCATCATCTGCGGCATGGCCGGCTCCCGTCAGGGCTGGATCGAGGCGCCCTATGTGAGCGTGCCGGCGCCGATCGGCGCCATCCTCGGCGGTGCCGCCCGCGTGGCTGATCAGAAACGCGACATCCGCATCGTGCCGGGCCTTGCCCAGCGCCTGGCCGATGCGCCCGATGTCATGCGCGGTGAGGAAACACAGCTTGCCGGCGCCGGTTTGCCGCCGAAGGGGCGGCATCTCGCCTGCATGCCTGGCACCCATTCGAAATGGGTGCTGGTCGAGGACGGCGCGGTTGCCGGCTTCGGCACATGGCCGACCGGCGAGTTGTTCTCGGTGCTTTCAGCGCATTCCATCCTCAAACATTCGCTGGGCGAGCATCCGGCTCCCGTCGCTGCGGGCAATCCGTTCTTCCGGCAGTGGTGCGAACGCGCGCTCGGCGAGGGCGGTGACGTCACCTCGAAGCTGTTTGCCATCCGCGCCGCCGGGCTCCTGCAGGACCTGAAGTCGGAAGATGCGGCTTCCTGTCTGTCCGGGCTTCTGATCGGCGGCGAGATCGCCTCGGCGAAGCTCCGCTATGGCGCCGGCGATGCGCCCGTCGTGCTGATTGCCTCGGGCGCGCTCGCTGTGCTCTACCAGGCCGCACTCGGCTTTGCGGGGCTTGCCGTCCGCACCGTCGACGCCGATGAAGCGGTGCGCGCCGGCCTCATCGAAGCCGCGCGCGAAAACGGCATGATCGCCAGAACCGGAGCCTTGGCATGACCGAGACCGCAGTCTTTCCAAAACTCAAGCGCGGGCTGGTCGCCATCCTGCGCGGCCTGAAACCCACGGAGGCGATGGCCATGGGGCAGGCGCTGTTCGATGCCGGCATCGAGGCGATCGAAGTACCGCTCAACTCGCCCCAGCCATTCTCGTCGATCGCCAGGATTGTCCAAGTGCTGCCGAAAACCGCCCTGGTCGGTGCCGGCACGGTGCTGACGGCGGCCGACGTCGACGGCCTGCACCAGGCCGGCGGGCGGCTGCTGGTCAGCCCCAACATCGATGCCGAGGTGATGGCGCGCGCCATGCATTACGGCATGGTGACCATGCCCGGCGTGTTCACGCCGACGGAAGCTTTTCAGGCGATCCGGCTGGGCGCTTCGGCCCTGAAATTCTTTCCGGCGAGCGCTCTCGGCGCATCAGGCATTTCCGCCATCCGGGCGGTGCTGCCGGCGCAGACCCTGGTCGGCGCCGTCGGCGGCGTTTCGGAGAAGGACTTTGCCGGCTACAAGGCGGTGGGCGTCTCGGTCTTCGGCCTGGGCTCCAGCCTGTTCAAACCGGGCATGAGCGTCGACGACGTCGCCGCCCGTGCGCACGCCGCCGTTGCGGCCTGGGATGCGGTGTTCGGAGAAGCATGATGAGCGCGGTTTCGATTTTTTCCGATCACATCTGCCAGCTCGGCGAAGGCCCGAGCTACGATCCCGCTACCGGTGCGCTGTTCTGGTTCGACATCGTCAACGGCCAGCTTCTGGAAAAGCCGCTCACGGGCGCCCTGAAGATCCACGAGCTTGGCCAGATGGCCAGCGCCATTGCCATCATCGACGAGCAGCGCCAGCTGATCGCCACCGAGACCGGGCTTTTTGTCCGCGATGTCGCGACCGGCACGATGACGCTGCACACGCCCATCGAGGCCGATAACCCGCTCACCCGCTCCAACGATTCCCGCGTCCATCCCTGCGGTGCCTTCTGGGTCGGCACGATGGCCAAGGACGAGAGCAAGGGCGCGGGCTCGATCTACTGGTTCTCTAGGGGCGAACTGCGCCGCCTGTTTTCGGACATCACCGTGTCGAACTCGATCTGCTTTTCCGAGGACGGAACGATCGCCTACTACACCGACACCGCGACCGGCCTGTTGATGCGCGTCGGCTGCGATCCGGCGACTGGCCTGCCGGTTGGCGAACCGAAAGTGTTCGTCGACCACCGCTCGTCGAAGGGCTACGTCGACGGCTCTGTCGTCGACCGCGATGGTGTCCTGTGGAATGCCGTCTGGGGGGGCAAGGCGGTGAAGGCCTATTCGCCCGATGGCACATTGTTGCGCGAAATTCCCATGCCGGCGACGCAGGCGTCCTGTCCGGCCTTTATCGGCGCCAAGGCCGACCGGCTGGCGGTGACCTCGGCCTGGAAGGGCAAGGACGACAAGCAGCGCAAGCTCGATCCGCAGGCGGGCATGACCTTCCTCGTCGATATCCCCGTCAACGGCCGGTTCGAACCGCGCGTGCTGATCGCCTGAACACCCGCGGCAGGTAATTGTTTTCGCGGGCGTTGTCACGCAAGCGCCCGGCACGGTCGGTTTCGCGAAAGCCGATGGCAGGCGCCGTGGGATGGTAATGCATGTCGTTTCGACGCGACGCGCTCTAAGCCATCGCACCGCTGGAATCCGCCCCATCATGTCAAAGCATAAGCCGAAGCTGATCCTTGTCTACGAGCCGGAGAAGGCTTGTTTCGATCGTCTGATCGCCGACGGCTTCCCATCGCAGCGCGCCACCGAGATCTCATCCTACCTCGCGCAGTCGACGGACATCGCCCCCGAATTCGCCGCACTCGCCGCCGCCTGCGAGGCGCGGGGTCTCGCCTTTGCGCCGGTGGCGCTCGACGATGCCGCCGAGGCGCTGGAGGGTGCGGATGCGCAGAGCACGCTGGTCTGGACATTGTCCGACGGCGTCGCCTATTTCCGTGGCGGCGCGGCTCCCGCACTGGCCCGGCTCAAGGGGTTGCGGACGATCGGCGCCGATGATTCGCTGTTCGCGCTCTGCCAGGACAAGTTCCGCTCCGGTGCCGTGCTTGGCGCGCTCGGCCTGCCGGCGCCGCAGGCTGGCCTTGCCCGTGATGGCAAATGGCTGGTCGAGCCGCCGGCCTCCGCCGCCGGCTGGTTCGTCAAGCCCAACCGGCTTGGCGCCAAGATCGGCATCTGGCCGGATTCACGTGTGGCTGATCTCGGCCACGCGCTGGAGCTTAGCCGGCGGGTCTTCGCCGCCTATCGCGACGATGTCGTCGTCCAGCCCTATGTCGCCGGCCGCAATGTGCGCGCCAGCTTTCTCGCACTGACGCCGCAAACCGGTGTCGAGGCGCTCGGCGTCGCCTTTGTCGATTCCGGCGCGGATTTCCAGACCATGGCGGACAGTATGGCGCTCTACGGCGAAACCGGCGAGGCGGCGAAGGCGGCAGGATTTTATGCCGAACCAGAGCTCGTCGCCGTCGCCGATGTCCAGCCGGTCGCCGACGCCAGGATCAGAGCGATCGCCGGGCGGCTGATCGGCGGGCTCGGCCTGCGCGACGTGTTTTCCATCGACCTGCGCGTCGAGGCCGACGACACGGTTCACCTGATCGAATTCGAGGTCTGCCCCGGCCTTCCCTGCTTCGATTTCCGTGCCTACTGCCGCCGGCAATGGGGCCTGGAGCTTGCCGACGTCATGGCCGAGACGGCGGCAAGCCGATTTATCGGCGAGCGCCACGGCGGCTAGGCTCGGCCTATATCGGCCGTGCGCCGGCCATGTACCTGGCGTTGTCGAACGGCTCCGGCCGGTTGTCGGCCAGGCTCCACAATTGGCGGTCGGTGCCGGGCAGATTGCCGAGATAGACATGCAGGGCTCCGGACCGGGCACTGCCGGTATTGGCGACCGAGTGAATGGTGCTGGAAGACATGTGCACCAGCGCGGGCGCCGAAAAATCCTGCCGCTCAGGCTCGTCGACCTTTTGGCCGGCGAGCGGGTAGATGAAATTGGTCTCGCCGCCCCAATAGATGCCGATCAGGGCGTCCATCAGATGGTTATGTGGCGGATACTGCACCCCGGGCGAGAGCGTGATGTGGTAGATCGTCAGCTGCGGGCTGGCATGCAGCAAGAGCTCGTCGTCCTCCTCCTCGTGAGCCAGTCCGCCGAGCGCATGGAAGCGGTTGGTATAGTCGCTCAGCACGGCCTTGACGTCCTCGAAGGGATTGGCGCCAGCCGCCGCGTTGACGATATCCCTGATCGCGGGGTAGAGAGGGGAGTCGGCCAATAGCGGCATGCCACAGCTCCTGACTGAGATGCTCAGCGAGCATAACTAAGATGGCCAATGCGCGTCAAGGCCGACGCGAAGCGAGAGAAGCATGGGGCCGACCAAAACCACGCCATCGAAATCGGCCGCGTCCCCGCACGGGGCGCCGGCGCTGTCGACGGCCGATGTGCTGCGCAGCGAACAGGCCTACGAACAGCTGAAGAGCGACATCGTCGCCTGCGTCCTGTCGCCCGGTGAAGCCTTGACCGAAAAACAGATCGAGGCGCGCTACGGCATCAAGAAGGCGACGATCCGCTCCGCACTTGCCCGACTCATGCAGGAAGGGCTGGTCAGGAGCGAGCCGCGTCGCGGCTATGTCATCACCACGCTGACCCTGCGCGATGTCAACGAGATCTTCGACGTGCGCGGCCTGGTCGAGCCGGAAGTGTTCCGGGTTGCCACCACCGGCATTACCGAGCGCGGGCTGGACGAGATCAGGCTGGCGGCGAGAAAGGTGCTGAAGCCGGAGACGCTGCGCAGCCCCGTTGCGTTCCTCGCGGCCGACCGTGCCTTCCGCCTGGCGATTGCCGAGCTTTCCGAGAATTTGCGGCTGGTACAGCTGCTCAGCCAGATCCTCGACCAGTCGGAACGGGCGCTTCATCTCGGCTTCAAGTCGCGCGATTTCATGCCGCTGATCATCGAACAGCAGAGGCAATTGCTGCAGGCCTGCGAAAAGAGCGACGTTCCCGGCATCGTGAAACTTTCCCGCTCGCAGTGCCTTGCCCTCAAGCACCAGCTGGTCGGGGCGCTGCTTGGCGGAGCCAAGCTGCGGGACGTGAACCTCCAGGACTTCGTCTGAAGCCTGTGGGCCGCGATAGGCTTCAGGCCCCTTCGACCAGCACGATCTCACCGTCGGCGACCTTCTGGCGAATGGCCACCGCGCGCTGATATTCCGGCGAGTGGTAGCAGTCATGCGCGATCGCAAGCGATTCGAATTCGATGATCACGTTGCGGGCGCGGCCAGGCCCTTCGGCCAGCTCATGGGCTCCGCCGCGCGCCAGGAATTTTGCGCCAAAACGGTCGAAGGCGAGCTTCGAAGCGGCGATATAGGCCTTGTAGCCTTCGGCATCGCGCACATCGACGCGGGCGATCCAGTATCCCTTCGGCATTGTTCTCTCCCTTGTCTACGCAGAGCGCATTTCGTCGAGGATCGCCTGCGCTGCCGCGCGGCGGTCGTTTGCCGCGACGATCGGGCGGCCCACCACAAGATGGCTGGCGCCGTTGCGGACTGCTTGCGCCGGCGTCACCACGCGTTTCTGGTCACCATGGTCGCTGCCGGCCGGCCGGATGCCGGGCGTCACCACCGCCATGTCGGGGCCGACGATGCGGCGCACCGCTTCTGCCTCCGCCGCCGAGCAGACGATGCCGCCCATGCCGGCATGCAGCGCCTGTTCCGAGCGCCTCAGCACCAGCGTGTGCGGGTCATATTCGTAGCCGACATCGATCATGTCCTGCTCGTCCATCGAGGTCAGCACGCTGACGGCGAGCAGGCAAAGGTCGCTGCCCCTGGCCGCTTCCACCGCTGCATGCATCGCCTTGGGATAGGCATGGATGGTCAGCATGGTCATACCCATCTTGACGATGTTCTCGACGCCCTTGGCCACCGTATGGTCGATGTCGAGCAGCTTCATGTCGAGGAAGATCTTGGTTCCGCCGCTCGCCAGTTCCCTGGCGAAGTCGAGCCCGCCGGCGAAGGCCAGCTGATAGCCGATCTTGTAGAAGGAGACGACGCCGTCGAGTTCGCGCACCGCCTGCTCGGCTTCCCGCACGGTCGGCACGTCCAGGCCGACGATCAGTCTTTCCTGGATGGACTGGGCCCGGATGGATTTGGCCTGAATGGTCGTGGCGGTCACGCCTCGATCCGGGTCGACAGCATGCGCGAGGTTTCGATCAGCGTGCGGCATAAATGCTCCATCGATTTGTACAGTCTTTCGTCACGGAAATTGCCGCCTTCGTCGAAGGCGTCGCCGCCGTCCGGCACCGAGCATTCCGGTGTCACCACCTCCATCTGGCAGCGTACCAGCACGGCGCGCAGATGGTTGATGCAGCGTATGCCGGCAAAACGGCCGTTGGAGGACGAGCACAGCCCGGCGACCTTGCCGGCAAGCGGCCTCACCGATCGGCCGCCATCGCGGCGCACCCGGCTCACCCAGTCGATCGTGTTCTTGAGCAGCGGCGGGATCGAGCCGTTATATTCGGGCGTGGCGATCAGCAGTCCGTCATGGGCTGATATCAGACGGCCGAGTTTGACGGCGCTTTCGGGAACGCCTTTTTCCTTCTCGAGATCCTCGTCGAGGATCGGCAAGGGATAATCGGCGAGCGAAATGCGGGTCACCTCGGCGCCTTGCACCGCAAGTTCCTTCTGCGCCACATCGGCGGTCCTGCCGCTATAGGCGCCGCTGCGCACCGAGCCGGCGAAGACGAGGATTTTCGGGATCACTGCCATTGGCCACCCTTGTTCCCGGACAGGTACAGCCAGAGGCAGCTCAAATCAACGGCTGGGTCGGTGAATAAGGGAGTAAGGCGGTAAGGCAGTAGGTCAGCATGCAACAGTCCGGAAATTGAATCGTCATTTCCTACTCCCTTACTCCCCTCTCACTTAATGCGCTTCGCGGCGGTAGATCCACAGCTGCGTCGGCGGGATGTTGCGGAAGATGAAATCGAAATGCTTGACCGTATAGTCGCCGCGACCGGCCGGGATCGGCGACATCGGGCCATAGGTCAGCTGCACGATCGGACGGCCCGCCGGAATGCGGTCGAGCAGGCTCTCTATATAGGCGATGCGCTGGGCGACCGGAAAATTGAGCAGCGGCACGCCGGACACGACGGAATCGAAAATCATCCCGCTCCTCTCGCCAAGCGTGGCGTTGAGGTTGAAGGCATCGCCCTCGATGACGTTGACGCCGGGATAGAGCTGGCGCAGATGGCGCACGAAATCCGTGCTGTATTCGACGGCATAGAGATTTTCGGGCCGCACGCCCTGGGCGAGGATGGCACGGGTAATGACACCGGTGCCGGGACCAACTTCAAGCACCGGCAGGCCGGACCTGGGGTTGACGATCGAGGCCATCTTGCGCGCGGTGATCGAACTGGTCGGCACGATCGAACCGACCGTCTTCGGCTTGTCGATCCAGCCCTTGAAGAATTTGAGTTCGTCGTCGAACTTCTCGGCAAGCGCCTTCCGCAGTCCGTGACCACGTGTCATGCAAGCTCTCCTCAAGGCTCCCCCGCAAAGCTACTTAACACCTGGTTGACGCAAGGCAAGGCGTTGCGAGACGCATGTCGTGGATAAGATAGATTTCGTCGCGTCTCAAAACACGGCGCGTTTCATCGATTCCCGCGCCGTTCTTGCACCATCAACGTTCGCTGAAGGATTCGAAGAAATCCTTCATGCGGGCGAAAAACCCGCTCGATTGGGGCGAATTGTCCTGCGAGGACAGCTGCTCGAACTCCTCCAGCAACTCACGCTGGCGGCGCGACAGGTTCTGCGGCGTCTCGACAGCGGTCTGGATATAGAGGTCGCCGACATTGGGCTGGCGCAGCACCGGCATGCCCTTGCCCTTGAGGCGGAACTGGCGGCCGTTCTGCGTGCCTTCGGGCACTTTCACCTTGGTCTGGGTTCCGTCCAGCGTCGTCACCTCGAAGGAGCCGCCAAGGGCCGCCGTCGTCATCGAGATCGGCACCTTGCAATAGAGATCGGCACCATCGCGCTGGAAGAATTCGTGCGGCTTCACCGCCAGGAAAATATAGAGATCGCCCGAGGGCCCGCCGCGCAGGCCGGCCTCGCCCTCATTGGCAAGGCGGATGCGAGTGCCGTCCTCGATGCCGGCCGGAATGTTGACCGACAGCGAACGCTCCTCGGTGACGCGGCCCTGGCCGGCGCATTTCGGGCACGGATCCTTGATCGTCTGGCCGCGGCCCTGGCATTGCGGGCAGGTGCGCTCGATCGAGAAGAAGCCTTGCGTCGCCCGCACCTTGCCATGGCCATGGCACATCGAGCAGGTGACCGGCTGGGTGCCGGGCTTGGCGCCGCTGCCGGAGCATTCCGAGCACGAGATCGAGGCCGGCACACGGATCTGCGCGGTCTTTCCCGCGAAAGCCTCTTCCAGCGAGATTTCCATGTTGTAGCGCAGGTCGGCGCCGCGCTCGCGGCCGCCCGACGAGCGGCGCTGGCGCCCACCCATCATGTCGCCGAAAATATCCTCGAAGATGTCGGCGAAACCGCCGGCGCCAAAGCCTTGCGCCCCGCCATTCATGCCGCCCTGTTCGAAGGCGGCGTGGCCGAAACGGTCATAGGCCGCGCGTTTCTGCGGGTCCTTCAGCGTCTCGTAGGCTTCGTTGATTTCCTTGAACTTGTGCTCGCAGGAGTGATCGCCGGGGTTGCGGTCAGGATGGAACTGCATGGCGAGCTTGCGGAAAGCGCTCTTGAGCTCCTTCTCGTCGGCGCCCTTTTGTACGCCCAGCGTTTCGTAGAAATCAGCTTTCATTTTTTCCCGCTGTCCGGATGCTCAACGTCTTGATGCATTGTTGCGTCGTTTGCCGGCACGTCGCCTCGATTTAGGAGCGGTGCTGCCCCGATGCTAGGGCCGGCGCGAACTTGTCCGTGGTTTTCAGTGATTTTTTCGGCAGGCCCCGCACTTTTTTCAGCGAGGGTTGCAAAAAAGCCCGGCTTTACGCCGGGCTTTCCGCTTTATCTTGCCGTCAAGCGGCTCAGGCCGACTTCTTCTTGTCGTCGTCCTCGTCGATTTCCTCGAAATCGGCATCGACCACGTCGGAGTCCTTGGCGCTATCCGCCTTGGCGTCGGCTTCCGCCGCTTCCTTCTGCGAGGCCTCGTACATGGCCTGGCCGAGCTTCATCGAAGCTTCGGCGAGCGCCTGGCTCTTGGCCTCGATGTCGGCCGCGTCGTCGCCCTCGGCGGCGGTCTTCAGTGCCGCGATGGCATCGGAAATCGCCGTGCGCTCGGCTTCCGAGACCTTGTCGCCATATTCCTTCAGCGACTTCTCGGACGAATGCACCAGCGCCTCGGCCTGGTTACGGGCCTCGACCACGGCGCGCCGCTTCTTGTCGGTCTCGGCATTGGCTTCGGCGTCCTTCACCATCTTCTCGATGTCGGCGTCCGAAAGGCCACCCGAGGCCTGGATGCGGATCTGGTGCTCCTTGCCGGTGCCCTTGTCCTTGGCCGAAACGTTGACGATGCCGTTGGCGTCGATGTCGAAGGTGACCTCGATCTGCGGCACGCCGCGCGGCGCCGGCGGAATGCCGACCAGGTCGAACTGGCCGAGCGCCTTGTTGTCGGCGGCCATTTCACGCTCGCCCTGGAAGACGCGGATGGTCACGGCCGACTGCGAATCTTCAGCGGTCGAGAACACCTGGCTCTTCTTGGTCGGGATCGTCGTGTTGCGCTCGATCAGCCGGGTGAACACGCCGCCCAGCGTCTCGATGCCGAGCGACAGCGGCGTCACGTCGAGCAACAGCACGTCCTTGACGTCGCCCTGCAGCACGCCGGCCTGGATGGCGGCGCCGAGAGCAACGACCTCATCCGGGTTGACGCCCTTGTGCGGCTCCTTGCCGAAGAACTGCTTCACGATCTCCTGGATCTTGGGCATGCGGGTCATGCCGCCGACCAGGACCACTTCGTCGATCTCGCCAGCCTTCAGGCCGGCATCCTTGAGTGCTGCCTTGCACGGGTCGATGGTGCGCTGGACGAGATCCTCGACCAGGCTTTCGAACTTGGCGCGCGTCAGCTTCAGCGTCAGGTGCTTGGGCCCGGTCGCGTCGGCGGTGATGAAGGGCAGGTTGATTTCGGTCTGCGTGGTGGACGACAGCTCGATCTTGGCCTTTTCAGCCGCCTCCTTGAGGCGCTGCAAGGCGAGCTTGTCGTTCTTCAGGTCGATGCCCTGTTCCTTCTTGAACTCGGCCGCCAGATACTCGACCAGGCGCATGTCGAAATCCTCGCCGCCGAGGAAGGTGTCGCCATTGGTCGACTTCACCTCGAACACGCCGTCGCCGATTTCGAGCACCGAAATGTCGAACGTGCCGCCGCCAAGGTCATAGACGGCAATGGTCTTGCCATCCTTCTTGTCGAGGCCGTAGGCGAGCGCGGCGGCCGTCGGCTCGTTGATGATGCGCAGCACTTCGAGGCCGGCGATCTTGCCGGCGTCCTTGGTGGCCTGGCGCTGGGCGTCGTTGAAATAGGCCGGAACGGTGATGACCGCCTTCTCGACCTTCTCGCCGAGATAGGCTTCCGCCGTTTCCTTCATCTTCTGCAGGATCATGGCCGAGATCTGGCTGGGCGACTGCTTCTTGCCGCCGGCTTCGACCCAGGCATCGCCATTGTCGCCCTTGACGATCTTGTAGGGGACAAGCTTCTTGTCCTTTTCCGTCACCGGATCGTCATAGCGGCGGCCGATCAGGCGCTTGACCGCGAAGATGGTGTTTTCAGGATTGGTGACCGCCTGGCGCTTGGCCGGCTGGCCGACCAGACGTTCGCCGTCGCCCGAGATGGCGACGATGGAAGGCGTCGTGCGCGCGCCTTCCGCATTCTCGATAACCTTGGGCTCCTTGCCATCCATGATGGCGATGCAGGAATTGGTGGTTCCGAGATCGATACCGATTACTTTTGCCATTTTTCTAGTCTCTCCGCTAAGCAGGCTTTCAGGACCCGTGAAGGCGTTCCGACGAAAGCCCCTGTTCACAAGAAATCCCGTCCGGCCACCGGAGTTCCGGCGTCGGACGGCTTGGCGCGTATATAAGAACACGCGACAGCGGGCGCAAGCATTCTGCGCAAGGCTTCCATGAACCTTTCCACCTCCGTCCGCGACAGAGGTCAAGGTGCCGCATGGTGCGGCCCGGAAAGGAAGCCCCCATGACCAGCAACCCAGAGACTCCCAGGTCTCCGGGAACGACAGGAACTCGGCGCGACCACCGCCTTCGGGACGGGGTCGATGCGCTGGGCTTCCTGCTGATTCCGTTGACCCTGCGTAAGAGCAGGCGTATCGTGACAATGAGGAAAGCAGACAATTCGAGCAGGGAAGAACGAGCCGGACCGCCGCGCCTTGCCCTGGTTCGCGCGGCACAGCCGGAGGCTCCTCCCGCAGACTTCGGGGGGAGTTCCATGTCTTGCGATCACGGCCCGTTCGTGTCTTCTCGCGCCAGCCGTTTGCACCGCCTGATCAAGGCAACCGGCGGACTTCTTGCGATTGCCCTGACCGCCGGCCTTTGGCTTGGCGGCGTCGCCCGGGCGCAGGACACCCAGATCATCTATCCCGGCTCGATGGCGGTCACCGGATTTTCCGGCACCGTCATTCCGAACTTCGACGAAGGCCTGCCGCCCGGCGTCGATCCGGTCGACGAAACCTTCATCGACACCACGCGCGCCACCTTGCGCGTTTTCGACGTTTCGCATCTCGGCGGGCCGGCCTCGGGCCAGCTCGTCTTCACGCCGCCGCCCTTCGAGGTGACGGCCGGCCAGATCGGCCAGGTTTTCGGCCTCACCTATGATGACGGCGTGCGCGACGGGGTTCCGTCGGGCGTTCCCAATCTTTACGCCGCCGCAACCTCGCTGCACGGCATCCGTATCGTCACGCCGGACGCCGACAGTGACGGCAGGCCGGAGCGGCAGCGCCGCGGCACGGCAGGCGCCACTTTCATGGATGGCCAGTTCGGCACCGAAAACGGCGGCGGCCCGGGCACCATCTGGAAGATCGACGGCATCACCGGCCAGGTCGCCAAATTCGCCGACATCGACACCGACAGCGGTCCCGGCATCGGCAATCTCACCTTCGATCCCAACCACCGCCAGTTCTTCGCCTCGGATCTCGACACCGGCCTGATCCATCGCATCGACGCCACCGGCAGATTGATCGACACGTTCGATCATGGCGTCGCCGGGCGCCCGGCGCATGGCCTGGCTCCCGTCGCCGACGATGCCGCGGTGATGGACATTCAGGGTGCCGCCTTCGACACGGAAGACCCCGAGACCTGGGGCTACACCCAGGACGAGCGCCGCGTCTGGGCCGTCTCCTACCATGGCGGCCGGCTCTACTATTCGGTCGGCGAAAAGTCGGAAATCTGGTCGGTGGGCATTGCCCGCGACGGCGGCTTTGCCGGCGACCCGCGCTGGGAACTGACGGTCAAGGCCGACAAGGACTACGCCGTCACCGATATCGCCTTCGACAACAGCGGCTTCATGTATCTCGCCCAGCGCGGCCCGGTCGAAAACCGCTATGATTACAGCCAGTTCGCCGATTCCGGCAAAGGCGAGGTCATCCGCTACTGGCACGAGAATCCGGACGATCCGGCAACGGAATCGGTCTGGGTGGAAGTGCCGCAGGAATATGCGGTCGGCTTCCCGCAAGGCAACCGGCAGTCGGCCGGCGGCCTCGACCTGCAATATGGCTATGACGCCGACGGCAATCTCGACACCTCGGTGTGCACGCAGACGCTGGTCAACACCGGCGACAAATTGCGCGACAATCCGACGCTTGCCGAGCAGCTCTCAGCCGGCGGGCCGCTCGCCGTGCATGGCGTGCAGATCACGCCCAAGGACCTGGTCAAGCCGGCCAACGTGCCGCCCTTCGGTTCCTGGTTCGTCGATTTCGACGGCTATTTCGAAGATCCCGAGGTGGAAGGCCATGTCGGCGACGTCGCCGTCTGGCACCCCTGCGAGGGCCGCGCCGGCTATTATGAAGAAATCCCGGGCGGCTATCTGCCACCCTTCTACCCGCCGGACTTCCCACCGCCCGGCAACCTGCCTCCCTGTCTCGATGTCGAGGACGTCCAGTATTACTGCACGCCTTCGGGCCTCGAGGCCGATCTCTATCTCCATGACCATGCCGGCTTCGGCGGCGATTCGATCAAGGCCCAGTCCAGGACGCCAGGCGTCGCGGTGACCTCACCCATGTCGCATGCGCCCGGCACGCCTTACACGATCGGCATCACCGGCCACTATCCGGGCGACAGAGTGGATGTTGGACTATGCTTCTACAGGAAGTCCGACAAGGACAAGGGTGGCTACTACCCTTGCTGCAAGATGACCTTGCCGCTCCGCACCCCAGCCGTCAGCTGCGAACGTTGAGGAGGGGAAGATGAACAATCTCGCACTCTCCCCGTTCGCGCAAAACCACTCAACCGTCATGGAGACGATCATGAAACCCCTGTCATATGCCAGGCGCGGCGCGCGCTGGCTGATGGCGGCCGGTATCGCGGTCGCCATGCTCACCCCGGTGCACGGCTTCGCGGAAGACCTTGCTCCGGCCGGTCAACTCGAAACCGTCAGTCCGGAGCCACGGCTCGAACTCGACAATCCCCGGGTGATCAATCCGGAGCCCGGCCGGATCGTGCCCTTCTTCACCAAGAAAGGCGGCCAGCGAAGCTGCGACTATGTCGAATATTTCCTGAGCTTCGGCCTGCGCGGCGATCCGAAAGGCTTCGACAATCCGAGCCTCGCCGCCTTGCTGAAAGCCGCAAGGATCGACTTCAAGGACCAGCTGCCGCACGGACTGTCGATCGTCAACGTGCAGGTCGCCGGCGACGGCACGGACGCTTCTGGCGGACCGCTGCCGGCGGCCGTCATCAGCAATTCGGCCGGACCCGACGATACCGCCGATGTTTCCGATTTCCGGATTTCCGCCTCCGACCTCGACGGGTCAGGCGCCGTGAACGAACGCATCATCACCTTCCGGATCACCGCCAAGATAGACCATGCGGCGTTTCCTGCGCCGACGACGGTCGACAACCAGGGCCAGATCAGAGTGAGCCTGAGGGGCGGCCCGGCGACCGTCATCCCGTCGCAGGATCCGGGCAAGCCGGACGACGGCGACTACAAGACCGGTGTGAAGACCTCGATCAAGATCGACGTCACCAAATGCAACCCGCCGCCGCCACCTCCCGGCAAGGAATGCTTCAAGGTGGAACGCGGCACCGTCGATTGCGTGCCCGGCGGCGGCGCCTTCATCTACCACATGCCGGTCGGCCCGGAGATGGGCGGCAAATGGGTGCAGGTTTCGACGACGACGCCCGGCATCACCATCATGCCTGACACCCAGCTGGTGCCTCCAGGCGGCGGCGTGCTGAACTGGAAGATCGTCGGCGCATCGCCCGGCGACGTCATCCACGTCATCGTCACCGGCATCGAGACCTATGCCGGGCCGAAGGAAGGCTGGGGCCTGTGCTGCACGCAGACCATCGACATCGTCATCCCGCGCGACGTCAGATGCCCGCCTGAAAAGCAGCCGGACCTCAAGGTCGAGAAACGCGCCGACGTGCCACGTTGCACGATGGCCGGCGGCTGTGACTTCACCATCCGGGTCACCAATGTCGGCAGCGCACCCTACAACGGCAAGATCGTGCTCGACGAGGTGACGCTGCCGGCCGGCTCGACGCTGAGTTCGGGGCCCAATCCGCCCTGGGTCTGCGTGCCCGGCACCACCCCGATGACGTGCACCTATCCGGTGACCACGCTCAACCCGGGGGCCTTTGTCGACCTCAAGCTCGGCTTCAAGCCGGCCGGGGGCTGGCAAGGCAGTGCACTGCGCAACTGCGCGACCTACAACTATGCCGCCAGCGGCAAGCCGTTGTTCGGCAGCCAGTCGAACGACCGTGGCTGCGCCTCGATCCCGATCTGCCGCCGTGGCGATCGTGACCGCGACTGCCAGCCGCCGGTCGAGAAGAAGGTCGACCTGATCCTGAAGAAGCGGGCCCGTACCGAAATCTGCACGCCGGACGGCGTCTGCACCTTCGTGATCGACATCATCAACAACGGAACATCGACCTATAACGGGCCGTTGACGGTGATCGACAACTATCCCAGCGGCGCGCCGAGCTCCTCGACCTTCGGGCCGAGCCCGCCCTGGACATGCGGTCCGAACGGCCCCGGCCAGTTCCGCTGCGACAATGCCGGCATCTCGCTGCCCGCGGGCGCCTCGACGCCGATCTTCGTCAAGGCGGTCATGCCGGCCGGCTACCAGTCGGATACGGTCGAGAACTGCGCCGCGGTGAAGGCCATTCCCGGTGAGGTCGACCTCACCAACAACAAGGCCTGCGCCAAGGAACGCATCCGTCGTCCCAATGGCGGCAAGCCTGGCCTGCGCATCACCAAGGTGTGCAACGGTTCGCTGGCCGGTGCCGCGGTCGTCTCTTGCCGCGTCACCGTCTCCAACGCCGGCACGGCCGCCCCCACCGGCCCGGTGCGGGTCAACGATGCCGCCACGCTGGTGTCGGGCGGCGCGCCCGCCCAGGTCCAGACCGTCACCCCCGACGGCGCGGAATGGGCGTGCGGACCGGTTCCGGCCAACACGCTGTCGTGCCAGATTCCCGGCGCCGTCATGACGCCCGGAACCAGCAGGCACTTCGACGTCACCGTCTCGGCCAATGGCGAGTTCGAGAACTGCGCGCGCGGCTCCTATGGTCCGGCGCCTGGCGACGACATCGTCTATCCGATCGGCCAGGCCTGCGCCAAGGGTGGCGGCTCCTCGACCATCCGTGTCGAGAAGACCGGCGACCGCGAATGCCAGCTCCGCCAGCCCTGCTCGTTCGACATCACCATCACCAATGACGGGACGAGTCCCTTCTCCGGTCCGGTTCGCATCGGCGATGCGATCGGCGTGGAGGGTCTCGGCCGGCTGGACGGCGTTGCGATCACCTCGATCGACCCGCCCTTCGGCTGCTCGCCCGAACCGGCGACCCTGCCTCTGTCCTGTATTGCCAACTTGACGCTCGGGGCCGGCGAGAGCCAGTCGCATCACGTCACCGTGGTCATTCCCGACGACGGGCGTCTGGCCAATTTGCAGGGCAACGTCAATGGCCAGAACTGCGTTGGCGTCCTGTCTCCCGATACACGGGTGCAGGGCGGCGGCGATGTGCTGTCCAAGGATGCGGCCAATGTGCTGGGCGATCGCGGCAAGGCCTATGCGTGCCATCCCTTCAACATCACCCATGAGGTGAAGAAGGAATGCTCGCCGGGCTTCGTCATGAACGATGCCGGCCGCTGCGTCTGCCCGGAAGGCACCACCTTCCGCAACGGCCAGTGCACCGGCGGCGGCACCAACATTCTGCCGACGCCACCGCCGAAGCGCTGCGTGCTGCTCGAAGGCCAGATCCGCACCGAGGACGGGCGCTGCATCTGCCCGCGCGGCACGGCGCTGGAGAACGGCAAGTGCGTCAGGACCGACAGGCCCGAACAGTGCACCATCCGCGGCCAGATCCACAATGCCGATGGCGATTGTGTCTGCCCGCAAGGGACCGAGGTGCGCAACGGCGCCTGCCGCCCGGTGCGGCCAAAGCCTGAGGAGTGCCGCATCCCCGGCCAGATCCGCAATGGCGATGGCGACTGCGTCTGCCCGCAAGGGACCGAGGTGCGCAACGGCGCCTGCCGTCCGGTGCGGCCGAAGCCTGAGCAGTGCCGCATCCCCGGACAGATCCGCAATGGCGATGGCGATTGCGTCTGTCCACAGGGCACCGAGGTGCGCAATGGGGCCTGCCGGCCGGTCCGGCCGAAGCCCGAGCAGTGCGCTATCCGCGGCCAGGTGCACGATGCCAATGGCGATTGCGTCTGCCCGCGGGGTACAGAGGTGGTCGACGGCGCGTGCCGGCGCAAGCAGCCGCAACTGGAGCAATGCGACATACGCGGCCAGGTCCACAACAAGCGCGGCGAGTGTGTCTGTCCGCGCGGCACCGAGGTGATCGACGGCGCATGCCGCAGGCCCAGGCAGCAGACGGAGTGCGCGCCGGGCACGCAGATGATCAATGGCCAGTGCCAGCCGATCTTCAAGCGGCGCTGCCCGGAAGGCACGATTGGACGGTATCCGAACTGCCGGCCGATCCGGGGACAACCATCGCTGGAGATCAACCCGGGATTGCTGCTGCAGCAAGTGCTGCCACGGCGTCAGCCGCAGGTCGACCAGCAGCAGGATCCAAACAGAATCCTGAAGCTCCAGCAGCAGTAACCAGCTGCTCGACACCAGACCAGAAACCCGCCGGAGCGATCCGGCGGGTTCTTTTTTGATCCTTGGCAATCCTGCCGCGCCATACGCTGCAGGCGGCGCCCGTACCTGCGCCCTCGACAAGTCATCTGGAGCGCATTAGGCAGTCGGTTCAGAGCCCGATGAAAAAGGACGCTTGGAAAGGCCGCAGGATGAGCAGAAAGACCTTGATCGCACCGTCGGTGCTGGCTTCGGACTTTTCGAGGCTCGGCGACGAGGTCGAAGCCGTCGCGGCGGCAGGCGCCGACTGGATCCATCTCGATGTCATGGATGGCCATTTCGTCCCCAACATCACCTTCGGCCCGCCCGTCATCAAGGCGATCCGCAACCGCACCAAGGCCTTCTTCGACTGCCATCTGATGATTGCGCCGGCCGATCCCTACCTCGCCGCTTTCGCCGAAGCCGGCTGTGACGGCATGACCGTGCATGCCGAGGCCGGGCCGCATCTCGACCGCTCGTTGCAGACCATCAGGAATCTCGGCAAGAAGGCCGGTGTATCGCTCAATCCGGCGACGCCTGAAACGATGATCGAATATGTGCTCGACCGCCTCGACCTGATCCTGATCATGACCGTCAATCCGGGTTTTGGCGGCCAGGCCTTCATCCCGGGGATCGTTGACAAGGTGAGAAGGGTCAAGGCGCTGATCGGCGACCGGCCGATCCGCATCGAGATCGACGGCGGCGTTTCGCCCGAAACAGCCCCCCTGGTCACGGCAGCCGGCGCCGATGTGCTGGTGGCGGGCGCGGCCATCTTCAAGGGCGGCAGCATCGAAGCCTACCGCGCCAACATCGAGGCGATCAGGACAGCGGCCGACAAGGCCGCCGGCTAAGGATTCGTGCGGGCCGCCTTGTGCATCCATGCGCCGAGTGTCGAGCCCGGACAAGGCTGATTCGGCCGCCCGGTTCGGCATCTTTGCGCGCGGCAGAAAAGACGCTCGCACGAGCACACGAAGAACAGATGATTCTGCGTGCATACGAAACACGTTAAGTTTCCGCTGGTTGTGGAGATGAGCGAGTTTGCCCGACCCGCCAGCGGTCTGGGGTATATTTCTTTGTGCTAAAGTACAATAACGCGATCTTCTGCTTGAGCGCCCGACGGCAGAGGCTGTATAATACATGTACGGAGAGGGACGTTTTTTCGGACTCGAATTGCCCAGGCCAGAAATTGGGACGAGGAGTCGCTTTGACGTACGGAGCTGCCAATCTGAACGACGACGGCACAGGATCCAAAAGCACGCTTGCCAGCACCGTCTATCATCAACTGCGGGAGGATCTGCTCAGCGGCGCTCTTGAAACCGAAAGCAAGCTGCGGGTCGAGTGGGTTGTTTCCAAATATGGCGCCGGCGCTTCCCCGGTTCGCGAAGCTCTCAATCGTCTTGCCTCCGAAGGACTTCTTGGTCGCCACGACCAGCGTGGCTTTTTCATCATGCCGGTCAGTGCGGCGGAGCTCGAGGAGCTGACGCGCACCCGCTGCTGGCTCGAGGAGCGGGCGCTGCGCGAATCCATCGACCATCGCACCGCCGAATGGGAGGAACAGCTGGTGCTGGCGCTGCATCGCCTGGGCCGCGCCTCGCGTCTTTCGCTCCAAAATGCCACGTCGCTCGATTCCGATTGGGAGAAACTGCACCGCACCTTCCATCGGGTGCTGATTTCGGCCTGCCGGTCGCACTGGCTGGTGGGTTTCTGCGATCAGCTTTCCGATCACGCCTACCGCTACCGGCAAATGGCCAATGACGGCGAAAGCATCCCGCGCGACGATTTCGCCGAGCACCGGCTGATCGCCGAATGCGCACTGGACGGCAATGCCGACGGCGCGGTCAAGGCCTTGATCGAGCACTACCAGCTGACCGCTTCCATATGCATGGCGCGTTTCAAGCAAGGCGAAGTCTCAAAGGTCGCCGCCTCGGCCGCACGCGCCCGGCCGTAACGATCTTTTCCCTTGGCGCCTTGTCGCGATCCTTCGCCACCTTTCGGCGGAGGTGACGTGCTGGACCGCCGTTTGCGGCCTTGACGGCATGGCCGGGAAACGCGAACTCTTCGCCGCCGACTCATGTCGCCCCAGGGGCACTGCCGGCGTCGCCATTGCTGTCACCGCAGGAAGACTTCATGAGCAATCATCTGTTCGACGCGTTCCGGTCCCGGATGCCGGCGCCCGGGCATCTGTTGATGGAAACCGATGACGGGCGCGCGCTCGGCTATGGCGACATGCTGGCGCGGTCGGCGCAGCTCGCGCATGCGCTCCTGCAGTTGGATGTCGAGCCCGGCGACCGGGTCGCCGTGCAGGTCGAGAAGAGCCCGGAAGCGCTGCTGCTCTATCTCGCCTGCGTGCGCGCCGGCGCCGTCTTCCTGCCGCTCAACACCGCCTACACGCTGACCGAGCTCGACTATTTCTTCTCGGATGCAGCGCCGCGCGTCATCGTCTGCGATCCGGCAAAGGCGGCCGATATCGGCCGCATGGTCGAGCCATCCGGCGCCGTCGTCGTCACGCTCGACCGCTATGGCCGGGGATCGCTGGCGGACCAGGCCTCGCATCTGCCGTCGGATTTTCACGATGTGGTGCGCGGGCCGGATGATCTCGCGGCAATCCTCTACACGTCGGGAACGACAGGCCGCTCGAAAGGCGCCATGCTCAGCCACGAAAACCTGGCCTCGAATGCGCGGGTGCTGGTCGAGCAATGGCGCTTCACATCGGGCGATGTGCTGATCCACGCTTTGCCGATCTTCCACACCCATGGCCTGTTCGTCGCCACCAATGTCGTCCTGATGGCGGGCGCCTCGATGCTGTTCGAACAGAAATTCGATCCGGCCCGCATCGTCGCGCTGCTGCCGCGCGCCACCGCGCTGATGGGCGTGCCGACCTTCTATGTGCGGCTGCTGCAGCAGGATGGACTGGACCGACAGGCGACGAAGACCATCCGGCTGTTCGTATCCGGTTCGGCGCCGCTGCTGGCCGACACGCACAAGGCCTGGCGCGAACGCACCGGCCACGCCATCCTCGAACGCTACGGCATGACCGAGACCAACATGAACACCTCGAACCCCTATGAGGGCGAACGGCGCGCCGGCACGGTCGGCTTCCCCTTGCCTGGCGTGTCGCTGCGTATCGCCGACCCGGACAGCGGCAAGCCGCTGGCCCAAGGCGAGGTCGGCATGATCGAGGTCAAGGGTCCGAACGTTTTTGGCGGCTACTGGCGCATGCCGGAAAGGACCAAGGCGGAATTCCGCGCCGACGGTTTCTTCATCACCGGCGATCTCGGCATGATCGACACCGACGGCTATGTCCATATCGTCGGCCGTGGCAAGGACCTGATCATTTCGGGCGGCTTCAACATCTATCCGAAGGAACTGGAAAGCGAGATCGACGCGCTTGACGGCGTGAGCGAGAGCGCCGTCATCGGCGTCGCCCATCCGGATTTCGGCGAAGGCGTCACCGCGGTCGTCGTGCGGGCGCCGGGGGCGGCGATCAGCGGAGCCGAAATCCTCGGCGCCATCGCCGAGCGCCTAGCCAGGTACAAGCACCCGAAGCAGGTGATCTTCGTCGACGAATTGCCGCGCAACACGATGGGCAAGGTCCAGAAGAATCTTCTGCGCGACGCCTACAAGGATCTCTACACGTCCTAGAGCGTTTCACCGTTTCATGGAAACGGCGAACCGCTCTAACTCTTTGTTTTGACGCAATTCCTGACGGAAAACCGCTCACACTTTTCCTGGAATTGCTCTAGGTAGTGGGGGGCCCCGTTACTTCGCCTTCCGCGGCTTTTCGGTCCTCGTGCCGGAGCCCCACAAGGCGCGCTGAAATAGGCCGCGTTTGCGGTTGCGCGGCACGAGGTCGATATCCCCGACCAGTTTCGCGCCGCCCTTACGCCGCTCCAGCGTGATCTTGCGGGTGTGGAACGCTTCCAGTTCGGCGCGATGCGCCACGCTGACGATGGTCACCTCTGGCAGTTCGCGGATCACCGTTTGCATCATCTGGTCCTGGCTCTTTTCGTCCAGCGCCGACGTTGCCTCGTCCAGCACCACGATGTCGGGGCGATGCAGCAAAAGGCGCGCGAAGGCGACACGCTGTTTTTCGCCGCCCGACAGCGTCTGGTCCCAGGGCGCTTCCTCCTTGATCCGGTCGGCGAGGTAACCGAGGCCGACCTTGTCGAGGGCGGCCTTGATCTGGTCGAGCTTCCACTTGTTGGGGGCCGCTGGGTAGGCGACCACCCGGCGCAGTGTGCCCGAAGGGACGTAGGGCCGCTGCGGCAGCATGAACAACCGCTTGTCGGGATGGAAATCGACGCTGCCGCTTCCCCACGGCCACAGACCGGCGAGCGCCCGCACCAGCGTTGACTTGCCCGAGCCGGATTCGCCTGAAACCAGCACCCGTTCGCCCGATTCGACGGCGACCTCCGTCTCCTTGACCACAGACGTGCCGTCGTCGAGCGTCACGCAGAGCTCGTTGAGGGAAAGCATCGTATCGCCCTTGGTCTCGCCGTGCTGGATGCGCCCGAGCTCGTCGCTCTGCTCGGCGCGCTCCAACCCGTCGAGCGACATCATCAGCGAGGCGATGCGGCGCGCGGAGGCGTTCCAGTCGGCGAGGCGCGGATAATTGTCGACCAGCCAGCCGAAAGCGCCCTGCACGATGGCGAAGGCGGAGGCCGCCTGCATGACCTGGCCGAGCGACATCGAGCCTTCAAGGAACTTTGGAGCACAGAGCAAGACCGGCACGACGGGTGCGAATAGGCTCGAGCCCTGCGAGACCAGGGCCGTGCGCATATGCTGGCCGGTCAGTTGCGCCCATCGCTTCAGCACGCCGCCGAAGGTCCTGTCGATGCCGCTGCGTTCCTCCTCCTCGCCGCCGAGCAAGGCGATGCTCTCGCCGTTTTCGCGCACGCGCGTCAGCACGTAGCGGAATTCGGCTTCCGTCTGGTTCTTCTCTTCGGACAGCCGCACGAAATCGCGGCCGATGACGAACATCGAGGTGGAGGTGATCGCGGCATAGATCACCGCCGTGACGACGAGGAAGCCGGGCACGGTGAAGGTCGAGCCTCCCAGGGTGAAGCTCAAGGCCCCGCCAATCGTCCACAGCACCACGATGAAGGTCGACGCCGACAGGGTGGCAACGATCACGCCGGCGACGAAATCGACCGGCGCCTCGGTGGCGACGCGCAGATCTTCCGAGAGGCGGGCCTCGGGGTTCTGGTGGTCGCCCTGCACGAGATTCAGCTGGTAATAGCGGCCGTTGGCGAGCCAACGCGCTATCACCGAGGCGGTCAGCCAGGAGCGCCAGCGGCGCTGCATGGTCATGCGCAGATAGACCTGCGCGACGACAAGGCTGATGCTGCCAAGCACGACAGGCACGAACACCGCGCTCAGGAAATAGACGGTGTGGGCGTCGCGCTTCTCGATGGCGTCGAAGATCGAGCGGTTCCAGACGTTGATCCCGTACTGGAAGCCGAGATTGACGACGATCAGGACCAGCAGTCCGACCGTCAACGGCCAGCCGAGCTTGTCGCCGTGCCGTCCCCAATAGCCGCGTCCGCTGATCCAGAATCGCTTCAGCAGGTACTTCTTGCGCGCCTCCTCTGCCTGCTTGGGCGTCAGTTCGGGATCGGGTTCGACGGCTTCCGGCGGCGGAGCTTCGCCGGCAGTCCCGGACGCGGCCGCTTCGACGGTCGACATCCTCTTGTTGCGTGGCTTCTTTTCGCGCGGCTCCTCGGCGCGCGAGCGATCGTCACGCTGCCGTCGCGGCTTGGGGGCGCCGCGCGGTTTGATGCCGTCGGCCGGTCTGGATCTGGGTTTCGCCTCGGACATACGCCCCGACAACGAGCTCGAAATCAAAAGGTTTCATGATGGCCGCTTGAGATGACAAATTCCTGACCGCGCCCGTTATCGCGGGTGCAGCAGTTCGACGACATGGTCGGCGATGGCCAGGCTTGCCGTCAGGCCGGGGCTCTCAATGCCGAACAGATTGACGATCCGCCCGGCGCCATGATCGGCCGGACCCTGGATGATGAAATCGGCGGCAGGCTGGCCGGGGCCAGACAATTTCGGCCTGACGCCGGCATAGGCCGGTAGCAGGGCGCCCTCGGCAAGGTCGGGCCAATAGCGCCGGATCGCTTCGTAGAAGACGGCGCTTCGGCCGGGGTCGACCGTATAATCCACACGGTCGATCCATTCGACATCGGGCCCGAAGCGCGCACCGCCGCCAAGGTCGAGCGTCAGATGGACGCCGAGGCCGCCGTCGACCGGAACCGGATAGATCAGCCGCGAAAAAGGCGAGCGGCCGGGAAGCGCGAAATAATTCCCGCGCGCCAGCCACTGCCGGGGGATGAAATCCTCGGGGAAACCGTCGATCCGGGCGGCCAGGGCCTGAGCCTCGAGGCCCGCGGCATTGATGAAGGCAGCCGCTTCCAGGGCGAAGGTCTCGCCATTGGCATCGCGCGTGTCGATCCGGATCCCGCCGGTCCCGATCGTCGCCCCGGCAACGGTGGTCAGGAAAGCCAAGGACGCACCGGCGGCTTCGGCCTCGCCGCGCAGCGACAGCATCAGCGCATGGCTGTCGACAATGCCCGTCGATGGCGACAGGAGCGCGCCCGCGCATGTCAGTGCAGGTTCCAGGTTTTCGGCTTCGTCACGCGTCAGGAATTGCAGGTCGTCGACCCCGCAGCGTCGCGCATTGGCCTCGATCTTCCGCAATCCGTCGGTCTGGCTTGGCTCGCTGGCGACGATCAGCTTGCCGGTACGCTTATGGGCGATGTCGTGCTCGGCGCAGTAGGCGTAGAGACGCCGGCGCCCTTCGACGCAGAGCCGGGCCTTCAGGCTTCCCGGCGCATAATGGAGCCCGGCATGGATGACTTCGGAATTGCGTGAACTGGTGACGGTGCCGATCGCATCCGCCTGCTCGACCACCACCACCTCGCGGCCCGACACGGCAAGCGCCCTGGCGATGGCAAGCCCGACGACGCCTGCTCCGGCGACGACACAATCGATTGTCTGCATGGCCCGCCTTCAGCGTGAAGCGCCGGCCTCGAACACCTTGTCGCCGCCGATCCAGACGCTTCCTATGCCAAGATCGTCCGACAGCGCAACGATGTCGGCCGCCGTGCCGTTGGCCAGGCGGCCAAGCCGGTGCGATTGGCCGATCGCCTGCGCCGGATAGAGCGAAGCCATGCGCAAGGCCTCGGACAGATCGACACCGACGACATCGTGCATGAACCGCACAGCCGAGATCATGTCGAGATCGGCGCCGGCCAGCGTGCCGTCGGCAAGTCGGAGGCTCCCGTCCTTGCGGTAGATGGTGCGGCCGTTGAGCGTGAACGAGGTCATGTCGGTGCCGATCGTCGCCATCGCATCGGTGACCAGCACGATCTTGCCCGGCCCCTGTTTGGCGTCGAGCGCGATCCGGATGGTTGCCGGATGGACATGGATGCCGTCGGCGATCAGCCCGGCTGACAATGTGCCGATGCTGACAGCCGCGCCGACGAGGCCGGGCTCGCGGTTGCCGATCTGGCTCATCGCGTTGAACAGATGCGTGACCACGCCGGCACCGGCCTCGGCAAAGGCTTTTGCCGTGGCGTAACCCGTGTCGGAATGGCCGAGGCTGACGATGATGCCGGCCTTGACCAAGGCCGCAACGCGCGCCGGATCGACGGATTCCGGCGCGATCGTGGTGAGCAGCACCGGTAGTTTCGGCCGCGCCGCGATCAGCATTGCCTGGTCGGCATCTGTCATCGGCCGGATCAGCGCCGGGTCATGCGCGCCCTTGCGCGCGATCGACAGATGCGGGCCTTCGAGATGAAGGCCGAGGAATCCCGGCACCTTTTGTCGAGCGGCGGCCGCGCCGGCGGCGATGGCGGAAGCGGTGATCGCGGGCGTGTCGGTGATCAGCGTCGGCAAGAGCGCCGTCGTGCCGAACGGCGCATGCGCCCGGCAGATGGTCTCGATCGAGGCCACATCGGGATGGTCGTTGAGCATGACGCCGCCGCCGCCATTGACCTGGATGTCGACGAAGCCCGGCACCAGCATGCCGCCGCCGGCGTCGACGGCACGGATATCCGAGGGAATGGCGCCCGAGGGTAAGATCGCCTCGACCAGGCCGTCGCGCACGACTAGGGCGTGGCCTTCATGCCAGTCGTCACCGTCGAAAATTCGGGCGCCAGTCAGGGCAAAACGGTCGCTCATACGGTCTCCGTCACCTTGCGAAGATTGCGCGGCGTGTCCGGGTCGAGGCCGCGATGGCGCGCGAAGGCCTCGACGAACACGTAGAACGAAACGATCAGCGTCAGCGGATCGGTCAGCGGGTGACCGGTGGCGACATGCGGCAGGCGCGTCGCGCGGTTGGCGAGCGTTGAGGTGACGAACACCGGCGCTCCCTTGGCCGCCAGGCCGTCGGCTGCTTCGGCGACGGACGGTTCGGACGCATCGCGCGCGGCCAATGCCAGCACCGGGAAGTCGGGGCCGATCAGCGCCAGCGGGCCATGCATGACTTCGGCCGCGCTATAGGCCTCGGCATGCATGCCGCAGGTTTCCTTGAACTTCAGCGCCGCCTCGTTGGCCATCGCCGCCGACGGGCCGCGGCCAAGGATGAACAGCGATTTCTGCTTCTCGATGGTTTCGGCCAGCACGCTCATCCAGTCGCAGGCGATCGCCTTGCCGAAATGCTCGGGCAAGCGGGCCAGCGCTGCCAGAAGCGCTTCGTCGCCGGTGGAATGCGCCATCAAGGCGAGACCGGCGACGGCGGAATTGACGAAGGTCTTGGTCGCCGCGACGCTGCGCTCGGGTCCGGCAAGAATGTCGATCGAATAGTCGCAGACGCGCGCCAGCGGCGAGTCGGCGGTGTTGGTGACGGCGATGGTCAGCGCGCCGCCGGCGCGTGCGGTTTCAGCCATGGCGACGATGTCGGGGCTCTTGCCCGACTGCGAGATCGCCAGACACGCCGAGCCGTCGAGCCTCAGCTTGCGGCCATAGATCGAGGCGATGGACGGACCGACCGAAGCGACGGCAAGGCCCGCCGTCAGCTCCACGGCATATTTCATGAAGGTCGCCGCATGGTCGGACGAGCCGCGCGCCACGGTGACGACGAAATGCGGGTCGCGCTCCTTGATACCGCGCCCGGCCTCGGCGAGCACGGCGCCGGAGCCGTCGAGCAGGCGGGCGACGGCCTCGGGGATCTCCTCGATCTCGCGCTGCATATGGGTGATGTTGGAGATCATGGTCGGCCCTCTTCGCTCGGCCCTGTCAGCCGCAGTTCGGCGACGAAATCATAGGCGTCGCCCCGGTAGATGGAGCGGGTGAATTCGATCACCTTGCCGCTCGCCAGATAGGAAATGCGTTCAATATGCAGGCCGGCGATACCCGGCGGCACCTCGAGCAGGCGCGCATCGCTGTCGCCGAGATTGGCGGCCGAGATGCGCTGCACCGCCCGCACCGGCCGGTTGCCGGTCAATTCCAGCGCGGCATAGAGCGAAGAGCCGATACCCGCCGGGTCGGGCAGCACGCTGGCCGACAGCGAGGCGCGTTCGATCGCCAGCGGCGTGTCGTTGGCGATGCGCAGGCGCGCCACGCGCGCCACCAGCTCGCTCGACGACAGGCCAAGCACCATCATCTCGTCGGGCGAGGGCGCATAGAGGCCGCGGTCCAGCCATGCCGAACGCACCGCCATGCCGCGCCGCGCCATGTCTTCGGTAAACGAGGTCAGCCGCGACAGCGATTGCTCGACGCGTTCCATGCGCGGCGCCACGAAAGTGCCGGAGCCGTGGCGCTGGACGAGAATGCCGCCCTTGACCAGGTCCTGCACCGCCTTGCGCACGGTGACGCGCGAAATATCGGCCTTGGTGGCGATATCGCGCTCGGAGGGCAGCGCATCGCCCGGCCCGATCAGGCCACGGTTGACGGCGTCCTCGATGCTCTTGCGCAGCTGCAGATAGAGCGGCGCGCCGCTTTGCGCGGATTGCCTCAGCGTGGCGAAGATCTGGTCGGCGGCGTCGCTCATCGCGCCGCCTCCACCGGCTTGGCGAAAAGCCGGACCGCCATCTGCACCGCGCCGCCCAGCGCGTCGTCGAGCGGCGGCTTGAGCAGTGCCCGGTAGCGCGCCGACAGGCGCGGCGCATAAAGCGGCGCCAGCCCGCCAAGCAGGCAAAGCGGCGCGTCATTCGAAAGGCCGAGTGCGCCCAGCGAGGCCTCGACATCGCCGACCGCCTTGTCGACGATCCAATTGGCGACGGCATCGCCCTTTTGCGCATGCTCGAACACTTTGGGCGCGAAGCCGCCGAAATCGCCGGGCTTGGCGTTGGTGGTGAACTCCACCACATCCTCGGGATTGTTGCGGAAGATCGCCATCATGGCGTCGGTCAGCGGCGAGCGTGCGCGCACGCCGTCATAGGCAAGCAATGTCTGCTCCAGCAGATCTCGGCCGATGCGGGCGCCGCTGCCCTGGTCGCCGACCTGGAAGCCCCAGCCGCCGATGGCTCGCGACGTGCCATGCTTGCGCGCCATATAGGCGGTGCCGGTGCCGAGGATGGCCATGGCGCCGTCACCGGAACCGACGGCCCCTTCGAGCGCGATCTCGGCATCGGTCTCGACACGGCTGATGCTGAACGGCAGGATGGCTTCGAGCTGCTGCCGGTAGGTGCCGACATTGGCGCCGGCAAGGCCGAGAATGGCCGGTGTTTGCGGGATGAGTTCGGGATCCTGCCCGGCGGCAATGAAAGCCTGCCGCGCGGCGTCGACAATGTTCGAGCGCGCGCCGGTGAGATCGGTGCGGATGTTGGCGGCGCCGCTTTTGGCACGGCCAATGACCGAACCTTCAACTGTTGCCAGGGCGGCCCTGCAGCTGGTGCCGCCGCCATCGATGCCGAGCACGAATTTCACGCGATTTCTCCTCCGGGCGGATAATACCAATAAAATACCAATAGCCAAGAGTTAATTTCCGTTTCAAAAAGATTAAGCCGTATTTTATTGAAAACCCTGCACATTTCGCCGGCTCAGCGATTTCCTCTCCGCGAATTCGTTAATGCATGTGGACAAGTGGTATTTTTTTGGTATTGTTCTGGTATTGGAGGAACACGGATGGCTGAAACGCGCACCGAAGCGCTTCACAGGAATGCCGAGGGGCTGGATATCCAGGCTCCGGAAGCCATCCTTGTTTCGCTGGCCGATGCGCAGATCGAAGCCGCAAAGGCCGTCCGCAACGCAATCCCCGCCATCGCCAAGGCAGCCGAGATCATCGCCGGCCGGTTGAGCGGCGGCGGCAAGCTTGCCTATGCCGCGGCCGGCAGTTCCGGCCTGATGGCGCTGGCCGACGCCCTGGAACTTCCCGGCACTTTCGGCATCCGCCGCGACCGCATCGCCATCTTGATCGCCGGCGGCGACGAGGCCTTGAGGACCCTGGCCGGCGGCCCGGAGGATGATACGGAGGAGGCGGCGGCTGCCGTCGCCAATGCCGGTATCGGCGTGGGCGATTGCCTGATCGCCCTTTCCGCCAGCGGCGCCACGCCCTATGCAGTGCGCGCCATCGAGGAAGCTGCCAGCCAGGGTGCAGCCACCATCGGCATTGCCAACAATCGGGACTCGGCCCTGCTGCGCCAGGCCGAAACCGCCATCCTCTTGGAAACGCCGCCGGAAGTGATCGCCGGCTCGACGCGCATGGGCGCCGGTACCGCGCAGAAGATCGCGCTCAACATGCTGTCGACGCTGACCGCCGTCCATCTCGGCCATGTCCATGACGGGTACATGGTCAATCTCATGGCCGACAACATCAAGCTGCGCGACCGCGCCGCGCGCATCGTCGCCGCCATCAGCGGGCGCGACAGGGACGAAGCCGCCCGGCTGCTCGAAAAGAGCGGCGGCGCGGTCAAGACCGCCATTCTGCTCGCCGCCGGCGCCGACAGCGCCGACGCGGCGGAGAAACTGCTGGAAGGAACCGGCCAGAGGCTGAGGCCGGCGCTTTCCGCGATCGAGGGGAGCAAGGGGCGCACTGCCTCCGTTCTCATCAAAACCGAACCTGAAAAAGGTCAACAGGGAGACTGAGCATGACAACGAAACTACTGACGGCACTGCTTCTGGGCACCAGCATTCTCGGCTCGGCCGGGTTGGCTCACGCCGAGGACGTAACGCTCAACATCGAAAGCTGGCGCGGCGACGACCTTGCCATCTGGAAGGACAAGCTGATCCCGGCCTTCGAAGCCAAGAATCCCGGCATCAAGGTGGTGTTCGCACCATCGGCTCCGACCGAATATGACGCCGCCCTTGGCGCCAAGCTCGCCGCCGGCTCGGCGGGCGACCTGATCACCTGCCGCCCCTTCGACAAGTCGCTTGAACTCTACAAGAAGGGCAACCTCGCCGATCTTTCGGCGCTGCCCGGCATGGAGAACTTCTCGCCGGTCGCCAAGTCCGCCTGGCAGACCGATGACGGCAAGGCGAGCTTCTGCGTGCCGATGGCATCCGTCATCCACGGCTTCATCTACAACAAGGACGCCTTCGACAAGCTCGGCATCAAGGTGCCGACGACCCGCGACGAGTTCTTCGCCGCGCTTGACAAGATCAAGGCCGACGGCACCTACATCCCGATGGCGATGGGCACCAAGGACCTCTGGGAAGCCGCGACCATGGGCTACCAGAACATCGGCCCCAACTACTGGAAGGGCGAGGACGGCCGTCAGGCGCTGATCAAGGGCACGCAGAAGCTGACCGACAAGGACTGGGTCGCTCCCTATGAGGAACTGGCCAAGTGGAAGCCGTATCTCGGCGACGGCTTCGAGGCGCAGACCTATCCGGACAGCCAGAACCTGTTCACGCTCGGCCGCGCCGCCATCTACCCGGCCGGCTCGTGGGAAATCGGCCTGTTCAACACCCAGGCCCAGTTCAAGATGGGCGCCTTCCCGCCGCCGGTCGAGAAGGCCGGCGACACCTGCTACATCTCCGACCATACCGATATCGGCATGGGCCTGAATGCAGCCTCCAAGCATGCCGACGCGGCCAAGACCTTCCTGTCGTGGGTCGCCTCGCCGGACTTCGCCACCATCTACGCCAACGCGCTGCCGGGCTTCTTCAGCCTGAACTCCTCGCCGGTGAAGATGGCGGACCCGCTGGCGCAGGAATTCGTCTCCTGGCGCGGCAAGTGCAAGTCGACGATCCGCTCGACCTACCAGATCCTGTCGCGCGGCACGCCGAACCTCGAAAACGAGACCTGGGTTGAATCGGCCAACGTCATCAACGGCACCGACACGCCGGAAGCCGCGGCCAAGAAGCTGCAGACCGGTCTCGACAGCTGGTATAAGCCGGCGAAGTAAGAGCTCAGGCAACGGAACCGGCCGGGCGCATGCCTGGCCGGTTCCGGATACCCCGTTCAGATAGCGATTGTCGGCACCGCCTCGCGGCCTTACCCTTGCTCGTCTTGGGGAAGGCTAGCTGATCAGTCGCAGGCCTCTGTTCTTGCCGCACCGGGCAAGGATGTCTGGGGCCGTGCATCGAGGCATCATCTAGCAACAACATCGTCTGGAACCGAGAGACGGCGGGAACCGAACTCATGGCCGCAGATATCCGACCGAAAAGACCGTTTCGCTGGCACATCGCCATCTTCCTGGCGCCGGCCGTGCTCGTCTATACGGCAATCATGATCCTGCCACTCGCCGGCACGCTGCAGCTGTCGCTGTTCCGCAACATCGAGCAGCACCAGGTCTTTGTCGGACTGGACAATTTCCGCACGCTGTTCGGCGACCCCAACTGGTCGGTGAATTTCTGGAATGCGCTGCGCAACAACGTCTGGTTCTTCATCATCCATATGCTGGTGCAGAACCCGATCGGCGTGATGCTGGCAGCCCTGTTGTCCAGCCCGAGGCTAAGATTCGCGGCCTTCTACCGCACGGCGATCTTCGTGCCGACCATCCTGTCCTTCGTCATCGTCGGCTTCGCCTGGAAGCTGATCCTCTCGCCGCTCTGGGGCGTGGCGCCGCACATGCTGGACCTTATCGGCCTGAAAAGCCTGTTCACGCCGTGGCTCGGCAAGGAAGAATACGCGCTGACCGCGCTCAGCCTGATCTCGGTGTGGCAGTTCGTCGGCATCCCGATGATGCTGATTTACGCAGCACTCCTGTCGATCCCCGACGAGGTGATCGAGGCCGCCGAATGCGACGGCATCACCGGCATGTCGCAGTTCTGGAAGATCAAGCTGCCGCTGATCCTGCCGTCGATCGGCATCATCTCGATCCTCACCTTCGTCGGCAATTTCAATGCCTTCGACCTGATCTACACCGCACAGGGGGCGCTCGCCGGGCCGAACTATTCGACCGACATTCTCGGCACCTTCCTCTACCGCGCCTTCTTCGGCTTCCAGCTGCAGGTCGGCGACCCCAACATGGGCGCGGCGATCGCCACGATGATGTTCCTGATCATCCTCGGCGGCGTCTGTGTCTACCTCTTCCTCGTCCAGACGCGCCTGCGTCGCTACCAGTTCTGAGGGCAAGAGATGAGCACCGCCACCCGTTCGCTGCCCCGCACCATCGGCGCCCACGCGATCCTGTTGACCTATACAGCGATTGCGCTGTTTCCGGTGATCCTGGTCATCATGAATTCGTTCAAGTCCCGCGCCGGTATCTTCGGCGCGCCACTGACGCCGCCGACGCCGAAGACATTCGACCTGATCGGCTACACCACGGTGATCGGCCAGGGCGACTTCATCCATTATTTCCAGAACAGCCTCGTCGTCACCGTCGCCTCGCTGTTCTTCGTGCTTTTGTTCGGCGCCATGGCGGCCTTCGCACTGTCGGAATACCGCTTCCGCGGCAATTCGCTGATGGGGCTCTATCTGGCGCTCGGCATCATGATCCCGATCCGGCTCGGCACCGTCGCCATCCTGCAATTGATGGTGGCGAGCGGGCTGGTCAACACGCTGACCGCACTCATCCTGGTCTACACCGCGCAAGGCCTGCCGCTCGCCGTCTTCATCCTGTCGGAATTCATGAAGCAGGTGTCCGACGACCTGAAGAATGCCGGCCGCATCGACGGCCTGTCGGAATACACCATCTTCTTCCGGCTGGTGCTGCCGCTGGTGCGGCCATCGATGGCGACGGTCGCCGTCTTCACCATGATCCCGATCTGGAACGATCTGTGGTTTCCGCTGATCCTGGCGCCCTCGGAAGAGACCAAGACGGTGACGCTCGGCGCGCAGCTCTTCCTCGGCCAGTTCGTCACCAACTGGAACGCCATCCTGGCGGCACTCTCGCTGGCGATCATGCCGGTGCTGATCCTCTACGTCATCTTCTCGCGGCAGCTGATCCGCGGCATTACGTCCGGAGCCGTCAAGTGAGCTCAAAACCACCCCTTCGCGTCGTCGTCGCCGGCCTCGGCAATATGGGCCGCAGCCATGCGCTGGCCTATCACACCAATCCTGGCTTCGAGATTGCGGCACTGATCAACCGTTCCGACGTGCCGCTGCCGGAAGGCCTGTCGGCCTATGGCATCAGGCGTTCCTTCGACGAGGCGCTGCGCGACGAAAAGCCTGATGTCGCCTGCGTCGCCACCTATTCCGACAGCCATGCCGACTATGCCGTGAAAGCGCTCGAGGCCGGCTGCCATGTCTTTGTCGAGAAGCCGCTGGCAACGACGGTGGCCGACGCAAAACGCGTCGTCGCGGCCGCCAAGGCCAACGGCAAAAAACTGGTGATCGGCTATATCTTGCGCCACCACCCGTCCTGGATCCGGCTGATCGCCGAGGCGCGCAAGCTCGGCGGCCCCTATGTCTTCCGCATGAATCTCAACCAGCAGTCCTCAGGCCCTACCTGGGAGACGCACAAGCAATTGATGCAGACGACGTCGCCTATCGTCGATTGCGGCGTCCACTATCTCGACGTCATGCTGCAGATCACCGACGCCAGGCCGGTCGAGGTGCGCGGCATGGGCGTGCGGCTGACGCAGGAGGTGGCGCCGACGATGTACAATTACGGCCACCTGCAGGTGCTGTTCGATGACGGTTCGGTCGGCTGGTACGAAGCCGGCTGGGGGCCGATGATTTCCGAAACCGCCTTCTTCGTGAAGGACGTCATCTCGCCGAATGGCTGCGTGTCGATCGTCATGAAAGAAGGTGTGAAGTCGGACGACATCGACACCCATACCAAGACCTCGACCATCCGCCTGCACGGTGCGGCGACCGGCCCGGACGGCAAATTCGTCAAGGCGGACGAGATGCTGTCCATGGCCGGCGAACCCGGACATCAGGACCTCTGCGATCTCGAACAGGCCTTCGTCCTGAAGGCGATCCGCGAGGACATGGATCTCACCCGCCACATGGACGACGCGGTCAAGTCGCTCGCCGTCTGCCTTGCCGCCGACGAGAGCGTGCGCAGCGGAAAGGCGGTGCGATTGTGACCGGGGCATTGTCATCGGGGGGTGCCTTGGCGCTCACTCATCAATTTGGAGGACTGCCGTGGGCTCGCTGAAGATCGAAAATGTGAAGAAGGCCTTCGGGCCGGTCGAGGTGTTGAAAGGCATCAACCTCGAAGTGACGGATGGCGAATTCGTCGTCTTCGTCGGCCCGTCGGGCTGCGGTAAGTCGACCTTGCTCAGGGTCATCGCCGGGCTGGAGGATTCGACCTCGGGCCGGGTGGTGATCGACGGCGCGGATGTGTCGGCCACACCGCCGGCCAAGCGCGGCATCGCCATGGTGTTCCAGACCTATGCGCTCTACCCGCATCTGACGGTGAAGAACAATATGGGCCTCGGGCTGAAACAGGCCGGCACGCCGGCGGCCGAGATCGACCGCCGCATCGGCATCGCCTCGTCCATGCTGTCGCTGGAGCCTTATCTCGAAAGGCGCCCGGCCGAACTCTCCGGCGGCCAGCGCCAGCGCGTCGCCATCGGCCGCGCCGTGGTGCGCGAGCCCAAGCTCTTCCTCTTCGACGAGCCCTTGTCGAATCTCGACGCAGCACTGCGCGTCAACACCCGGCTTGAGATCGCGCAGCTGCACCGCCGGCTGAAGGCAACGATGATCTACGTCACCCACGACCAGGTCGAGGCGATGACGCTGGCCGACAAGATCGTCGTGCTGAACGCCGGCCGCATCGAGCAGATCGGCGGTCCGATGGAGCTCTACAATTCACCGGCAAACGAATTCGTCGCCGGCTTCATCGGCTCGCCGAAGATGAATTTCATCGACGGCGCTCGCCTTGGCGAGGCGGCCAAGACCATCGGCGTGCGGCCGGAACATCTGACCGTCGACACGAAGTCAGGCAGCTGGAAGGGCACGGTGGTGCATGCCGAGCATCTCGGCGCCGACACCAATCTTTATCTCGACTGCGAGAAGGCCGGACTGATCACGGTGCGGATTTTTGGCGTCTACGACGCCGAGCCGGGCGCGACGCTTTATGCGACACCGGATCCGGCAAAGACCTACCGGTTTGGCGCGGATGGGAAGACGATAAAGTAGCGCCCTGACCTTCTCCCCTTGTGGGAGAAGGTGGATCGGCGCGCAGCGCCGAGACGGATGAGGGGTGTTCCAGCGGAGTGAGGCGTGAAAAGATCGAAAGATTTCAGGCGCTTACTTCTGCAAACCTGAGATCCTTCGCGCACCCCTCATCCGACCTCGCTTCGCGAGGCCACCTTCTCCCGCAAGGGGAGAAGGTCAGGAGCCGCCGCGCCTACACGTCAGCCCTAAACGTCTGCTTCTGCTGGCCGAGGCCCTCGATGCCCAGTTCCACCACGTCGCCAGCCCTGAGGAACACCGGTGGCTTCATGCCGAGGCCCACGCCGGGCGGGGTACCTGTCGAAATGATGTCACCGGGGTGCAGCGACATGAACTGGCTGAGGTAGGACACCAGATATTTGACGCCATAGACCATGGTCTTGGTCGAGCCGTTCTGCATGGTCTTGCCGTTGACGGTCAGCCACATCTTCAGGTTCTGCGGATCGGCGACTTCGTCCTTGGTCACCAGCCACGGGCCGGTCGGGCCAAACGTGTCGCAGCTCTTGCCCTTGGTCCACTGGCCCTGACGCTCGGCCTGGAAGGCGCGCTCGGAGACGTCATGCGCAACGGCATAGCCGGCGACATAGTCGAGCGCATCGGCTTCGCTGACATATTTGGCTTTTCTGCCGATAACCACGGCGAGCTCGACTTCCCAGTCGGTCTTTTCAGAGCCGCGCGGGATCAGCACGTCATCATCCGGACCGACAATGGCCGAGCTTGCTTTCATGAAGATGATCGGTTCCGGCGGCACGGTGGCGCCGGTTTCGGCGGCGTGGTCGGAGTAGTTGAGGCCGATGCAGATGAATTTCCCGGTGCCGGCGACGCAGGGCCCGAGGCGAGGCTTGCCGGAAACCGCCGGCAGCGACTTCGGATCAAGCTTGCCCAGCATCTCCAGCGAGACCGGATGAAGCGTTGTGCCGGCAATGTCGGCGACATGGGCGGAGAGATCGCGGATCGTTCCATCCGCATCGAGCAGGCCGGGGCGTTCGCTCCCCGCCTCGCCATAGCGCAGCAGTTTCATCTAAATCCTTCTCCTGGTTGCGGCCTCGCGGCCTTTTGCAAACTCTCCGCCGAGGCGATGGCTCCCCAGGGAGCCGGGCGGACCCTACCCATCGGCCTTATCCCAGGCAAGCACGGACAGCTGTTGGGCGGGCCGGCGCGCCGGATTTTCAGACTTCCCGATCCACGGCAAAAAATTAGGGCGCAGCCCGATCTCAGATCGACCAGCCGCCGTCGATATTATAGGCCTGCCCGGACGTGTAGGTCGCGCCGGCCAGATAGACGGCGAGATCGGCGATTTCCTCCGGCGTGCCGAGCCGGCCCATCGGCTGGCGGGAGATGAAGGCGGCGCGGGCCGCCTCATAGTCGCCTTGCGCGTGCATGCGGTCCTGCAGCGACGGGCTCTCGACCGTGCCTGGGCAGATGGCGTTGCAGCGTATGCCCTTGCCGACATAGTCGGCGGCGATCGCCTTGGTCAGGCCGATGACGGCGGCCTTGGTGACGCCATAGGCAAAGCGGTTCGGCACGCCTTTGCCGGCGCCGGCGACGGAAGACATGTTGACGATCGATCCGTCGCCGCGCTCCAGCATGCCGGGCAGCACGGCCCGGATGGTGCGGATCATGGCGCGGACATTGAGGTTGAAGGCGAAATCGAGATCGCCATCCTTCATCTCCAGGATCGATCCGGAATGGACGAAGCCGGCGCAGTTGAACAGCACGTCGACGCGGCCGATCTCGGCGAAGGCGGCGTTGACCGCCTCGTCGTTGAGGACATCGAGCTTGCGGGTTTTGATCCCTGGCGTCTTGGCGAGTTCGGCGAGAAGCGTCTCGTTGATGTCGGTGGCGTGGACGGTGGCTCCAGTCTTGGCGAAGGCCAGCGCGCTCGCCTTGCCGATGCCTTGCGCCGCCGCCGTGATGACAACGACCTTGCCTGCCAGATCCGCCATGCCTTTTTCCTCGCCTGCTTGGGTGTCAACTGCCTTTATCGGCGGCCGGCCGAGGCGTCATGTGCCAGTCAGGCTCGATTGTGCGGCCTGCGTCGCAGCCAGTTCACTGATAAAGATGTTTTTTCTCGTTAAAGAACATATGTCCGGGCGTCAAGCCCGAACACGATCACCATTGCGACAGCCGGGAAATGTCAGTCGCCGTAAGGCACCCAGACATTCTTGACCTCGACGGCGCGGCGCAGGAAAGCATCGCCGGCCGCCTCGTCGGATGCCCAGTCGAGGCCGCGGCCATTGCCGCTCCAGACGCGCTTGAGGTTGCCGATGGACTCTGCTTCCGCCTTGGCGCAGGTCTCGGCATCGGCGAACACCCAGAGCCCGTCGACATCGTCATGCTTGGCCAGCACGCCGGCAAGCTCGGCGGTGCGGCCGGTGACGATGTTGATGGCGCCGGCCGGAACGTCCGAATATTCGATCACCTGATAGAGATCGGTGGCGAGCAGCGGATAGCGTTCCGAAGGCACCGCGACCACCGTGTTGCCCATGGCCAGCGCCGGCGCCACCAGCGAGATCAAGCCAAGCAGCGGTGATGCGTCCGGTGCGACGATGCCGACGACGCCGACCGGCTCATGCAGCGCCAGCGTCACCGCGCGGGCCGGCGGCTGGTGCACGCGCCCCTCGAACTTGTCGGCAAGACCAGCATAGAGGAACAGCCGTTCGATCGATTGGTCCACTTCTTCCCGCGCCGCCTTGGGCGTAGCCCCGGTCAGCTCGCTGAGACGGGCGGCAAACTCGCCAGCGCGGCCGGAAAGGTTCTCGGCCAGGTAATACAGCACCTGGGAGCGGTTATAGGCGGTCGCCTCCGGCCAGCCTTTGCAAGCGCGGGCGGCCGCGACGGCGTCACGGATATCCTTGCGGTTGCCAAAGCCGACTTCGCCGGCCAGCTTGCCCTTGGCGGTGGCGACAGCCAGCGAATAGTTGCCGTCCGGCCGCACCTGCTTGCCGCCGATGAACAGTTTTGCGGTGCGGTCGATGGCCGCGCCGTCAGCCTGCTCGACCGGCTGCGCCGAGACCACCGCCGGCTTGATGACCGGTCCGAGCGGCAGATTTGCCGCGAGATATTCGAACATGCCTTCGCGCCCGCCCTCGCGGCCGAAACCGCTTTCGCGGTAGCCGCCGAAGCCGCAGGCGGCATCGAACATGTTGGTGCCGTTGACCCAGACGACGCCGGCCTTCAGCTGCGGCGCGACATGGAGCGCGAGGTTTACATTCTCGCTCCACACGCTCGCCGCGAGCCCGTAGCGCGTGTTGTTGGCAAGCTCGATCGCTTCCTCGGTGTTGCGGAAGGTCATGGTCGCCAGAACTGGCCCAAACACCTCTTCCTGCGCCAGGATGTTAGCCGGCGAAACACCGGTGGCGAGTGTCGGCAGGTGATAGTAGCCGGTGGCCGGCAGCGCCGCATCCGGCTGCCAGCAGACGGCGCCCTGCTTCGCGCCTTCGGCGACCAGACCCTTGACGCGGTCGAGCTGCGTCGGATCGACCAGCGGGCCGATATCGGTGTTCTTGTCGAGCGGACTGCCGACGCGCAGCCGGCTCATCCGCGTCTTGACCTTGGCGATCAGGGCTTCGGCAATGCCTTCCTGCACCAGGAGCCGCGATCCGGCGCAGCAGACCTGGCCCTGGTTGAACCAGATGCCGTCGACCAGACCTTCCACGGCGCTGTCGAGATCGGCATCCTCGAAGACGATGAAGGCCGATTTGCCGCCGAGCTCCAGCGACAGTTTCTTGCCCGATCCGGCGGTGGCCTTCCTGATGATCTTGCCGACTTCCGACGAGCCGGTGAAGGCGATCTTCTGGATGCCGGGATGGTTGACGATGGCCGCGCCCGCTTCCGGTCCACCCTGCACGATGTTGACGACGCCCTTCGGTACGCCGGCACGCTCGCAGATCTCGGCGAACAGGATGGCTGTGAGCGGCGTGAACTCCGCCGGCTTCAGCACCACCGTGCAGCCGGCGGCCAGTGCCGGCGCGATCTTCCAGGCCAGCATCAGCAGCGGGAAATTCCAAGGGATGATCTGGCCGACGACGCCGACGCCCTTGTGCCCGGGAAAATCCTTGTCCAGCGCCTGCGCCCAGCCGGCGTGATGGATGAAATGGCGGATCGCCAGGGGCACGTCGATGTCGCGGCTTTCGCGGATCGGCTTGCCGTTGTTGATGGACTCGAGCACCGCGAACAGGCGCTGATGCCGCTGCATGACACGGCCGATGGCATAAAGCACCTTGGCGCGCTGGTAGCCTGAACTGGCACTCCATTTCGGCAGCGCCTTGGTGGCGGCCGCAACCGCCGCGTCGATATCGGCGGCACTGGCGTCGGAGACCTTGGCCAGCAGCTTGCCGGAAGACGGCTCGCTGGTTTCGAAAGTCTTGCCGCCGGAAGCGGCTTTCCAGCCGCCGTCGATGAACAGCGCCTTGCCGAAATCGCGCGCGGCAAGCCACGCATCGGCCTCGTTGCGGGCTTCCGGCGCCGGTCCGTATTCCATGGCGTGATAGCGGTCGAGAATATTCATGGGGTGCCTCCTTCACCCTTCCCCTTGGCGGGGAGGGTCGATCGGCCAGGCCGATCGGGGTGGGTGCTCAAGCCATTGCGTGGCGGTGATTGGCCGAATAGTGCCCGGTCAGATGATGCTCGAGCTGCCGCTCGATGTCGGTCAAAAGGCTCGACGCGCCGAAGCGGAACAGTTCCGGTTCCAGCCATGGCCGGCCGAGCTCTTCCTTCATCAGCACCAGCCAGTCGAGCGAGGCTTTTGCCGTGGATATGCCGCCGGCCGGCTTGAAGCCGATGAGATAGCCGGTTTCCTCGAAATAGGCCCTGATGGCGCGCACCATGGCGAGGCCGACGGGCAGCGTGGCGTTGACGCTTTCCTTGCCGGTCGAGGTCTTGATGAAATCGGCGCCCGCCATCATCGCCACCATCGAGGCCAGCATGACATTGCGCAAAGTGGCGAGGTCGCCAGTGCCCAGAATGACCTTCAGATGCGCATCGCCGCAGGCAGCACGCATCGACACGATCTCATTATAGAGCTCCCGCCACTTGGCGCCGAACACCAGCCCGCGCGGAATAACGACGTCGATCTCGTCGGCGCCGTCGCGCACCGAAGCCTCGATTTCCTGCAGCCGGGTCGACAGGGGTGCCAGGCCATGCGGAAAGGCGGTGGAGACTGCGGCGACGTGGATGCCGTGCGACGAAGGGGTGGTAGACGCAGACGGCAGCCGGCCGGATGGTTTCACCTGCGATGCCGAGGCCGTCGACGATGTCGCGGCGGAAGGGATTGATCGCCTTGGCGCAGAGCCGACGCACCCGCTCCTCGGTGTCGTTGGAGTTCAGCGTCGTCAGATCCATGCAGGCGACGGCGCGCAGCAGCCAGGCCGCCTGGTTGTCGGCCTTGATCGAGCGCCGCTTGGTCAGGCTGGCGACGCGCCGTTCCAGCGCCGAGCGGTTGACGCTGCGCACCGATTCCATGAAGCCGAGGTCGAGTTTCATGCCCGGATTGCGCGCAATGCGATGGTCCAGCGGTACGGGGGTGTTGGCGGCGGCGCGGGCCGGCAGCGGCGTCACCTTGGTGCCAAGATCGGCTTCGCGGATTGTGCTGCTCATGTCCTGCCCTTTCATTCAGCGACTTGCGCTTATGTCTTGGTGCGCGTCGTTTCCCGACAAGATAGCCCGTGAAGCCACGCTTCACGAGTCCTCAAGCGAGGGATAGCTGAAAAAGGCCGCAAAAGCAGCTAGTTTTTGACCGCATGGTCAAAATGCGGGTTTTAAGGTGCCGGGCGTGCGGCCCTCAGCCGACGAAGGCGCGCTCGACGACGAAGGTCGCGGGATGGCTGAGCGAGCCTTCCTGGAAGCCGAGGCTTTCGGCTAGTTCCTTGACGTCCTTGAGCATATGCATCGAGCCGCAGATCATGATGCGGTCCGTTTCCGGATTGAGCTTCTCGATACCGAGATCGGCGTAGAACTTGCCCGAGCCGATCAGCGCGGTGATGCGGCCCATGCGGGCCGATTCTTCGCGGGTCGTCGAATTGTAGAGCGTGACGCGCCCGGTGGTCAGTTCGCCGATCAGCGGATCGCTTTCCAGCGCCGCCACCAATTCCTGGCCATAGGTCAGTTCGGCATTGTCGCGGCAGGTATGGGTCAGGATCAGCTGGTCGAATTTCTCATAGGTGTCGGGGTCGCGCAGCAGGCTGGCGAAGGGCGCGATGCCGGTGCCGGTCGAGATCATGAACAGCCGCTTGGCCGGGGTCAGCGCGTCGATCACCAGCGTGCCGGTCGACTTCTGGCGCATGATGACGGTGTCACCGACCTGGATCTTCTGCAGTTCCGAGGTCAGCGGGCCGTCCGGCACCTTGATCGAGAAGAATTCCAGCTCCTCGTCCCAGGCCGGGCTTGCCACCGAATAGGCGCGGAACACCGGCTTCTCGGCATTGGGCAAGCCGATCATGACGAATTCGCCGGAGCGGAAGCGCAGCGACTGCGGGCGGGTGATGCGGAACGAGAACAGCCGGTCGGTGTAGTGCTTCACCGAGACGACGGTTTCGGCATAGACATTGGCCGGTATAGGAAACTGCAGCGGGCGGGCGCCGGCGGTGTTGAAGGCGGCTGTGGTGTTCATCAAATCCAACTTTCTGGCCCAGCCGGGGACGCGGGCGCCAAACCTTTTCCTGCGCGCCCGGACCGTTCAGGTCCCGGCGTGCTGCTCGCACACTCCAAAGCGGTAGGCTCTTGTGTCCGGAATTTATTAGTATACAAACGATATTTGCGTCAAGATACCGTCGCGAAACACCTTTCCAAACTGTGCCATATCCGTAGTCCCAGCATTTCGGGTTTCGACAATGAAAGAGAATTTTTCGGTGCAGCCGCCGGATTCCCTGGGCAGCGTCGTGGCCGGCATCGATGTCGGCGGGACCTTCACCGACCTGCTTCTGATCGACGGCAAGCACGGCGGCAAGGTGCATATCGCCAAGACCCCGACGACGGTCGACAACCAGGCCTTCGGTGTGGTTTCGGCACTTGGCGCCACCGGGTTTGCGATCGACGGCATCGACCTCATCGTGCATGGCACGACCACCACCACCAATGCGGTGCTGGAGCGCCGGCTGGCCAAGACCGGCATGATCACCACGCGCGGCTTTCGCGACGTGATCGAGCTTGGCCGGCGCACGCGGCCGCAACCCTATGGCATGACCGGCACTTTCGTTCCCGTCATCCCGCGCAATCTCAGGCTCGAAGTGTCGGAACGCGTCGAGGCTTCCGGCGCGGTGCGCACGCCGCTCGACGAGGCCGGGATGCGTGAGGCGGTGAAGGCGCTGATCGCGGCCGGCTGCGAATCCCTCGTCATCCATTTCCTGCATTCCTACGCCAACCCTTCGCACGAGCGGCGCGCCGCCGAGATCGCCGCCGAGCTCTGGCCGAACGGCTACATCACCACGGGCCATGCGCTGCTGTCGGAAGCGCGCGAATTCGAGCGTGGGGTGACGGCTTCCGTCAACGCTTCGGTGCAGCCGATCCTCGAGCGCTATGTCGAGCGGCTGCGCAAGGAATTGGCCGCCAAAGGCTATGCCCGCGACTTCCTGATCATGAACGGCAATGGCGGCATGATCTCGGCCCGCTTCGTCACACGTGAATCGGCCAAGACGGTCATGTCCGGCCCGGCCTCGGGCGTCATCGCCGCCGCCTATACGGGCAAGCGTGCCGGCTTCGAGAACCTCGTCACCTACGACATGGGCGGCACCTCGACCGACGTGGCGCTGATCCGCAACGCCGAGCCGGCGGTCTCCAACGAGATCGAGATCGAATATGCCATGCCGATCCACGTGCCGATGGTGGCGGTGCACACGGTCGGCGCCGGCGGCGGCTCGATCGCCCGCGTCGACGCCGCCGGCCTGATCCAGATCGGTCCGGAAAGCGCCGGCGCCAATCCCGGGCCGATCTGCTATGGCCGCGGCGGCCTCGAGCCGACCATCACCGACGCCAATCTCGTGCTTGGCCGGCTGGCGCCGAAGAAGCTGCTGGCCGTCGAAAACCCGGTCACCGTGGAGCGCGTCACCGGCATCTTCGAGGACAAGATCGGCAAGGCCACCGGCCTGTCCGGTGTCGAGGCGGCGGGTGCGGTGCTCAGGCTCGGCAACATGAAGATGGCCGGCGCCATCCGCATGGTCTCGGTGTCGCGCGGCCATGACCCGCGCGATTTCGCGCTGTTTGCCTTCGGCGGCGCCGGGCCGCTGCATGCGACGGCGCTGGCGCGCGAACTCGGCCTGCCCCGTGTGCTGGTGCCGGCGCGCCCCGGCATCACCAACGCGCTCGGCTGCGTCGTTGCCGATCTGCGCCATGACTTCGTCAACACCATCAACCAGCCGGTCGCGGTTCTGGACGAAAGTCAGCTTCATCAAGTATTGGAACGGCACCGGAACGAAGGCGAGGAGCTGATCGGCAAGGAAGCGGTGAAGCCGGAGACGATCCGCGTCACCCACTCCGCCGACATGCAGTTCGTCGGGCAGACCCATATCATCAACGTGCCGCTGCCGTCCTCGTCCGTGACCCGGCAGGAGCTGCAGGCCCTGTTCGAAAAGGCCTATTTTGCCCGCTTCAAGGTCGAGCTGCCGGAAATCCGCGCCAACCTCGTCAACCTCAACACCTCGGTCACCGGCGTGCGCCCGGCGATCGACCTGTCGCGGCTGATCGACCCGGCCGGGCGCGCCGAGACGCTGGACGAGGCGCGGCGCGAGATCCGGCCGGTCTGGTATGCAGGCCAGTGGCACGACACGCCGGTCTATATCAGGGAAAAACTGCCGCTCGATGCCGTCATCGAAGGCCCGGCGATCCTCGAACAGATGGACGCCACCACCGTGCTCGAACCCGGCGACCGCGCAAGGTCGGACGCCGACGGCAACATCATCATCGACATTGGCGGGGCCTGAGATGCCTGACATTGACATGGCAAAGCTCGACGCCATCACCCTTTCGGTCCTCCAGGCGGCCTTGCAGCAGGTCTGCGATGAGATGGACCTGACATTCTCCCGCGCTGCCTTCTCTCCGGTCATTGCGGAAGCCAACGACCGCTCCGACGGCATCTATTCGGCCGTCGACGGCTCACTGATCGCACAGGGAAGCCAGGGCCTGCCGGTGTTCGTCGGCGTCATGCAATATTCGACGAAAACGGTGATCGAGATGATCGCCGATGGCCGTTGCCTGGCCCCTGAGCCGGGTGACATCTACATCGTCAACGATCCCTATCTTGGCGGCACGCATCTGATGGATGTGCGCTTCGCCATGCCGGTCTACCGGGACGGCAAGATCTTCTGCTGGCTGTCCAACACCGGCCACTGGCCCGACATTGGTGGCTCGGTGCCCGGCGGCTTCTCGGCCTCGGCGACGGCGGTCGAACAGGAAGGCCTGCGGCTGCCGCCCGTCAAACTATTCAAGAAGGGCGTGCTCGATCCCGAAATCTACGCCATCATCTGCTCCAACATCCGCGTCGCCGACCAGCGCATCGGCGACATTAGGGCCCAGGCCGCCGCGCTGCTGATCGGTCAGGATCGGCTCAATGGAATCCTGGATCGTTACGGCGACGAAACCGTTGTCGAGGCGATCGCCGAATTGCGCCGCCGCGCCGCCGAGCAGATGCGCGCCAACATAGCGGCCATTCCCGACGGCACCTATCGCTCGAAGGCCTTTGTCGATTCCGACGGCGTGGTCAACGAGCCGCTGACCATCGCCCTTGCGGTGGAAAACCAAGGCGACACGCTGATCTTCGATTTCGCCGGCTCGTCCAAGCCTTGCGCCGGGCCGATGAACAGCGTGCTGGCGACCACCCTGTCCTCGGTCTATCTCGCCATGCGTCACATCTTTCCGGACGTGCCGATCAGCGCCGGCGCCTTCGAACCATTGATCGTCAAGCGGCCGGAAGGCACCTTCCTCGACGCCAAGTACCCAAGGCCGGTTTCGGGCTGCGCGGCGGAAGTCTCGCAGCGCATCGCCGAGGCGGTGTTCGCGGCCATGGTGCAGGCATTGCCCGACAAGGTGACGGCGGCGCCCGCCGGCTCCAGCGGCAATTTCGCGCTCGGCGGCAACGATCCGGCGCGCGGCCGCGATTACGTCATGTACCAGATCTCCGGTGGCGGCTATGGCGGCAATTCGGGCCATGACGGGCTGACCAATGGCTGCTCGACCATCGGCATTTCAAAATCGCCGCCGGTCGAGATCATGGAGCAGGCCTTTCCGGTGCTCTATCGCCACTACGCCTTGCGCGAAGGCTCTGGCGGCGCCGGCAAGCATCGCGGCGGTTTCGGCCTCGCCTATGAGGTCGAGATCCTGCGCGGCGATGCGCGGGCCTCCTTCGTCATGGATCACGGCCGTTTCGGCCCGCAAGGCGCGCTCGGCGGCAAGGACGGCGAGCCCAACTCGGTGACCGTCTTCCGTGGTGGCGAGGAACACGTGCCGCCGCATCTGTCCAAGGAGCAGGACATTCCGCTCAAGGCCGGCGACCGCGTGCGCGTTGGCACGCCCGGCGGCGGCGGCTATGGCGACCCGCGCCAGCGCGACCCGGAATTGGTCGCGCGCGACGTCCGGCTTGGCTATTATACAGCCGAGCAAGCCAAGGATTTGTTCGGGACCACATGAACCCTCAGGGCAAGTTCAAGTGCCGTGTCTGCGGCCTCGATCAGTCCCCCGACATGCCGTGGGGCGAGAGCGGCAGAGAACCCTGCTATGCCATATGCTCCTGTTGCGGGGCGGAGTTCGGCTACGAAGACGACGGCAAGGCGCTGGCGACCGCGCATCTGCGCTTGGCGCCGATGCCGTTCTTCGATCCCGAGGGTATGAGATTGAGGGGTAGCCCGGCTTGCCTGGAATCGTTTTGGTTTCCCCTCCGGGTCCATGATATGATTTGCGAATGAAGGCTCCCAATTCAAGAATCATCCGTTCGGCCAAGACAGGCCAGTTCGTCTTGACGAGCGTGCGCGGCGAGAAAATCAGCGCCGTGGAAGGCATGAAGCTCTCCCCTCGCATGGGTGAAATACTTAGCCAGGGCGTGCGGCGCGGACTGTCCGGTGATGAGCGGCGTTCGCTCATCACGGAAGAAATCCGCAAAAAGAAATAGACATTGGCCTACGCTGCCGAGTTCGATCCGCTCTGCTATCCCGGCACGACGGTGCTCATCAATCTGCTGGACGTCCGCGATCAGGCCGAACTCGATGAGGTTGAGCTCGCCCCTGACTCGCGCCGATGAGCCTCTTCCGGCAGGCGAACTCGACTACGTTCACTACCTCAGCCTGCACCGGCACTTGTTCCAGGATGTCTATGGCGTGCTTGAGCACATAGCCAGTGAGATGGCTCGGGTGTTCCGCGAACTCGGCAACCCCGACCACCTGGCTGATCTTGACAGAGTCAGCTTTGCGAAGCATCTGGCGCACATCATCGCGGAGATCAATGCCGTTCACCCATTTCGTGAAGGCAATGGCCGTACCCAGCTTACATTCCTGGCCATGCTCGCCGAGCACGCAGGCTTCACGTTCAACGCCGATATCCTCGACCGTGACCGGGTGATTCAGGCCATGATAGACAGTTTCAGTGGGTCCGAGGCACCACTACAGGCTCTCATCGAAGACATCATCGCGTAGCTCGCCGGGTCATCCCCGCCGATCCAGCCGCGCCACCAATCGATCCCCCGCCCACTGGATGCCACACACCAGGATGATCAGCACGATCACCACCGCGACCATCACCGAGGTCTCGAATCGCTGATAGCCATAGCGGATGGCGAGGTCACCGAGGCCGCCTGCACCGATGGCGCCGGCCATGGCCGAGGCGCCGATCAGCGTCACCAGCGTCACCGTGAAGCCGGCGACGATGCCGGGGAGCGCCTCCGGCACCAGCACCTCGCGGATGATCGTCCAGCGGTTGCCGCCCATGGCGCGCGCCGCCTCGATCAGGCCGTGGTCGACCTCGCGCAGCGACACTTCGGCGATGCGCGCATAGTACGGCGTGGCGGCGATCGACAGCGGCACGATGGCCGCCCATGTGCCGATCGAGGTGCCGACGATCAGCCGCGTCAGCGGGATCAGCGCCACCAGAAGGATGATGAACGGCACCGAGCGGAAGCCGTTGATGATTGCGCCGAGCACGCGGTTGACCCACAGGCTCTCGGCGATGCCGCCGCGCTCGGTGGCGATCAGGGCAAGTCCAAGCGGCAGGCCGAAGACCAGCGAGATCAGACCGGAGGCGGCCGTCATCAGCACCGTCTCCCAGATCGACCGCAGCAGAAGCTCAAACAGGACTGGCGACATGGCCAAGCACCTCCACCCGCGCCTGGCGGGCCTTCAGGAATGTGATGACGGCAGCGAGGTGGCTTGCATCGCTGCCAGCGACAGAGAGAAACAGCGTCCCGACCGGCTGCTGCTGGATATGGTCGATGCCGCCATGGACGAGGCGGAAGGCGCCCGGAACAGCAATGGCAAGGTCGGACAGCAGCGGGCCGCTTGCCGCTTCGCCGGCCACGTCCACGCGCAGGATCGTCTCCGCGCCGGAAGCCGGCAGCAGCCGCGCCGCCAGTTCGGCCGGCAGTTGCGGCCGGATGGCGCCGAGCAGGCTTTTGGTGATGTCCGATTGCGGCTCGGCGAACACCGACCAGACCGGGCCTTGCTCGACGATGCGCCCGGTGTCGATCACTGCCACGCGGTCGGCGATCGAGCGGATCACTTCCATCTCATGGGTGATCAGCAGGATGGTCAGCCCAAGCTGCCGGTTGATGTCTTTCAGCAGCGCGAGGATCGAGCGCGTCGTCTCCGGGTCGAGCGCCGATGTCGCTTCGTCCGACAACAGCAGCGCCGGCCGCGCGGCCAGCGCCCGGGCGATGCCGACGCGCTGCTTCTGGCCGCCCGACAGCGATGCCGGATAGGCTTTTGCCTTCTCCGACAGGCCAACGAGCTCGAGCAGTTCCGCCGCCCGCGCCAGCCGCTCGGCCTTCGGACGGCCCTCGATCTTGAGCGGCAGCGCCACATTGTCCTCGACCGTCTTGGCCGACAGCAGGTTGAAATGCTGGAAGATCATGCCGATTCGCCGCCGCAACGGCTGCAGGTCGCGCTCGCCGAGCCGGCTGATCTCACGGCCCTCGATGAAGACCTTGCCGGAATCGGGCCGCTCCAGCCCGTTCAGGCAGCGGATCAGCGTCGACTTGCCGGCGCCGCTGCGGCCGATAATGCCGAGGATCTCGCCCTTGCGCACCGTCAGCGAGATGCTGTCGATCGCCGGCGTGGCACCGAACCGGCGCCTCAGGTCGACAAGGCGCACAACGTCTTGCGACAGGTCGGGTCCGGCGTGGGGCGGATCGGCGATCTCCCTGGATGCCGTGATATGCTGGTTCATACGGTTTCCTGTTCTCGCCATCGAAAACGCAAGTGCGGCCCGCGCTCAGGCGCGGACCGCATTGGCTCTCGAACCGGGCGTCCGGTCGCGGATCAATAGGCGCTGAGGCCGGTGCCCTTGTAGACCTTGTCGAACTCGGCCTTCACCGCGTCGTTCTGGTAGGAGGCCACCAGCGTCTTCACCCAGGCCTCGTTCTCATTGCCGACCTTGACCGCGATGAAGTTGCGGTAGGGATTGTCAGCGATGGGCTCCTGCGCGATGCGGTTTTCCGGCGTCAGGCCGCTTTTCAGCGCCCAGTCGGTGTTGACCACGGCGGCATCGAGATCCTCGATCGAGCGGCCGACGATGCCGGCGTCGAGTTCCTTGATCTCGACCTTCTTGGGGTTCTCCGCGATGTCGGCCGTGGTCGCCAGGATGCCGGTGCCGTCCTTCAGCTTGATCACGCCCTCGTTCTGCAGCACGCGCAGCGCCCGGCCTTCATTGGACGGGTCGTTCGGCACGCCGATCACCGCGCTCTCGGGCAGATCGGCGACCGCCTTGTACTTCTTGGAGTAGAGGCCGATCGGCCAGACGCCGGTGTAGCCGACGCGCACGATGTGATAGCCTTGAGTCTTGATCTGGTTGTCGAGATAGGGCTGGTGCTGGAAGGCGTTGGCGTCGATCTCGCCGCGCTCCAGCGCCTCGTTCGGCTGGGTGTAATCGTTGAACACTACGGTCTCGATGGTCAGGCCTTTTTCGGCGGCCTGGGCGACCACGACGCGCCAGACATCCTCGTCCTCGCCGCTGATGATGCCGACCTTGATCGCCTTCTTGTCCTCGGCGAAAGACGCATGCGGCGCCATCAGGCTGCCGACCGCGACGGCCGATGCGAACAGCAGAGCCAGGCCGCTGCGGCGGTTGATGGTTGACCAAAGGGAAGATGGCAAAGTGTTGTTGACGTCGGACATGATCGATCTCTGCGGTTGTGAAGTCATGGCAGCAAGGCGGATTGCCCAAGCTTGGTCACATCGTCAGAAATTCTATCGAGTTTATCAAAGAACGTGTTTCGCCGTTCTCGGCAAAGCCCGGAATATTCTCTCAAAAATTTGAAGGGCGGGAGCACAAGACGCCATTGGATCGACCGGGGCGATGTAGCGCTGCGATCCGATGGGCAATCGGGAGGGAGCAGATTCTGGAGGCCCAGCGGGTCCTCATAGCGCGATCCAGGCGGTCTTCAGCTCCAGATATTTCTCCAGCGCATGCAGCGACTTGTCGCGGCCGAAACCGGACTGCTTGACGCCGCCGAGCGGCACGGTGATGTCGGCGCCGCCATAGGTGTTGACGTGGACGACGCCGGCATTGATGGCGCGCACCATGCGGTGCGCGGTGGACAGGTTGGCGGTCCACACCGCAGAGGCGAGCCCGTAGACTGTGGAATTGGCAAGGCGCACGGCCTCTTCCTCGGTATCGAAACGCATGACGCCGAGCAGCGGTCCGAACACCTCCTCGCGGGCAAGCTGCATGTTCTGCGTGACGTTTTCGAAGATCGTCGGCGCCATGTAGCTGCCGCCGGTCTCGGCCAGGATGCGTTCGCCGCCGGTGACCAGGCGTGCACCTTCGATTTGCGCCCGGGCGACGAAGCCGAGGTTCTTGTCCAGCTGTTCCGCGCTCGACACCGCGCCGATGTCGCTGGTGAGATCGAGCGGATCGCCGACCTTCAGCCGCGTGGTCGCCGACACAAGCTCGTCCATGAAACGGTCATAGACCGATGCCTGGACGAGCAGGCGCGAGCCGGCGACACAGACCTGGCCGGAATTGCGAAAAATGCCGTTGGCCGAGACGACCGCCGCCTGCTTCAGGTCCGGGGCGTCGGCGAAGACGATGTTGGGCGACTTGCCGCCGAGTTCGAGGAAGACGCGCTTCACATTGGAGCGGGCGGAATAGTCGAGCAGCCGCCGGCCGACCGGCCCCGAGCCGGTGAAGGCGATGGCGTCGACATCCATATGCAGCCCGAGCGCCTCGCCGGTGACAGCGCCCCGGCCGGTGACGACGTTGAGCACGCCGGCGGGCAGGCCGGCCTCGGCCGCCAGTTCCGCCAGCCGCAACAGCGTCAGCGAGGCGATCTCCGGCGGCTTGACCACCACGCAATTGCCGGCGGCAAGGGCGGGCGCGACCTTCCAGGCGCCGATCATCAGCGGAAAATTCCACGGCACGATGACGCCGACGACGCCGAGCGGCTCCTTGTGGATCAGGCCCAGCACGTTCTCTGCCGTCGGCGCGATCTCGCCATAGACCTTGTCGATCGCCTCGGCGTAGTAGCGGATGGTGCCGGCCGCGGACAGCGGCTCTGCCTTGTAGGCCATGCCGATCTCGGTGCCGTTGTCGCGCACGCCGAGCACCGCCAGTTCGTCGGCATGCTTTTCGACCAATTCGGCGAGCCTGCTCAGCACCTTCTTGCGGAAGGCGGGCGCGGCGCGCGACCACGAACCCTTTTCGAACGCCTTGCGCGCCGATGTCACCGCGCGGTCGACATCAGCGGCATTGCCGTCGGCGATGCTGGCGAAAACGCGGCCGTCGATTGGCGATATCACCGGCAGCGTCGCGCCGGCTATTCCCTGCGATTGTGCGCCATCGATGAACAGGCCGCGCGTGCCGATCTCCGTGTGGCGCAGCGTGTCGATGGCATTTTGACTGATCATGATCTTCTCATTTCAGGTGGGCTGGGCGGCTTGGTACGCCGCCCAGATATTTCGCTCAATCCCTCAGCGGCAGGCCGAGGCTCTCGAAGGCGACCGGGTCGCGGCCTCGCAGGGCGCCGGCCAGCAGCAGGCCGACTACCGCGGCGATCAGCACCAGCCCCGGCAGGAACACGCCGAGGAAGCCGCCGGCTCCCGACAGGCTGCCGAAATTGATGACGATCAGATAGATGATGATGACGAAGGCGATGAAGGTCAGCCCGGGCAGGATGGTGGTCTTCACCGCGTTCTCCTGCGCCGACGGGTTGGCGCGGAAATACATCACCACGGCCAGCGAGGCCACCGCCATCATGACGATGACGCCGAGCGTCGCGACATTGGTCAGCCAGGAAAACAGCGCCAGCACCGGATCGAGGCCGAGCACGGCGAATAGGCCGACGACGAGGGCAGCAAGCACGCTCTGGATCACCGAGGCGACATGCGGGCTCTGATGCGCCGAATGCGTCACGCCGATCGACTGCGGCAACAGCTTCTCGCGGCCAGAGACATAGATGTAACGGGCGACCGCATTGTGGAACGCCAGCACGCCGGCAAACAGGCTCGACACGAACAGGATGCTCATGGCGTGGGTCAGCAGCGTTCCGGCGTAGCGGTCGGACAAGCCGAACAGGAAGGTCGTCGGATCCTGCAGGCCTTGCAGCGCCGGCAGCAATTTGTCGACGCCGGCGCCCACCGCCATCAGCCAGGCGGTGACCATGTAGAAGACGCCGATCAAAAGCACCGAGAAATAGGTGGCGCGCGGAATGGTGACCTTGGGGTCGCGGGCTTCTTCGGCATAGATCGTCGTCGCCTCGAAGCCGATGAAGGCGGCAAAGCAGAACAGGATGGCGATGGCCGGTGCGCCCGAAATGATCTGGCTCCAGCTGAACGGCGCGGCCGACAGGCCGCTGTCGCCGCCGGTCTTGAGGATCGTCAGATCGAGGATCAGCACCACGGCATATTCGCACAGCACCAGAACCGTCAGGATCTTGGCCGACAGGTCGACCTGGCGGTAGCCGAGCACGGCGACGATGGCGATGGCGATGAAGCTCCACACCCACCAGGGCAGGTTGATGCCCCCGCCGGCGAACAGGCCGGAGGTGGCTGCACCGAGCAGACCCATGACGCCGATCTGCATGGCATTGTAGGACAGGATGGCGATCAGCGCCGTGGCGCCGCCGGCGAAACCGCCCAGGCCGCGCGCGGCATAGGCATAGAAGGCGCCGGCATTGCCGACATGGCGCGACATGGCGACATAGCCGACCGCGAACAGCAGCAGCAGCACCGTCACGATCAGGTAGGTGCCGGCAAAGCCCGCGCCATTGCCCATCAGCATGCCGAGCGGCGTGCCGCCGGCCACCGCCGTAAGGGGCGCGGCCGCCGAGATCACCATGAAGGTGATGGCGCCGACGCCGAGACTGTTCTTGCGCAGCCTGTTGGCCGGCGCCTGTTCCGAAACTGCTGTCATTGATCCCTCCTGTTTGCAAACCGGTTTGGCTTGCCGGCCGAATGGCCTGTCCCATATGCTCTGGATGCTGGTTCATTATTTGAACCGTTATTTTGAATATAGACTTGCAAACCAAGCGGCTTGCTGTCAAGTTAATTCACACGTTAATTGATTGCCCCTGCTGGGAGCAAATGCCGGGAGGATGCATTGGGTACGGTCGGCAAGGCGATTTCACTTCTGGAGCTGTTCACCGTGGCCGAACCCGAACTCGGGCTGAGCGATCTGGCGCGCCGCTCGGGCTTCGACAAGGCAACGACGCGGCGGCTGCTGGTGGCGCTGACGCGCCATGGCTTCGTCGAGCAGGACGCCGCCACGCGGCACTACAGGCTCGGTGCCGGCCTGTCGCGGCTGGCACGCATCCGCGAGGCGCGCTTCCCTTTCCTGCCGACCGCGGTACCGCTGGTGCGGGATCTGGCCAGCGCCACGGCCGAGACCGTGCATCTGTCGGAAATCGGCATCGACAGGCTGGTCACGGTCCATGTCGAGCATCCGGCCCGGGCGAATCGCGTCAACATCGATATCGGCCAGCTTCTGCCCCTGCATTCGACCGCGTCGGGCATTGCCTATCTGGCCTTTGCCAGGGAGGAAGTCGTCAAGGCATGCCTGGCGGGTCCTCTCGAGGCCTTCACGGCGCACACGCTGACCGAACCCGCGGCCATTTCCCGTTCCATGGCCGAGGCGCGCGAGCGCGGCTATTCGATCTGCGATCAGGGCCTGGAAGAAGGCGTCATATCCGTCGCGGCGGCAATCCTGGCGGCGGACGGCTTCGCGCTCGGCACCATCGCCGTGGCCGCGCCGAAGGCCAGGACGACGACGGCCGACATCACGCAACGCGGACTTGCGGTCATGGCAACGGCACGGGAGATTTCGATGCGCCTCAATGGCGACAATCTGCAAAGTCTGAGGAGGCAGGCCTGATGTCCGCAGAGACCGCGCCCCGCATCCTGGTCATCGGCACCGGCGACACCAAGGCCGACGAATTGCTGTTCATGAAAGCCTGCATCGAGGCATCGGGCGGCAGCGCCGTGATGATGGATGTCAGTGTACTGGGCAATCCGCCCTACAGCCCCGATCACGACAAGCACGGCGTGGCCCGCGCCGTCGACGTGACGATCGAGGAGATCGTCGCGAGCGGTGACGAGAACACTGCCATGACGCTGATGGCGGGCGGGGCCGTGCAACTGGTGCGCCAGCTGCACCGCAATGGCGAGATCGACGCCTTCATCGCCATAGGCGGTTCGATGGGTACCGACCTGGCGCTCGACGTCGCGCTTTCCCTGCCGCTCGGCGTGCCGAAATTCGTCGTCTCCACCATCGCCTATTCGCACCTGATCCCGCCCGAACGCGTCGCACCGGACCTGATGATGATCCTCTGGGCCGGCGGGCTCTATGGCCTCAACTCGATCTGCAGGCTGGTCCTGTCGCAGGCCTGCGGCGCGGTGGTCGGCGCGGCCAGGATCGTGCTGGAGAACCGCGCCTCGGCCCCGGCGATCGGCCCGACCATCGGCATGACCTCGCTCGGCAGTTCCTGCCTGCGCTACATGAAGACGCTGAAGCCGGCGCTGGAACGCCGGGGTTATGACGTCGCCGTCTTCCACACCACAGGCATGGGCGGCCGCGCCTTCGAATCGATCGCCGGCCAGGATCATTTCTGCGCCGTCTTCGATTTCAGCCTGCAGGAGATCACCAACCATCTGGCCGGTTCCGTCGTCTCCTCCGGCAATGACCGGCTGGAAAATGCCGGCGCCCGCGGCATTCCGCAGATCGCCGCCCCTGGCGCGGTCGACATGGTCGACCTGCCGACCTGGCAGGATTTGCCGGCTAAATTTTCCGAGCGCCCGTTTCACGCCCATAACAGGCTGATCGCCTCGATCACCGTCGATGCCGACGACCGCCGCGAGGTCGCCAGGACCATCGCCGCCAAGCTCGGCGTCTCGAAAGGGCGCTCCGCCCTCATCCTGCCCTCCCGCGGCATCCAGGAATGGGACATGCAGGGCGAGCCGCTTTATGAGCCGGAAGCCCTCGCAGCCTTCGTCGACGAGATGCGCAAGGCGATTTCCCCCGAAGTCGAGTTCCACGAGATCGACGCCCATATCAACAGCGACGATTTTGTCGCCAAGGCACTCGAAATCTTCGACCGCTGGGTCGAGGAAGGCGTCATCCCGCGCGGCATGCCGGCCAAGGGGGTGGCAGCGTGAGCGCTGTTCCGGCCCAGGCGCTCGTCCTCGATTTCGGCGGCGTCGTCACCCGCACGCTGTTCGAGACCCATGCCCTGACCGAACAGGCGCTCGGCTTGAAGCCGGGAACGCTGCAATGGCGCGGCCCGTTCGATCCAGCCAGCGATCCGCTGTGGCGCTCGATGCAGGCCGACGAGATCAGCGAGCGTGACTATTGGCGCACCCGCACCAGTGAGGTCGGGCGTCTCGTCGGAGAGGACTGGCAGGCAATGGAAACCTTCGTCCAGCGCGCACGGGGGGCCGAGCCGGAAAAGGTGGTGCGGCCCGAAGCCGAACATGCCATCCGCGCCGTTCATGCCGCCGGCTTTCGCCTGGCGATCCTGTCCAACGAACTCGACCTGTTCTACGGTGCCGATTTTCGCCGGCGGCTGCCGCTGCTCGGCCTGTTCGACGTGATCGTCGACGCCACCTATACCGGCATCCTCAAGCCCGACGCGCGCGCCTATGGTTTCGTCACCGAGGCGTTAGGCCTGCCTGCCGAGGCTTGTGTCTTCGTCGACGACCAGCAGCGCAATGTCGATGGCGGCCGTGCCGCCGGCATGCGCACGGTGCATTTCGACGTTGCCCGGCCAGCGCTTTCCTACGCCGAAGTCCTTGCCCATTTCGACCTCGTCCCAGTTGCCTGAGACCATTTGCGGAGCCTTGTGATGCGCGACATCAATTTCCTCACCGAGACCAATGCCAAGCCGATCTGGCATCCGATGGCGCATCCGGCCGAGATGCGGGCCAATCCGCCCAAGGTGATCATGAAGGGTGAGGGCGTCACCGTCACCGATATCGATGGCAGGAGCGTGCTCGACGCGGTCGGAGGCCTGTGGAACGTCAATCTCGGCTACAGTTGCGACCCGATCAAGAAGGCGATCGCCGACCAGCTCGGCGCGCTGCCTTACTATTCAGGCTTTCGCGGCACCTCGACCGGGCCGTCGATCGAGCTCGCCTACGAACTCGCCGAATGGTTCGCGCCGGAAGGCATGGTGCGGACCTTCTTCACCTCGGGCGGCTCGGATTCGGTCGAGACAGCACTGCGGCTGGCGAGGCAATACTGGAAGATCCGCGGCCAGGCCGACCGCACCAAGTTCCTCGCCTTGAAGAAGGGTTATCACGGCACGCATTTCGGCGGTGCTTCGGTCAACGGCAACGCGAATTTCCGCCGCAACTACGAGCCGCTGCTGCCCGGCGTGTTCCATATCCCGGCACCCTGGACCTTCCGCAACCCGTTCGACGAGGCAGACCCGGCGCGGCTGGCCAAACTCTGCGCCAGGGCGCTGGAGGAGGAGATCGCCTTCCAGGGCGGCGACACCATCGCCGCTTTCATCATGGAGCCGGTGCTCGGCGCCGGCGGTGTCATCGTTCCACACGAAAGCTTCATGCCGCTGGTGCGCGAGATCTGCGACCGCCACGAGATCCTGCTGATCGCCGACGAGGTGGTGATAGGCTTCGGCCGCACAGGCGCCTGGTCGGGCTCGCGGCTGACCGGTGTGAAGCCGGATTTCATGACCATCGCCAAGGCGATCACCTCCGGCTATTTCCCGCTCGGCTCGACCTTGATCGGCGCCAAGGTGGCCGATGTATTCGAGGCCGACAAGACCAGTTTTGGCTCGATCGGCCATGGCTACACCTATTCCGGCCACCCGGTCGGCTGCGCGGCGGGATTGGCGGCACTTGCCGAGACCAAACGGCTCCGTTTGAACGAGAACGCGGCCGCGCGCGGCGTCGAGCTTGGGGCGGTGCTGGAAGGGCTGAAGGCCCGGCACGCCATCGTCGGCGATGTCAGGTACAAGGGCCTGATGGCGGCACTGGAACTGGTCTCCGACCGCGCGACCAAGAAGCCGACCGACAAGAAGACCATGGCCGTGGTTTCGGAGGCGGCCTACGAGGCCGGCGTCATGCTGCGTGTCTCCGGCAACAACATCATCCTGTCGCCGCCCCTCATCATCAGCGCCGCCGATGTGGCGAAGATTGGCGAAGCGCTGGACGCCGGCCTCTCGAAGGTCTGACAAAGCGGCTGACACAACGGAGTTTTGATACATGCAGATGGCTCAATCCCAGAAGAAACCGGCTGGAGAAACGCTGATTGGCCGGCGTGGCCGCCTGCTCGGCGCGAAATCGCAATTGTTCTATGACGAACCGGTCCATCTGGTGCGCGGCGAAAGCGTCTGGCTCTACGACGCCGACGGCCGCCAATATCTCGACGCCTACAACAATGTCGCCCATGTCGGCCACTGCCATCCGCATGTGGTCGAGGCGCTGTGCCGGCAGGCAGGCCTGCTCAACACCCACACGCGCTATCTCCACACCGCCATCCTCGACTATGTCGAGCGGCTGACCGCGACATTCGATGCCGGCCTGTCCACCGCCATCCTGACCTGCACCGGCAGCGAGGCCAACGACATCGCGCTGCGCATGGCGCAGGCGACGTCGGGCCAGATGGGTATCATCGCCACCGACGCCACCTATCACGGCAACACTTCCGCCGTTTCGCAGGTCTCAACGCGCATGCCTCCGGTCGGCGGCCGTGCGCCCTATGTCAGGCTGGTGCTGGCGCCCGACAGTTATCGCCATTCCCACGCCATGGCCAACGGCAAGGCGTTCGGCGACGCGGTGCGCGAAGCCATCGCCTCGCTGGCAAAGGACGGTATCGGCCTTTCCGGCATGATCCTCTGCCCGCTGCTCGCCAATGAAGGTTTCCCGACGCTGCCCACCGGATTCTTCGACGACACCGTGGCGGCGGTGCGCGAGGCCGGCGGTCTGGTCATCGCCGACGAGGTGCAGCCCGGCTTTGGCCGCACCGGCAGCCATTTCTGGGGCCATCAGCGCGCCGGCTTCGTTCCCGACATCGTCACCATGGGCAAGCCGATGGGCAATGGCCACCCGGTCGCCGCTGTCGTCACCACCACAGAGATCCTGGCGACGTTCCGCAACGCCTTCCGCTATTTCAACACCTTCGGCGGCAATCCGGTTTCCTGTGCGGTCGCCAATGCCGTCCTCGATGTCCTGGAAGACGAAAACCTCGTTGCTAATGCGCGCGATATCGGCGCCTATGCGCTCGGCCTGCTGCGGCCGCTGGCCGATCGGCATGACTGCATCGGGGAAGTCAGGGGCGCCGGCCTGTTCTTCGGCGCCGAACTGGTCCGCGACCGCGAGACGCGCGAGCCCGCGCCCGATATCGCCGGGCGCGTCATCAACGCGATGCGCGACCGCGGCGTGCTAATGGGGAAGACCGGCATCCACGGCAATGTGCTCAAGATCCGCCCGCCCATGCCGTTTTCACGCGCCCATGCCGAGCTTTTGATCGGCACGCTCGACGAAGTGCTTGGTGAAGTCGGCGGAGGGACGGCGTGAACGCGGTTTTCGAGCGAGCCGAGCCCGAGACGGCGGCGGATGTTACCGCACTTGCCCGGCATGCGCTCGCTTATTGGGGCGTCCGCGACGGCGAACCGGAGCTGCTGAAATACCGCGAGAACGCGGTCTTCCGCGTCTCTCTGCCGGACGGCCAGCCGGCCGCCATGCGCATCCATCGGCTTGGCTACCACACGGATGCCGCGCTGCGCTCGGAACTGCAATGGATGAGGTTTCTGCAATCCGCCGGTATCGCCACGCCGTCTCCGGTGCCGACACCGGCCGGCGATCTGTTCGTGTTTGTCAGGAAGGCCGCTTCAGGACCGCCTCGCCAGGCCGATTGCCTGAGCTGGCTCGAAGGCCGCGCCGTCGGCGCGCGGGGCGTACCCCTGGCCTACACTCCTGAACAGGCAAGGCAGGTCTTCACCGCGATCGGCCGAACCATCGCGCAGATGCACAATATCAGCGCCAGCTGGACGCCGCCCGCCGGTTTTGCCCGCCATGCCTGGGATTTCGACGGCTTCTTCGGCCCGAGCCCGACCTGGGGCCGCTTCGAGACCTCGCCCTTTCTCGATGGTCCGCGCCGCGACCTTGTTTTGCAGGCACGGGACAAAGCCGTGAAGGCGCTTTCGGAGCATGAGCGCAGCCCTCGCAACTTCGGCATCATCCATGCCGATCTGGTGCGCGAGAACGTGCTGATCCATGACGGCGCGGTGCGCATCATCGACTTCGACGATTGCGGCTTTGGCTGGCATATGTACGACCTTGCCGTCGCCCTGTATCAGAACCGGCAGGAGCCGCTCTATCCGCTGATCGAGGCATCGCTGCTCGAGGGCTACCGGCAGGAGCGGACGTTGACGCCGCACGATGTCGCCGCGCTACCGCTGTTCGCCGCGCTGCGGTCATTCGCCTTTCTGGGCTGGGTGCAGAGCCGCGTCGAAGGCGACATCACCAGGGAGGTCGGCCTGCGCATGTCCAACATCGCGGCCGATGTGGTGATCGCCTATCTGCGCGGCGAATAGGCGGCACCGTCAGCCCTTGGCGAAATGAATGCTGACCGTGCCTGAACTGCCAAAATCGGCGACGATCGTGTCGCCGGGCCGCGCCTCCACAGGACGCACGAATGAGCCCGACAGCACCACTTCGCCGGCGGCGATGGACATCCCGTAGCGGGCGAGCCGGTCGGCCAGCCAGGCAACGCCCATGGCCGGGTGGTTGAGCACGCCGGCGCCGAGCCCGGTTTCCTCGACCTCGGCATTGCGCGAGACGATGGCGCCGATCCAGCGCATGTCGGCCTCATCGGGCCGCTGCGGCCGCCCGCCGATGACGATGCCGGCATTGGCGGCGTTATCGGAGATCGTGTCGAAGAAGCTGCGCGCCTTCTTCGTCTCGGCGTTGACGCGTTCGATGCGCGTGTCGAGGATTTCCAGCGCCGGCGTGATGTAGTCGGTGGCATTGAGCACGTCGAAGAGGGTCACCCCTGGCCCCTTGAGCGGCGCTTTCATGACGAAGGCGATCTCGGCCTCGACGCGCGGCTGGATGAAGCGGCCGGCCGGAACCGTCGCGCCGTCGTTGAAGAACATGTCGTCGAACAGCACACCGGAATCCGGCGTGTCGATAGCCAGCGCATATTGCATCGCCTTGGAGGTCAGGCCGATCTTCCAGCCCTTCGGCTTCAGCCCGGCATCGATCTTGCGCGTCACCAGCGCCGCCTGGACGCGATAGGCGTCCTCCATGGTGGCGTCGGGAAAATCGAGGCTGAGCAGCCGGATCTGGCGGCGCGAGCGCTCGGCCTCGAACAGCCGGTTGGCGGCGTCTTCCACTTGTTCCGGGGTCATGAAGCTGCCTCGTCGACGACGCTGTTGCGCAGCACGCCGATGCCGTCGGCCTCGACCTCGATCACGTCGCCCGGCTTCAGCCAGACCGGCGGGTCGAAGCGGGCGCCGGCGCCGGTCGGCGTGCCGGTGACGATGATATCGCCTGGCACCAGCGTGGTGAAGGTCGAGATGTAGTTGATGATCTTGCGGAAGGAAAAGATCATGCGGCTGGTGCGGTCCTGCTGGCGCAGCTCGCCATTGACCCGGGTGGAGAGCGTAATGTCGGCGATCTGCGCCTCGTCCGTGAACGGCACCAGCCACGGGCCGATCGAGCCGGTGCGGTCGAAATTCTTGCCTTGCGTGACGTTGAACTTGGCATGCCGGACCCAGTCGCGGATGGTGCCTTCATTGCACAGCGACAGTGCGGCGATATGGCCGAGCGCTTGGGTCTCCGCGATGCGCCGGCCGCCCTTGCCGATGACGATGACGATCTCGCCCTCATAGTCGAGTTGTGGCGATTCGGGCGGCCGCACCAGCGGCGCGCCGTGTCCGACGAAGGAGCGCGGGAAGCGGATGAAAAGCGACGGGTTGGCCGGCGCCGCCTGCCCGTCCTTGTACTCCTCGTTGCGGTCCGGATAGTTGACGCCGACGCAGATGATCTTTTCCGGCGACGGGACAGGGATGTCGTAGGCGAGGGCGTCGAGCGGAAAATCGGCGGCAAACCCCTCCGCCTCTTCCGCCAGCCGCCGCAAGGCGCCGGCCTCGATCACCTCGCGCAATGTCGGCCACTGGCTGTAGCAGGCCGACAGGTCGACGACGCCCTTGCCTGTGACCGCGCCATAGCGCGCCTTGCCGCCGGCGGTGAAGGTGGCGAGGCGTGACGGGGTCATGCGGCGGCTCCGCCGATGGTGATGCGGAATATCGGCGAGGTTGGAGCCCTACGGCGCCCCCCTCTGTCCTGCCGGACATCTCCCTCACACGGAGGGAGATTGGCAGCTCGGACGGATGGCGCTCTTCTTGCAGCGTTGGAGATTGGCGAAGGCGGAGATGACGTCCAATCTCCCCCCTCGTGGGGGAGATGTCCGGCAGGACAGAGGGGGGCGCGAAGGAATGCCGTCATCGATCAAATCTCATCAGGGCGCCACAATCGGCGAGGCCGTCAGATCCGGCTGGCGCACCTCCGCTCCGGCAAATGCGCTGCCTTCCTCGAACCAGCTTTTCGGCGCCGGCGCGCCCCACAGCGTCTGGCGCTGCGGGTCCTTGAGGTCCCATTTGATCGGTTCGAGGTCCGGATCGACCGTCTGGTAGTCCGAACAATAGATCTCGATGCGGTGGTTGTCTGGGTCGCGCACATAGAGGAAGAAGGCATTGGAAATGCCGTGCCGGCCGGGGCCGCGTTCGATGTTCGCGAGATAGCCGGTCGTCGCCATCAGATCGAGCAGGTCGATGATGTTGAGCGGCGTCGGCACCCAGAAGGCGACATGGTGCAGGCGCGGTCCGATCCCATTGGTGAAGGCGATGTCGTGCACGCCGCCCTTGCGGTGCGTCCAGGCCGCCCACAGCTTTCCGCTCGAGGCATCCTCCGTGTATTCGGTGACGCGGAAGCCGAGCTCGTTGTAGAAGGCGACGGACTCGTCGACATTGGGCGAGAAGCAGTTGAAATGGTCGATGCGCAGCGGCTTCACGCCGCGATAGAGCGCGTATTTCTGGTGGATCGGCGGCAGCCTTGCCATCTCGGCATAGAATTCCAGCGGAATGCCGTGCGGGTCACGCGTGCGGAAGGTGCGCGACTGATAGGGCCGCTCGACCCAGTCCACCGGCAGGCCCTTGCCCTTGAAGAAATGCGCCGCCTTGTCGAGATCCTCGTCCGAAAAGACCTTGAAGCCGAGGTCACGGGCTTCCGGCGTCGTCGCCTTGCGCAGCACGATGCAGTGATGGCCACGCTCCTCCATGGCGCGCAGGTAGATGGCGCCCGATGTCTCGTCGGTGACCTGCAGGCCGAGCGTGTCGACATAGAAGGCGCGCGATCTGGCCAGATCGGTCACCGCCAGCTCGACATGGCTGAGGCGCACGATGTTGAAGGCCGGATAGAGGTTGGGCTTGGGCAAGGCCATTCTGATCTCCTCCGGTCAGCAGCCGAGTTTCTGGATCGCATGCGCTGAGGTGGCGAAGGCGATGTTCTTCGTCTCCATGTAGAAATCGAAGGAATGGTCGCCGCCGTCGCGGCCGATGCCGGAATTCTTGACGCCGCCGAACGGTGTCGGCAGATGCCGCACATTCTCCGAATTGACCCAGATCATCCCGGCATCCAGCGCGTCGGTGAAGCGAAAGGCGCGTGTCACGTCGGAGGTCCAGAGATAACCGGTCAGGCCGTATTGCGTGTCGTTGGCCAGTGCCAGCGCTTCGGCCTCGTCCTTGAAGGCGATTGCCGTCAGCACCGGCCCGAAAATCTCCTCCTGGGCTATGCGCATCCGGTTGGTGGCGCCGGTAAACAGCGTCGGGCTGACATAGCAGCCGCCGCCGGGGCCAGCGAACTTGCCGCCGCCGGCGGCGACCACGGCGCCCTCCGATTTGCCGATCTCGATATAGGACAGCACCTTCTCCTCATGCACCGGATGGATCAGCGGCCCGACCACGGTCTTCGGATCGAGCGGATGGCCTATTCTGATGCGCTTGGCCTTCTCCGCCACCAGATCGGTGAACCGGTCGTAGACCGAGGCTTCAACCAGCAGCCGCGACGACGAGGTGCAGCGCTCGCCGTTGAGCGAATAGATCATGAACACCGCCGCATCCGCGGCGCGTTCGAGATCGGCATCGGCAAAGACGATCACCGGGTTCTTGCCGCCGAGCTCGAAATGCACACGCTTCAGCGTGTCGGCGCCCTGTTTCATGATCATCGAGCCGGTGCGGCTCTCGCCGACGAAGCCGATCGCCTTGATGTCGGGGTGCTCGGTCAGCGCCTTGCCGGCATGTTCGCCAAGCCCGTTGACCAGGTTCCAGACGCCTTTCGGCAGGCCGGCCTCCTCGGCGATCTCGACCAGCAGGCGCGCCGTCAGCGGCGAGAACTCAGCCGGCTTATGAACCACCGTACAGCCTGCCGCCAGCGCCGGCGCGATCTTCCAGGTCGACAGCATGAATGGCGTGTTCCAGGGCGTGATGATGCCGACCGGGCCGATCGGCACCCGGGTGGTCATATTGATCTGGCCGGTCGTCCGCAGCGTCTCGCCGTCGCGCGCTTCCGGCGCGCGGTCGGCGAAGAAACGGAAATTCTCCGCACCGCGCACCGCAGCCTTGGCCATGAATTTCAGCGCCTGGCCGGTGTCCATGCATTCGACGAAGGCGATCTCCTCGGCGCGCGCCTCGATCGCGTCGGCGATTTTGTGCAGCAGCTTTTTGCGCGCTTCGCCAGGCATGGCCGCCCAGGCCGGAAAGGCCGCCTTGGCCGCCTTGGCGGCGCGGTCGATGTCGGCACTGTTGCCGCGCGCGACCTTGGCCAGCGGCTTCAAGTCGACTGGCGACAGCGTCTCGAAGGTCGAGCCGTCAGCGGCCGGCACCGGTTCGCCGCCGATCTGGTTCAGCACGCCGTCGCTCTTGAAACGGGCCAGATAGGCCTCGGCCTTCTTCAGATTGCCTTCGAGGTCGGACATGTCAGCTTTCCGTCACTTGCCGCGAAGCCGCGGGTGGATGGCATTCTTCTTCCAGCTCAGCGCCGGATCAATTTCCCGGATCTCCAGGGACAAAGCGAAATGCGGGGTCTCGAACAGCGGCGCCAGATATTCGTTCACCGCCTTGAAGACGGCATCGCCGGTGCGTTTCTTGTCCTCGGCGCCGCGACCCGCCCCGACGCGAAACGACATGTCGAGAAAGCCATTTTCCGGCAGATTGTCGGCTATGGCGTAGGCCTCGGCGCGGAAGGCCCGCACCCGCACCGCACCGGTCTCGAACAGCCCGGTGTCGAGCACGGTGCGCAGCACCAGCGCGCACAATTCGGCCATGTCGACCTTGGCATCGAGATTGGCTGAATACTCGATGGAGAAGTGAGGCACCGCGTCTCGTTCCCTGGAACATTGCTTGTTGTAGTTAACGCGTTAATTACATACGATGTCGCCGAAGTCAAGCCTTGCATCCGGCCCGAGGCGACGATACGGGATGACAGGCTTTGACGGCCAGCGCTGCCGGGCAAAGCCCGCCGCCGATCGCAAGCCAGCGCTGGAGAGAATTTTACTTGCTGCCCGAGAACACCCGCCGCTCCTTGCCAATGGCGCTCCTTCATGCCCGCGAAGTGGTGATGGCGCGGTTTCGCCCGATGCTCGCCGCGCATGACGTGACCGAACAGCAATGGCGCGTGTTGCGCGTGCTGAGCGAGGCCGGCCCGGTCGAGGCGACCGAGCTTGCCGATCGCGCCTCGGTGCTGCCGCCCAGCCTGACGCGCATCATCAAGGCGCTCGAGGGCCGAAAGTTCATCACCCGGAACAAAGCGGAAGGCGACGGCCGCCGCGTCATCCTGACCATCGCCCCGGCCGGCTCTGCCCTGATCGACGCCCTGTCCCCCGAACGCCGCGTCATCTACGACGACATCGAAAAGCGCTTCGGCCATGAGCGGCTGGAGCAGTTGCTCGATCTGCTGGAGGCGCTGATCGACGGCGAGAGCTGAGCGCTCTCCGTCCCGCGCCGTTCGCCCCGCCTCACCCTCCAAAGCTTCCGAGCCGTGTCGGCTGCGTGTAGTTGCGGTCGACATAGAGCAGCGCCGAGCCACCGCTGCCGTGCCGCACGTCGATGACGCGGCCGATCATGACATTGTGCGTGCCGACGATATGCACGTCCTCGATCTCGCAATCGAAATTGACGATCGCGTCCGACAGCGCCGGCGTGCCCGAGGTCAGCGTCTGCCAGCGCGCCGCCGAATAGCGGGCCTCCATGTCCCTTGTCGCACCGGCGAACTTTCCCGCCAGGTGCATGTGGTCATGCGTCAGCACATTGACGCAGAAGCGCCGGTTGGCGAGGAACATGGCGGCCTGCGTCGAACGCCCGTTCATGCAGACCAGCAGCGTCGGCGGCTCGTCGGAAACGCTGCACATGGCGGTGGCGGTGAAGCCGCCGCGCCCGGCCGGGCCGTCCGTCGTGACGATGTTGACCGGCGCGCAGACCCTGGCCATGGCGTCTCGGAAATCGGTTTTCGAGATCTGCGTGGCCATCGGAGTTCATCCAGCCGTCGAGGTCAGCGGCGGCAGCCAGGTGTCGCCAGTCCAGCCATTCACGTCATAGTCGGCCATGCAGGTGTCGACCAATTCCTCCATCGCCTTCAGCCGCCCGCCGCGTTCGGCGCCCTTCAGCACCTGCAGCCGCACCTCTTCCGGTGCGCCGGCATAGTTGAGCTCATAGAGCGCGTGGCGGCCGCCGAACTCGGTGCCGGTCGCGTCCCACAACAGCTTCATGATCTTGATGCGCTCGACATGGCCCATATCGTTGGAGCCGCGCACATATTGCGCCAGGTACTTGTCGATTTCGGGATTGTTGAAGTCGCGCACCGATGACGGCAAATAGATCAACCCCGATGCGATCACCCGGCGCACCGTGTCGATGACGCGCGGATAGGCTTCCGACATGAAGGTGCGGTAGGCGAGGGCGGCGTCGAGATTGGGCAGCACCGCGCCATTCGCCCACGGGATCGGATTGTAGGCCATGGCGTTGGAAAAGCTCCAGAACATGTGCCTGAGCGCAATCACCTCGCCAAGTGCCGCCTGATTGCCGCGGAAGGCGTCGCCGCCGGTGGCGCGCAGCGCCTTGGCGAGCAGACCGGCGAGGAAGTCGAGCTTGACGGCGAAGCGCGTGCAGCCCTGGAAACAATAGCCATGCATGAAGCCCGACGCCGGGTGGAACGACAGGATCTTCTGCGCGTCGCGCAGCACCAGAACATCCTCCCAGGGGATGAAGACATTGTCGAGCACCAGGATCGCGTCGTTCTCGTCGAAGCGCGACGACAGCGGATAGTCGAAGGGTGCCGCCACCGTATTGGCTGTCTGTTCATAAGAGACGCGGCAGAACATCTTTATCCCCGGCGCGTTCATCGGCACGATGAACATCACCGACAGCGACGGATCCTCGGTGACCGTCGCCGAGCCCTGCGCCAGGAAATTGTAGTGCGTCAGCGCCGAGGACGTCGCCACCACCTTGGCGCCGGAGACATGGATGCCGGCATCCGTCTCCTTGGTGATGTGGACGAACACGTCCTTCACCTGTTCGGCCGGCTTGTGGCGGTCGATCGGCGGGTTGACGATGGCATGGTTCATGAACAGCACGGCGTCCTGCGCCCGTTTGTGCCAGGCGAGCGCATTGTCCTTGAACGGCCCGTACCAGTCGGCATTGGCGCCGAGCGTGTTCATCAGCGCCGCCTTGTAGTCGGGCGTGCGCCCCATCCAGCCATACGACATGCGCGACCACTGCGCGATCGCCGTCTGCTGGGCGGCGAGATCGGCGGCGGAATGGGCGACGCGGAAATATTTGTGGGTGTAGCCGCCCGAACCGGTGTCGGTCGGCGAGGTCAGCGCCGCTTGCCGCGCCGGGTCGTGCAAGACATCGTAGAGGCGGGCGAGCGAGCGGACCGAATTGCGCATCGCCGGATGTGTGGTGACGTCGGCCACACGCTCGCCGTTGATATAGACCTCGCGGCCGTCGCGCAGGCTCTCCAGATACTCGGCCCCGGTGAACGGGCGTTTCGTGTCGGCCCGGAAATCTTCCGATCGCATCATCATCATCCTCCCTTAACGTGTTAACAATAGCGCTGGCCGTTACAAAGGTTTATGGACAAAAGCACGAATCCGCTTGGACTTTTTCCACTGGCATGAGCGAAACTGGTATTCCCGATTTCTTCGTCTATGGCGAGCCGGTGCGGCCGCTCGATGTCGGCTTCCTGCATGTCGAGACAGTGCTTGCGCGCAGCAACATCCATCTCGGCCAGGTGGCGGCGCACAAGCATCCGCAGATGGGTCAGATCACCTATTGGACCAGCGGCTCCGGCACCTACCGCATCGAGGACCGCGCCTGGGACTTTTCGGCGCCGGCCGTCAGCTTCGTGCCGAGCACCATCGTGCATGGCTTCTCGATCGGCCCCGGCACCGACGCCATCGTCGTCTCCGTCGCGGACGATGCGCTCGCCGCCCTTGCCGGCCATAGCCTGTTGCCGTTGGACAGGCCGGTCTTTGCCGACGGCCTGCCCCGACACGCCGCATGGAAAAAGCTGGCGACGGTGCTGGAGATGATCGCCGCCGAATATGCCGAGGCGCAGGCCGGCAATGACAAAATCCTGCCGTCGCTGATTGCCGTAGCGCTCTCCCACATCGCGCGTCTCGCGCCGGCGACAGTCGCCGCCGCACCGTCTTCCGATGCGTCGCTGGCCATGGGCCTGCGCCGGCTTGTCGATGCGCATTTCCGCGACAACTGGCCGGTCGACCGCTACGTCGCGACGCTGGCCACCACGCCGCATCTCCTCGACAAGGCTGCCCATGCGGTGCTGGGCAGCGGCGTCAAGCGCGTCGTCAGCGAGCGGCGGCTGCTGGAAGCTAAGCGGCTCTTGCTGTTCACCGTGCGCACGGTCGAGGACATCGCTTACGAGATCGGCTTCGACGACCCCGCCTATTTCTCGCGTTTCTTCCGCGAACGGATAGGCGAAGCGCCTGCCGCCTGGCGGCGCAAGCAGCTGCAGGGCGCTGATCGTACATAGGGTGGATGCGGGCCTCGCGACCCGCATCCAATTTTCCGGCTAACGCCCCTGCTGTAGGCGCGCTTCCCGCTTCTTGCGCCAGGGCGCATTGGCTTCCCAGTCGCCGGCCATGATGCAGCCATGGGGCAGCACTTCGTCGACGATTTCCGCCAGGCCGAAATGCTCGATCTGGCGGCGCATCGAGGCCGCGTTCTTGTAGGCGCTAGGCAGCTCCGAAATATCCGTCACGCCGGAAAAGAAGCGGGCATCGATGCCTTTCGTCTCTTGCGCGAAAATATCGGCGTCGCTGCGTCCCGCCTGCATGCGCCGGTGCTGGGTGCGCGAAAAATTGCGCCCGGCGCCATGCGGCGAGAAGCCAAGTCCATGCGCCGCGTTCTTGCCGCGCACGATCAGCACCGGTTCCGCCATGTTGAGCGGGATCAGCGTCAGGTCGGTCGCGTCGTCGGCCCAGTTGTCGAAGGCCGGCGTGGCGCCCTTGCCGTGGTAGAACAGCCCGTCCGAACGGCGGAAGACGAAGTTGTGCTCGTTCCAGAACCGGTCCGACACCTTCGCCGACAGCTTTTCCGCCGCCAGGTCGTGGATGAGCATATGGTTGCCCTTGGTCCATTCGCGGATCGTCTGCAGGGCCTCCCAATAGTCATCGCTTTCCCGCGTGTCGGCCGGAATCCAGGCGTTCTGCGGCAAGGTCTCCGGCGACAGCGTCTTGCGCACGCCCTCGGCGATCTTCATGCCCTTGGCATAGAGCCGCGCACCCGGCGACCGTGAGCCGTGATGCGTAACCAGCGCCGTTTCGCCGCTCGACTTCAGCGTGCCGACATAGGCGAAGTGGTTGCCGTCGCCCTGCGTGCCGAAATGCTCGATCGCCGCACTGGTTAGGTCACGCAGCAAGGGGTTGGCCTCGAAACGCTCGAAGATCTCCTTGGCCGGCCGGATCTGCTGGCCACGCGGACGCCCGCCCGGTCCGAAATGGGTGACGCCATGAACGGCATCGAGCAACACGGCTGGCGTCACATCAGGGAACACTGAGATCGCCATCGAGCAGCAGATGTCGGCCGAATGCATGCCGGGATGGATCGCCTCGGAGACCGCGACGCCGCCAACGGGAATCGTGCCCGACGGACCGGTCGGACAAGCATCCGGCATGATGGCGCCGGCACGGATCACCGGCGTACGCATCAGCTCGGCCATCGAGCGCGTCACCGCCTCGACATTGGCAGCCTCGTCAGGCGTTTCGGCCTCGATGTTCAGGTGCAGCGGCATGGACGCGGCCGCATTCAGCTTCATGGCCGGCTGCGGCGCGAAGGCACGCGCGGCCTCGAGCGCATCGCCCTGCGATCCGCCGCTCTCCAGCACCGCGTTGGCGGCGGCGAGCGCCTTGCCGAACCACTTGCCCTGCGGCATGCCGGCGTCGATCAAATCCTGTCCACTCAAAATCTCGGTCATGTCTTTCACTTTCGGTCCATATCAAGCACTGCTCTTTCCTGTAGTCCTGCCTGCATTCGCCATTCGTTCTCTTTCTCTCCGGCGGGCGACAAGTCGATGCGAGAAACCGATCGATCGATGATCGACGAGCGGATTCGAACCGCCAGATACCAGTGTATTCCCGCAGGCATTCGCCCTGTTTCAATCGGCTGGCGACAAGGATCGGCAAGACGGTGACTGCGCCACCCCGCTCCGCAGAGCGGGAGAGTGATTTGAACACCCGACCTCCCGCTTTTTCGGCGGGCGCGCTACCTGTAGTCCTGCCTGCATTCGCCATGTATTCGCGTCGCCGCGGCGACAAAAGAGGATGAAACCCGGGAGTCCCGCTCGTGCCAGAGAGCGCCAGCAAGGTGAGGAGTCGAACCTCACGGAGCATCCCGCTTGGTTGTACTGTAGTTCCATCGGGCATTCGCCGCGGCTGTTTCTTGCGAGGTGTGACGACAAAGTCTGTTGTGAAACTGCCTTTCTGCTCTACCGACTGAGCTACAGAGCCGATTGGCAGCTCCGGCAGGAATCGAACCCGCGACCCGAAAGTTAGAATGTAGTTCCACGGGCATTCGTCACGCCGTTTGTTCAGTTCCTTTCTGTCCAGTTGCGACCGATGTCGCGCAAAAGTCGTCGGGCATGACGACAAGGTTTGACGAAACGTCCCGCTCTATCCGCTGAGCTACGGGTCCATAGTGGCGGACCCGACGGGATTCGAACCCGCGACCTGGAGGTGAACAGCCTGTAGTTCCATCGGCATTCGTCATGCCCGGATTTTTGTTTCTGCTAGTCCCGGCGGACGCGCCGCCGGGACCATTGTCTAGAGCTCCACCGCCTCGATCGTGCGCACCCAATGGTCCGGGTCGTCGTTCGAGGACACCATCGTGTCCACCACGTCGAAGACGCGGTCGGAGAAGCCGCCGACATTCAAGATGTCGGCCTGCGGCTTGGCCTGCGTCGTCAGATGAGACTGGATGTCGATGCAGACCAGCTTGGCTGCCGGGTTCAACCCCTTCAGCTTCCGCCATTCCTGCATCGTCGCCGTCCCCTGATGCGCATGCGCCGTCGCATCCACCCAGGACTGGTTGTCCGACACGAACACCACCAGGTCGACATCAGCCTTCTCACGAACCAGCCGTGCCAGTGGAGCCGAACAGTTGGTTCCGCCGCCACCGATGGCTGCAAGCTTGGCGGCATTGGTCATCACCGTGTCGCGCGCGTTGAGGCGGATCTCCACCACATCGTTCTCGAACGGCAGGATCCGGGCCGTGGGGTTGCGGCGCAGTATCGCGGCGGCCACCAGGGCGGCCACATCGATGCAGCGGACGGCCGACGTCGCGCCCTTGCGGTAGCCGGTCGCCGGCGAACTCATCGAGCCCGAAACGTCCGGACATACGACCACATTACCCTTGACCAGGGGCACGTTGCCGAGCGCGATCTCCATCGCATCCTGCAGCGCGTCCCTGACCACGCCAGGCACCTCCGCACCGGCCATGGTGAACGCCACCATGAGCTGATACGGGAACACACGGGCGCGCCGGATCTCCTCGGGGTCGCGCAGGCGCGCCGCCAGCGTCTCGCCAAACCCGTCCACTTCGAACACGCCGTTGCGGGCGAAAGTGTTCAGATTCTGGCGCAGCATCTGCCATCCGGCCGTCGCCGCGATCTGCACCCAATGCTCGCGCGACAGCGGCATCGAGGTCAGCATCTGGAACGGCACTTCCGGCACCGGCAGCGACGGATCGCGCTTGAACGCCTCGAATGCCTTCACCACGTCCGGCAGCATAGCCACATCATGCGGCTTGCCGATCAGATAGCCATAAAGCGCCTCACGCGAGGCCGACTTCGGCTTCGGGTGAACCATCTTGATGACATCGGCCAGCGACGGATCGTTGCCGACAGCGGCCCGCATTAGCTCGAAGTCGGCGGCCTGCTCGAGCCACGCCTGGATAAGCCGCTTCGGCCGCGTGCCGAGCGACTTGCGCCCGGTGGCGCCCGAACGCATGACCTGCACGAAGTTGCGCAGCATCCTGCCGTTCCTGACGATCCGCCCGAAAGCACGATTGAACTCGTCGCCCTGCATGCAGGACAGAACGGCCAGCAGCAGCGCCGGCATATCCTTCATGTAGCCCTGCTCGAAAGCGTGGACGGCGGTGCGCGCCAGGAATCCCGGCTCGACCTGCCAGGCGAGCTTCAGCACCTCGTCCAGCTGCTCCCGCGGCTCGGCATAGAAAGTCGCGTTGAACGTGCCCGTCGCCGCCAGCTGCGCCAGAGCCTGATGCGGCGACAGGCGGTAAGCCTGGGCGCCTTCACGATTCCTGGCGTCAGCCGGCGGGAGCCGCTTTCCTGCGATCGTCGCAAACACGGATTTGTTCGCCATTGTTCTCATCCTTCATTTTTACACCGGCATCAAAGCAGGTGGCGTGCCAGTTTGAAGAATGAACGCGTGCCGATCCGCTTAAATTCGGCTAGCCGTTTGATCTAATGAGAAAATAAAAAACAAGCCGGTTGTTTGGTGCCTCTGGCTCTGTCCGGGGGAGAGCCTGTATAGTGATCCAAAAATCTCGGTACTTATATCATGGGATAAGATGAAAAGACGCGTCGCGATTGGCATTCTCGGTACAACGCTTGATGCGGGGCGTACGGATGACCGTTGGAGGAAGTGGCGGCCAACGGTTGCGCTGTGTCAGCAGCCGGGATTGTTCATAGATCGGCTGGAGCTCATCCACGGGACTCAGTCGCGGCAACTGGCCACGCAGATCATTGCCGACATCGAGCAGGTCTCGCCTGCCACGGAGGTCAGGCAACATCTGATCAGCATGCGTGACCCCTGGGATTTCAGCGAGGTCTATACCGGGCTGCGCGATTTCGCCCGCGCCTATGCCTTCGATCCCGAGAGGGAAGACTATCTCGTCAACATCACCACCGGCACGCATGTCGCCCAGATCTGCTGGTTCCTGCTCACCGAGGCGCACTTCATCCCGGCGCGGCTGCTGCAGCTTTCGCCGCGCAAGGAGGGACGCGACGACGCGTCGGGCAGCCATTCGATCATCGATCTCGACCTGTCCCGCTACGACGCGATCGCCACGCGCTTTGCCGCCGAACGCGACGAGGCGACGTCGTTCCTGAAATCGGGCATTGCCACCCGCAATGCGGCCTTCAACCAGATGATCGACCAGATCGAGAAGGTGACGATCCGCTCGCGTGCGCCGGTTTTGCTCACCGGCCCGACGGGTGCCGGCAAGTCGCAGCTGGCCAGGCGCATTTATGAGCTCAAGAAGGCACAGCGGCAGGTTTCAGGCGCCTTCATCGAGGTCAATTGCGCTACCTTGCGTGGCGACCAGGCGATGTCGACCCTGTTCGGTCACGTCAAGGGTGCCTTCACCGGCGCCCAGAACGAGCGCGCCGGACTGATGAAATCGGCCAACAAGGGCGTGCTGTTCCTCGACGAGATCGGCGAACTCGGCCCCGACGAACAGGCCATGTGTCTGCGCGCCATCGAGGAAAAACGTTTCCTGCCGGTTGGTGCCGACCAGGACGTCATGTCGGATTTCCAGCTTCTCGCCGGCACCAACCGCGATCTGTCGATCGGTGTGAAGGAGGGCAAGTTCCGCGAGGATCTTTTTGCGCGCCTGAACCTGTGGACCTTCCAGCTGCCGGCGCTTCGAGACCGCAAGGAGGACATTGAACCGAACCTCGACTTCGAATTGCGCCGCTTCGGCGAGCGGGAAGGACAAAACGTCACCTTCAACAAGGAGGCCCGCGACCTCTATCTGAAATTCGCCGTGGCTCCGGAGGCGATGTGGCGGGCCAATTTCCGCGATCTCTCGGCCTCCGTCACCCGCATGGCGACGCTGGCGCCGCTCGGCCGCATCAACGAGGAGACCGTGCGTGACGAGACCGATCGTCTGACGGCCCTATGGCATGCCGGTGCCACCGGCGATCGCGACGCCATTCTGCAGGAGGTCCTCGGCCCCGAGCGCCAAAGCCGGATCGACATGTTCGACCGGGCACAACTGGCCACCGTGCTGACGGTTTGCCGCGACAGCAATTCGATCAGCGCCGCCGGACGAAAACTGTTCGCCGTCTCGCGGCTGCAAAAGACCAGCGGCAACGATGCTGACCGGCTGCGCAAATATCTCATGCGCTTCGACCTCAGCTTCGAAGACATCGTCCGGAAACGATAGACATCCTCTACGTGCCGATCCCTCGCACTTTCCCGCTTGACTGACCAGCCGGACCGAATACCCTAAGGCCAAATACCGGCCCTGATCGCCGGGCGGCAAGAATGCCTCGTATGCCTCGCCCTTGCGGCGCTGGCTGCGGGGCATTTTCATTTTCTGGGGTCCTGTTTGAAACGGCGTATCGAGATCGGCATCCTCTATTCCCGTTCGGGGAGCTATCAGCTCGTCTCCGATGCATGCCGCATGGGTGCCATGCGGGCGATCGCCGACATCAATGCCGACCGCGGCTCAGGCATCGAGCTGGTGCCGGTCGAGCGCGATCCGCAAAGCAATGCCGACCGCTACGCGACGCTTTGCGAAGACATCTTCAAGACCAGCAGCGCGCGCCACGTCGTCGGCTGCGTCACCTCCTGGAGCCGCAAGGAGACCATTCCGGTGCTGGAGAAGGCCGGCGGCATGCTCTGGTATGCATGCCCCTATGAAGGCTTCGAGGCCAACGAGCATGTCGTCTACATGCACGCTTGTCCCAACCAGCATCTGGTGCCGCTGATGGCCCATGTCGTGCCGCGCTTCGGCGCCGACGGCTTCCTGCTCGGCTCGAACTATATCTGGGGCTGGGAGATGAACCGCGTGGCGCGCGACCTGATCGCCGACGCCGGCGGCAAGGTGCTGGGCGAACGCTATCTGCGCATCGGCGAGACCGACGTGTCGCGCCTCATCGGGGAAATCCGGGCGACGCGGCCGAGCTTCATCCTCAACAATCTGATAGGCACCTCGTCCTACGCCTTCCTCGCCGCCTATCGCGATTTGGGCGACGAGGATGCCGCCTTCCGTCCGGAAAATTGTCCTGTCATCTCCTGCAACCTCACCGAGGGCGAACTGCCGGCGATCGGCGAGACGGGGAGAGGCCATCTGTCCGTCGGCCCGTATTTCGCGCCGCGGCCGGCGGCCTTCGCGTCGTCCTTCGAGGCCTCGGCCTATGCCTCGGTGCAGGTGATGGCCGACGTGCTCGCGCGCAATCCCGAAGCTGGACCCGCGGAATTCTCCAAGGCTTTCGCCGAACGGCGCTTCTCCACCCGGCTTGGACCGATCGTCATCGACGCCAACACCCAGCACGCGACGCTGCCTGTCATCATCGGCCGGATCGCCGATGGGTTCTTCGAGGTCGTCAGCCGTGAGGATGAGGTCGCGCCGGATCCCTATCTGTCGCGCTATGATCCTGCCAGGACGTTCGGGCGTCCGCGCCTGCGGGTGGTGTCGTGACCAGGACGCCGCGCATTCCCAACCTCGGCGGCGCCAGGGCCTTCATCCTGCATCGCCCGCATCCGACGGTACAGGCCATCACCAGGCAATTGTCGGCGATCGGCCTGATCGCGCTCGACTGCTGGCCGGAACTGCCGCCGGAGGCGCTGGCCGCCGATTTCGTCTTCTTCGATGCAGATCTCGGTTTCGACGAGCAATTCCCCTGGAAAGCCGGTGAAGCGCCGATGCCGCTGGTGGCGCTGATCGGTTCCGAGGCGCCCGGCCGCATCGAATGGGCGCTCTCGCACAAGGCCGACGCGCAACTGCTTAAGCCGGTCGGCACTGCCGGCGTCTACAGCGCGCTATTGATCGCAAGGCAGAGTTTCGAGGCGCGTAAACACTTAGCCGGCGAAATTGCATCGCTGCGCCAGCGTGTCGCGGAGCGGCAGACCATCGTGCGCGCGGTGGCGGCGTTGTCGAAAGGCTCGGACGACGAGCGCGCCTATGCGCAGCTGCGCTCACTGGCGATGAGCTGGCAGATCAGCGTCGAGGATGCCGCGCGCCGGATCGTGGCGATGACCGATGAGGAAGCAACGGGTGAGGAAGGCGGCGATGACCAGTCCCATCGCGCCTGACCTCCCGGCCACGGCGCGCATGCCGGCCAAGCCGCGCGCCGGTGTCTGGCGCCGGCTGGTCAAACGTCGCCTGGCGCTGCTCGGCCTGGTCATCGTCGCCATTGTCGTCTCCGGCGCCGTGCTGGCACCGTGGCTGACCGGCTATGATCCCAACGGGCAGATGTTCGACGGCCTGACCATAGAGGGCTCGCCGCTGCCGCCGGATGCCAAATTCTGGCTCGGCACCGACCTGCTCGGTCGAGACCTTCTGACCCGCATCCTCTATGGCGCCCGCACCTCGCTGATCATCGGTATCGTCGCCAATGGGGTGGCGCTGTTCATCGGCACACTGGTCGGCGTCACCGCCGGCTATTTCCGCGGCTGGATCGGCAGTGCGCTGATGCGTTTCACCGATCTGATGATGGCGTTTCCGGCGCTGCTGCTCGCCATCTGCCTGGCGGCGGTTTTCCAACCGAGCCTGTGGATCGTCGCCATGGTCATCGCATTGGTCAATTGGGTGCAGACCGCGCGCGTCATCTACACCGAAACCTCCTCGCTTGCAGAGCGCGAATTCATCGACGCCGAGCGCACCATCGGCGCCGGCGCGCCGCGCATCCTGTTCCGCCACATCCTGCCGCATCTCCTGCCGACCATCATCGTCTGGGGCACGCTCGGCATTTCGACGACGGTGCTGCTCGAAGCGACGCTCTCCTTTCTTGGCATCGGCGTGCAGCCGCCGACGGCGTCCTGGGGCAACATCATCTTCGAGAACCAGACCTATTTCCAGGCCGCACCCTGGCTGGTGTTCTTCCCCGGCGCCGCGATCCTGGCGCTGGCGCTCGCCTTCAACCTGATCGGCGACGCGCTCCGCGACATCCTCGATCCGACGCAAAGGGGCCGGGCATGATCGCCTATCTCGGCCGCCGCCTGATCCAGTCGCTGCTCATCCTGCTCGGGGTCTCGCTGATCACCTTCGCGTTGCTTTATCTCTTGCCGGCCGACCCGGTGCGCCAGATCGCCGGCCGCAGCGCCACGCCGCAGACGGTCGAGAACATCCGCCAGCAGCTCGGCCTCGACCAGCCCTTTGTCGTCCAGTACTGGCACTATCTGACCAGGCTCGTCAGCGGCGATCTCGGCCGCTCCTACATCCAGCGCTCCGAAGTCACCGAACTCATCGTCTCGCGGCTGCCGGCCAGCCTGCTTTTGATGGTCGGCGCCATCCTGTGCGAGCTACTGATCGGGCTGAGCATGGGCCTCATCGCCGCCGTCAAGCGCGGCACCGCGACCGACCAGACCTTGATGGTCGCCTCCTTCGTCGGCGTCTCGGCGCCGCAATTCGTCGTCGGGCTTTTGCTGCTTTACGTCTTTGCCGTGCGGCTCAGCTGGTTTCCGATCGGCGGCTACGGCACCTGGCGTCATCTGGTGCTGCCGTCGCTGACCATGGGCATCCTCGGCGCAGGCTGGTACGCGCGCATGATGCGCTCGTCGATGATCGACGTGCTGCGCCAGGATTATGTGCGCACCGCGCGCGCGAAAGGCCTGGCGCGCGGCGCCATCATTTTCCGCCATGCGCTGCCCAACGCCATCCTGCCGGTCATCGCCATGATCGGCATCGATATCGGCATCTTCATGGGCGGCATCGTCGTCGTCGAAAGCGTGTTCGGCTGGCCCGGCATCGGTCAGCTCGCCTGGCAGGCCATCCAGCGCGTCGACATCCCCATCATCATGGGCGTCACGCTGGTCTCGGCCTTCGCCATCGTGCTCGGCAACCTCTTGGCCGACATCATCGCGCCCTTCATCGACCCGCGCATCAAGCTCAGATGAAACCAAGAAAACAATCAGAGAAAGGGAACACCAAATGAAAAGATTTCTGGCCACCACCGTGGCGGCATCGGCGCTGGCGCTGATGCTCGGCATGGCAAGCGTCCGCGCCGAGGACACGATCGACCCCAACGCCAAGCAGGGCGGCGCCATCACCATCACCTACAAGGACGATGTCGCCACCCTCGATCCGGCGATCGGCTATGACTGGCAGAACTGGTCGATGATCAAGAGCCTGTTCGACGGCCTGATGGACTACGAACCGGGCACCACCAACCTCAAGCCCGACCTTGCCGAAAGTTACGAGATCTCGCCAGACGGCAAGACCTTCACCTTCAAGCTGCGGCACGGCGTGAAATTCCACAATGGCCGCGAGATGACCGCCGACGACGTGAAATATTCGCTCGATCGCGTCACCAATCCGAAGACGCAGAGCCCGGGCGCCGGCTTCTTCGGCTCGATCAAGGGCTATGACGATGTCGCCGCCGGCAAGGCCGAAAGCCTGTCCGGCGTCACCGTCGTCGATCCCTATACGGTCAAGTTCGAGCTGACCCGCCCCGACGCCACCTTCCTGCATGTGATGGCCATCAACTTCTCGCATGTCGTGCCGAAGGAGGAGGTCGAGAAATATGGCGCGGATTTCGGCAAGCATCCGGTCGGCACCGGTGCCTTCAAGCTCGCCGAGTGGACGCTCGGCCAGCGCATCGTCTTCGAGCGCAATGCGGACTACTGGCACAAGGGTCTGCCGCATCTCGACAAGATCACCTTCGAGATCGGCCAGGAGCCGATCGTGGCGCTGCTGCGCTTGCAGAAGGGCGAGATCGACGTGCCCGGCGACGGCATTCCGCCGGCAAAATTCCAGGAGGTGATGGCCGATCCCGAGCAGAAGGCGCGCGTCGTCGAAGGCGGCCAGCTGCACACCGGCTATGTCACCATGAACACCACCATGGCGCCGTTCGACAATGTGAAGGTGCGCCAGGCCGTCAACATGGCGATCAACAAGGCGCGCGTCATCCAGATCATCAACGGCCGCGCCGTGCCGGCCAACCAGCCGCTGCCGCCATCGATGCCGGGCTACGACAAGGAGTACAAGGGTTACCCGTATGACGTCGCCAAGGCCAAGGCACTGCTGGCCGAGGCCGGCCATCCCGATGGCTTCGACACGCAATTGTTCGCCATGAACACCGACCCGAACCCGCGCATCGCCCAGGCGATCCAGCAGGATCTGGCGGCGATCGGCATCAAGGCCAGCATCCAGTCGCTCGCCCAGGCCAACGTCATCGCCGCCGGCGGCGACAAGGCCGGCGCGCCGATGATCTGGTCGGGCGGCATGGCCTGGATCGCCGACTTCCCCGATCCGTCCAACTTCTACGGCCCGATCCTCGGCTGCGCCGGTGCGGTACCGGGCGGCTGGAACTGGTCGTGGTATTGCAACAAGGACCTCGACGCCAAGGCGGCCGAGGCCGACTCCGTGGTTGACCCGGCCAAGGCCGTGGAGCGCGGCAAGATGTGGAGCGCCATCTACGACAAGATCATGGAGGACGCACCCTGGGCGCCGGTGTTCAACGAGCAGCGCTTCACCATGAAATCGGCCCGCATGGGCGGTGCCGACAACCTTTATGTCGACCCGGTCCATATCCCGATCAACTATGACAATGTGTACGTAAAAGATGTGCAATAGTTGCGACTACACCATCCATGGGCGCCATCACCATTTCGGCTGGGACAATTCCTTTGCCCCGGCCGAGCGGGTGGCGCCCGGATCGACCATCGAGTTCCAGTGCCTGGATTCCGCCGGCGGCCAGCTGAAGCCCGACAGCACGGTCGCCGACATCGCCAAGCTGGACTTCGCAGGCATCAACCCGGTGACCGGGCCGATCTTCGTCGAAGGTGCCGAGCCCGGTGACGCGCTGAAGGTGACGATCGAGCTGTTCAAACCGTCCGGCTTCGGCTGGACGGGGAACATTCCGGGCTTCGGCCTGCTCGCCGACGACTTCAAGGAGCCGGCGCTCAACATCTGGAAATACGACGCCGCCTCGCTCGAGCCGGCGCTGTTCGGCAAGAATGCCCGCGTACCGCTGAAGCCGTTCGCCGGCACCATCGGCAATGCGCCGGCCGAGATGGGCCTCCACTCGGTGGTGCCGCCGCGGCGCGTCGGCGGCAATCTCGATATCCGCGATCTCGCCGCCGGCACCATACTGTACCTGCCGGTGGAGGTGACCGGCGCGCTGTTCTCGGTAGGCGATACGCACGCCGCGCAAGGCGACGGCGAGGTCTGCGGCACGGCGATCGAAAGCCCGATGGACGTCGTGCTCAAGCTCGACCTGCTCAAGGATGCCAGGCTGAAGACGCCGCGCTTCACCACCCCTGGCCCGGTGACGCGTCACCTCGACGCCAAGGGTTATGAAGTGACGACGGGTATCGGCCCCGACCTGATGGCCGGAGCCAGGGAAGCGGTTGCCCAGATGGTCGACCTGATTGCCGGGCGCCACCAGATCGACCCGGTCGAGGCCTATATGCTCGCCTCGGTGTGCGGCGATCTCAGGATCAGCGAGATCGTCGACATGCCGAACTGGGTGGTGTCGTTCTACTTCCCGCGCTGCGTGTTTGAATGACGCGAGGTTGGCGCCGCACCCCCACGCCGCTGCTTCGCAGCGACCCTCCCCACAAGGGGGAGGGTGAAGCGCTGGCGCCCTACCTCCCCCTTGTGGGGAGGTCGGACCGAAGGTCCGGGTGGGGGGCGTGCCCGAATAAACCTCTCAGAACCCTGCTCTTCCAATGACCTCAGCCCCCCAGACCGTCCTCGACATCGCCAACCTCTCCGTCAGCGTGCGCGGCGAGGATGGCGAGCGCGAGGTCGTGTCCAACCTGTCGCTGACGCTGGCGCGTGGCGAAACGCTTTGCATCGCCGGCGAATCCGGCTCCGGAAAGTCGATGACCGCGCTGGCGATCATGCAGCTCCTGCCGCAGCCTGCCGCCCGCATTTCATCTGGAAAGATCCGACTTGGCGATACCGACCTGGCTGACCTCGACGAGCGCCGGATGCGCCGCATTCGCGGCGACCGCATCGCCATGATCTTCCAGGAGCCGATGACCTCGCTCAATCCGGTGCTGTCGATCGGCCGGCAGCTCACCGAATCCATCGAGGCGCATACCAGCCTCTCGCCGGCCGAAGCCCGCCAGCGCGCCATCGAGGCGCTGAAGGCGGTGCGCATTTCGGAAGCCGAAAGCCGGCTAATTCAGTTCCCGCACGAGCTGTCCGGCGGCATGCGCCAGCGGGTGATGATCGCCATGGCCTTGGCGCTCGAGCCCGACGTACTGATCGCCGACGAGCCGACGACCGCCCTCGACGTCACCGTGCAGGGCGAGGTGCTGGAACTGCTGCGCGACCTGCAGCGCCAGCACGGCACCAGCGTCATCCTCATCACCCACGACATGGGCGTGGTCGCCGAAATGGCCGATCGCGTCATCATCATGCGGCATGGCCGCATGGTCGAGGAGGGCAAGACACCGGACATTTTCGCCCGGCCGCAGGCGGATTATACGCGTGAACTGCTGGCCGCCGTGCCGCGCATCGGCAGCGGCGTCGGGCGGCAGAAATCAAGGCATGTGGAGACGGCAACGCCAGCCAGCGTCGCCTTGGTCAAAGACCTGCATGTCCGCTTCGACCTGCGCGGAGGCGTCTTCGGCCGGGTCACCCGCCGGGTTCATGCGGTCGAGGGCGTCAGCTTCTCGGTCGCGCCCAACCAGACGCTGGCGCTGGTCGGTGAATCCGGCTGCGGCAAGTCGACCACCGCCAAGGCGCTGGCCGGGCTGGTACCTTACAGCGGCGACATCATCGTTGGCGGGCGCAATTTGTCGGGCCTCGGCCGCGACGAACGCAAGGCGGTGCGCCGCGACGTGCAGATAATTTTCCAGGACCCTTTCGCCTCGCTCGATCCGCGCATGCGCGTCGGCGACCTCGTCGCCGAGCCGCTGGTGATCCACGGCATCGCCTCCAGGGAAGAGCGCAGCCAGCGTGTCGCGGCCCTGTTCGAGCGCGTCGGCCTGTCGGCCGATCAGATGGAGCTTTATCCGCACGAATTCTCCGGCGGTCAGCGCCAGCGCGTCTGCATTGCCCGCGCTCTCGCCTTGCGGCCGAAGCTGATCATCGCCGACGAAAGCGTTTCGGCGCTCGACGTCTCGGTGCAGGCGCGCGTGCTCGATTTGTTGAAGGAATTGCAGCGCGAATTCGGCGTCGCCTATCTCTTCATCTCGCATGACATGGCGGTGGTCGAGAACATCTCCGATCGCGTTGCCGTCATGTATCTCGGCCAGATCGTCGAAATGGGCACGCGCGACCAGGTCTTTTCCAACCCGCGCCATCCCTACACCAGGCGGCTGATCGAAGCCGTGCCGGTGCCCGATCCAGCGCGGCGCAGAAGCCGCTTCGCCCGCCTCGACCAGGAAATCCCGAGCGCCACCCGCAGGATCGGCGAGGCGCCGCTGAAACTGGCCTTGCAGGATGTCGGCAACGGCCACCTCGTCGCTGCGGACAGGTAGCGGGCGGTAATTTTAGTTCGGCATGATGATCGGGCCCGCGGGCGGCTGGCCTGCAACCTTCCGCATGGTCGACAGCAGGCGCGGAAAGACCTGGTCGGTGGAAAAATGCCGCCGCGCCTTGGCGCCCGCCTGCCTGCCTAGCTGCATCCGCAGCGGCTGGTTCCGGATCAGTTTCAGCGTGGCATCTGCCATGGCAGCCGGATCGGCCCGTTCGACGATGATGCCGGCATCGTCCTCGACGAAATCCGGCGCCCCGCCGCTGCCTGCGAAGCAGATTACCGGCAACTCGGCGAATGCCGCCTCCAGCATGACGCGGCCGAACGGCTCTTCGCGGGATGTCAGAAGAAACAGATCGGCAGCCCGAAGATAGCCGCGCACATCGTCGACATCGCCCAGAAATGTAACTTTCTCGTCCAACCCGTCCGCCCGCATCCTGTCGAGGTGCTGCGACCAGGTGCCGAGAGCCTCATCCCGTTCCCGCTCCGGAAACGAGCCGAGCCAGTAGAAATGATAGTCCTCGACCCCACGGGCCCGAAGAACTCGGGCCACCTCGATAAACAGGTCGGCACCCTTGCGGAATGGCATTGCGAGGCCGGATCCCAGGACGATGGTCTTGTCCACGGGCCAGCCGGCCAGTCGGCGACGTTCAAGACGCTGGGTTTCCTGACCGGGATCGGCGCCGGGCTGCGGAACCGCGCTTGGAATGACGTCGATGGCGTTCGTTTCGACCTTGTGCTCGGCCACCAAATAGTCCCGGACGCTTGGCGAACACGCAACGAATCTCCGCGTGTGGGAAACCACATCCTCCATGTCGTCCTTGGCGTATCGGGCGACGCTCGTTGCCAATTCCCTGGCATGCGTCAGGATAGGAATGCCCAGTTCCCCAAGCAGCGCATGCACACGGCCGGTGGCCAGGCTGTTGCAATAGATGAGGTCCGGTCTGCCACCGTACCAATCGGCGATGCGGGCCAGCTTCGTGGCGGTCATCTCGGTTGGCGAAACCAGATCGTCCAGAAGGGCGGTATCGACAATGCGTCGAAACTGTTCGAGCCGTTCACCGCCTGCCAGGCACAGCACCTTGATCTCCAGCTCGGTGTGCGATTGCAGCCATTGGACGATGTCGATCAACGAAGCCTGCGCCCCACCGAGAGCCGCATCGTGCGAAACGAACAGAACGCGCCAGGACGCGCCCCCGGGGAATTTGCCGGCCGCTGACGGAGCCGACAGGACGTTCCGCGTCTGTTGCAGATAGGCATAGCCATAGCGGGCGTCAGGCTCGAGATAGGCTCCCTCCGCCCACTCGTTCCAGGCATTGACGAAGATCAGGCGGCTGTCGAAATCGGCGAAACGATCGCATGTATCGGCGACCGCGTTGGCGAGCCATTCTGCGTAGCGGGGCGGCGATGCGTTCACCAGAATGTGGGCTGCCTCCATCCTCCGTGCGGTGTTGTCCCAGGAAGGGCAAAGTCCGCGAAACAGCGTGTAGGGAACCTGTGGGTAGGCGCGGCTGCGTTTGAGGAGCTCCGTCCAGTCGAAGACCTTTCCCCTGAAGCCGCTCTTGAGCGTTGGAATTCTGCCGCTGATCTCGCGAAATTTCCCAAGATTCGGTGGGAATTCGACGGCGGCGTCGAATCCGAATTCGGCGGGATCGTCCTTGTCGAACGACTGCGGGTAGGCAAGAAAAATCTCGCCGATGCCGGCTTCCCGGCAATAGGCTCTCCAGCGTTGTGCTGTTTCAGCGGCCGACGGAAACAATCCGGGCCGGTAAATCATCAGGAGAGGCTTGCCGCCGATGCGGATGTATCGCCGGTCGCGAAAATAGCGGGATACATATTCGATGAAGGCCAGGTCGTCCTCGGGTGAATGCGATTGCGCAATCAGCACCTCCTGTTCGAGCCCATGCCAACGGCGGCTCCAGGGTTCATTTGCCCAATTGATGCAGAAGCCCAGTTCGTGCGCATCGTTTTCGACGAATTGCTTGATCGGCATCTCAAGGACGCGCTTGCCGTTGAACCAGTAGAAGTGAAAACAGAACCCCGAGACACCGTACTGAAGGGCAATCTCGATCTGCTCCTTCTGGATGTCCTTCACTCTCAGGTCGTAGAAGCCGAGGTCCGCCGGCCGCCTGGGCTGATAATGATCATCGAACTGCGGCGCCGCGCGCGTCACATTCGTCCATTCCGTGAAACCCTTTCCCCAAAAGGCGTCATTTTCAGGAATCGGATGAAACTGTGGTAGGTAGAAGGCAATGAGGCGCGCCTTCAATGCGGCGGGTCGCCTCTCGCTGGATCGCGGCACGTAGGTGGCGGGTCTCTGGATGGCGCCGGCATTTGTGCCCGGAGCACGTCGGGGGCTGCGCCCTTCGATCTTGCCGAAACGAATGTAGTGATCCAACGGATTCATCGACGCGGCAGCCACGTCGGGATTTTTCGTCAGATAGTATTCGTTGTCGAAGTTCGGACTCGGGTTTCGGGACTCCGAGACACCATGCCTGATGTAATGCAGGATCGGATCTTTCCCGCTCCGGGCTACATCCGGATTTTGAACCAGATACCACGACACATCGAACAGACCGCTGGCTCGAATTCGTTGCCGCAGGCGAAATCTCTTCCATCGGCTTCTGCTGGTGAGCGATCTTACCAAGACCAAGAATTCGGATCTATCCAATCGGGTCTGCCTCGCGGGAATCCGTCGTCATGTCACCATCCGAGGCAACGCCGATCTTTGTGCAGATCATTCCAAGAACACGCTCGAGGGCATGCTGCAATGTGCCGTCTTGTTGGCCTGTCTCCTCGGGAAAGGCTGCCAAGGGCAGATCGAGCCGTCGCAGCGGTTCCAGCGCGTCGCGACGAACCCAGAACATCGTCCCGGCAAAGAAATCGAGGGGAGAACTGGAGGGCATCCCCATTGCCTCCAGCAGATTGAGGGCCATCGCCCTGTTCTCGCCCCACGCAGCCTTCTCCCCCTTCCATTCATTGGGCATCCGAAAGCGTCCGGATCCAATCATCTGGATGTCGGGAGAACGTTCGAACTTGGCGATGATGCGGTCGACCACGCCGCGGGATCCGATCAGGTCGAACGCACTCGCCTGGCGCCAGATCTCGCCGAGAACCATGCGCGGCCCGCTCTGCCCCGACTTCTTGCCATGCAGCTTGCAGATAAGATCGAAGGGATCGAACTTTCCTTCGCGAAGCAATTGGATGAAGGGGCCGACGTCGCGGCCACGATTGTCGTAGACCGTGATCTCGGCACCCGGAAATCTCGCCTGAACGCGTTGCGCGAGTGCCGCGTCAGGCCGGGTCAGCGTCAGAAAGAGCTGGAATTGACGACCGGTCGCTTCCAGCAACGCCTCGAACTCTGGCCAGAGATCGGGGTAATGCAGGTGAAGCGCCACGGCAATCTTCGGCTCGGCGGTGGGCCGGCGTTCGAGGGCCTCGGCTGGCGGACCATCAAAGTGCCGCGACAGGGTCTTCTGCAGATTTTCGCTCGCAGGGCCAAAGCCCCAACCGGCAAGACTGCCGAGGGCGCGGGCCAATTCACGCCCTTGCGGTCCCGAGATGTGCAAGAGAGGCTGCAAGACCAGGCCCTCGCCGAGCGGCAGCTGAAACCGCTTGTGGCGACGACGCCGGCGCAGCAGCGCGCCAATATCCCCGATGGCTAACGGCCGAACACTCGCCGCGACGACGTCGCCTCGATCAAATTGCAGCACCAGGCCGCCTTCGCTGCTTGTGAGCAGATAGGACGTGCGCGTCGTGACCGGCACATAGACGACCCTGTCCGCATGTCCTGGGCGGCGAACATCGAGCCGGAGAAACGGCATCGACCTCTCTGTCGGCCAAAGCTCGACGATATAGCGTCCCGCCGCGTGGATGCGGATTTCGCCCACGGCACTGCTGGGGTCGACGCCATCGCCTTTTCGGGGCTCGCGGGACAGGACATCAGGCAAGGCAACGCTCGTGTCGGCAGCGTCAGGCGACATAGCCGCCGTTCCGATTCGCGCGCGATCGGTCAAGGATGCTGTCGAATATGCCAATCAGCCGGCCCAGGGAATTGATCAATCTGTTTCGATTAAGCGTCAGGCAATAGAAGCCTATTTTCGTCAAGTAACGGAGTATGTCCACAAATGGGCTATAGGCGATGCCGTATTTCTTGCGCAAGTGGATCTCCGATCGCATCTTCGAGCGATACCGGAAAATGCGCGACCGGGTTGATTGCGCAACCGACGTGCCAATGTCGTGGACAGCATGCGCGCCACTGACAAGGATCATGGGCTCGTCACGCTGCAGCAGACGATATGAAAGGTCGTCATCCTCGAAATACAGGAAAATATCCTCGTCAAACCCGCCCGTATCGAGGAAGAGCGTTCGTTTGATCATGAACACGCCGCCATTGACGAAGCGGACGCAACAATCTCCCCAGACCTGCCGGATGCGTGTGGGCAGAGACATGCCTGAAAGACGATCGATCTCGCTCTCCTCGCGAAACCAGAGCCGGCCATCCACCGTATTGGTGCGCGGCACGAAGACGCTGCAATTTGGATAGCGTTCAGCCGCCTGCATGAGCGCATCGACGGCGTCCGTCCCAAGACGCACGTCAGGGTTTACGAACAGCAGATACTCACCCGTCGCCGCAGCCGCCCCGATGTTGCAGGCGCGCCCGAAGCCGAGGTTTACAGGATTGTCGATACGATGAACGGCAAGGCCGGACAGCGCGGTGGAAAGATCGTCGGTACTTGCATTGTCGACGCATACGATCTCCACCCCTGGAGGCAGGCGAGCGAGCGCCCCCCGCACGGTATGCGCGCTGTTATGCGTCACAGTAATGGCAGTTATCGACCTGTTCATTGCCAAAGCCATCCTGATATCTCAGTTGGCTTCCCCCGTGGAAAGACTAGTGATCCGTACGCAATCTAAGCGCTGTGACTCCGGTGGTCGAGTCCATACTCCCGACTAAGTTCGTGGGCATGGACGCGCTGTCCCGCCAAGCCGCCGGTCACGGTTCACATGGTCTTGCTGCTTCCGAGGTTTCCGGCTGGCGTGATGGCCAGTCGCCTTGGCTGCCCTCGTGGCGGTAAACTCCCGGCGAGGAAGGGCTGCTTCGAACCAGAAATCCGCAACGGCCCCTTGCCGTTATTCCCCATCTTGCTCATGTTCAATACCGCTTGCTGGTGATCGTCCGGGGGAACGGTCGGATTCATCATGGGAGGAAGTCGATAATGAAGGTATGCTATTTCGTTTCCGCCGCGCTTCTTGCCGCGGCCGCTATCCCCGCCTCGGCCGCCGAAATTTCCGATGGAAAAGTCAAGATCGGCATCCTCAATGATCAATCCGGCGTCTATGCCGATTTCGGCGGCAAATGGTCGGTCGAGGCGGCCAAGATGGCGGTCGAGGACTTCGGCGGCAAGGTACAGGGCGTGCCGATCGAGATCATCAGCGCCGACCACCAGAACAAGCCTGACATCGCCTCCAACATCGCGCGGCAATGGTACGACACCGAACAGGTCGATGCCATCATGGAGCTGACGACCTCATCGGTCGCGCTCGCCGTCCAGGGGATCTCCAAGGAAAAGAAGAAGATCGACATCGTTACCGGCGCGGCAACCACCGATCTCACCGGCAAGCAATGCTCGCCCTACGGCTTCCACTGGGCCTATGACACCCATTCGCAGGCGGTGGGAACCGGGGGCTCCCTCGTGCAGCAGGGCGGCGACAGCTGGTTCTTCGTCACCGTCGACTATGCGTTCGGCTATTCGCTCAAGGAGCAGACCGCCAAATTCGTCGAGAGCCACGGCGGCAAGGTGCTTGGCGAAGTGCGTTATCCCCTGGGGTCGACCGATTATTCATCCTTCCTGCTGCAGGCGCAGTCGTCGGGCGCCAAGGTCGTCGGGCTGGCCAATGCTGGCCTCGACACCTCCAACTCCATCAAGCAGGCGGCCGAATTCGGCATCGTCCAGGGCGGCCAGCGCCTTGCCGCGCTTCTGTTCACGCTGGCCGAGGTGCATGGGCTGGGCCTTCAGGCCGCGCAAGGAGTCGTGCTGACCGAGGGCTATTACTGGGATCGCGACGACAAGAGCCGCAAATTCGGACAGCGCTTTTTCAAACGCACCAACCGCATGCCGAACATGGTCCAGGCCGCGACCTATTCGGCGGTGACGCAGTATCTGAAGGCGATCGACAAGGCCGGCACCGACGCGACCGAGGCCGTCGCCAAGCAATTGCATTCGATGCCGGTTGACGACGCCGTGACGACCAACGGCAAGGTGCAGGCGGACGGCAACATGGTCCACGACATGTATCTCTACCAGGTCAAGGCGCCCGGCGAGAGCACCAAGGACTGGGATTATTACAAATATCTCGCAACCATCCCCGGCAACCAGGCCTTCCTGAGCGAGAGGGAAAGCGGCTGTCCAACCGCGGCCCAGTGATCGGTGCGGCCCGTGGCGCCGTCTGATCTCAACGCCAACGAGCCGCCGGTGGTGCTCTCCGCCCGCGGGCTGCGGCGCGATTTTGCCGGCTTCGTCGCCGTCAGGAATGTCGATCTCGATGTCCGCCATCGCAACATCCATGCGCTGATCGGGCCTAACGGCGCCGGCAAGACGACTGTCTTCAACCTGCTCACCAAGTTCCTGGCGCCGACCAGCGGCAGGATCGAACTGCTCGGCCACGACATCACCCGCACGCCACCGGCAAGGGTGGCGCGCATGGGGCTGGTACGCTCGTTCCAGATATCGGCGATCTTTCCGCATCTCAGCGTGCTCGACAATGTGCGCGTCGCATTGCAGCGGCCGGGTGGGCTCGGCGTCCAGTTCTGGCGTTCCCTGGCGGCGCTCGATCGGTTGACGCCGCGAGCCGTCGAACTGTTGCGCTCCGTTGGTCTCGACGACGCCAGGAACAGGCTGGCCGGCGATCTGTCCTATGGAAGGAAGCGCGCGCTGGAGATCGCCACGACCCTGGCCCTCGACCCGAAGGTGCTGCTGTTGGACGAGCCGATGGCCGGCATGGGGCATGAGGACGTGGCCATGGTTTCCGACCTCATCCGTTCGGTGGCGAGCGCGCGCGCGGTGCTGATGGTCGAGCACAACCTGACTGTTGTCGCCGATCTCTGCGACTGGATAACCGTCATGCAGCGCGGCGAGGTGCTGGCGGCCGGCGACTACGCGACGGTCAGCCGCGACGAGCGGGTGAAGGTCGCTTACATGGGCACCGCAGATGACTAGTGCCGCTCCCCTGCTTGCGGTCCGCGGCCTCAACGCCTGGTATGGCGAGGGCCATGCGCTGCACGGCGTCGATCTGGAGGTGTTTGCCGGCGAGACGGTCACGCTGCTCGGCCGCAACGGCGTCGGCAAGACGACGACGCTGCGCGCCATCATGGGGCTGATCCGCACGCGGACCGGCGAGGTCGTTTTCGACGGCGCGGATCTGATGCGCCTGCCGCTGCACCGCACCGCGCATCAAGGCATCGGCTTCGTGCCGGAGGAGCGCGGCATTTTCGCGACGCTGACGGTCGACGAGAATCTGGTGCTGCCGCCGGTCGTCGCCGAGGGCGGCATGAGCGTCGCGGAGATATTCGACCTCTTCCCCAATCTGAAGGAGCGCCGCAACAGTCCCGGCACGAGGCTGTCGGGCGGCGAACAGCAGATGCTGGCGATCGCCCGCATGCTGCGAACCGGCGTCAAGATGCTGCTTCTCGACGAGCCGACCGAGGGCCTGGCTCCCGTCATCGTGCAGCGCATCGGCGAGTTGCTGGTGACGTTGAAGAAGCGCGGCATGACGATCCTGCTGGTCGAGCAGAATTTCCGCTTCGCCAGCCGTGTCGCCGATCGCTTCTACCTGATGGAGCACGGCAAGGTCGTCGCCGGGTTCCCGGTCGGCGAACTGACGAACCGCATGGGGCAGCTCCACGACGTTCTGGGTGTATGAGGACGCCATGACGATGATCTTCGGAATCCCCGTCCAGGCACTGCTTGGCCAATTGCTGGTGGGGCTGATCAACGGCTCCTTCTACGCCATGCTGAGCCTGGGGCTGGCCGTCATTTTCGGCTTGCTGCGCGTCATCAATTTCGCCCACGGCGCCCAGTATATGCTCGGCGCCTTCGTCGGCTACCTGCTGCTCACCTATCTCGGCATCGGCTACTGGCCCGCGCTGATCCTCGCGCCGCTGATCGTCGGCCTCTTCGGCATCGCGGTCGAGCGCCTGGCGCTGTCGCGGCTTTACGACACCGATCCGCTCTACGGCCTGCTTTTCACCTTCGGTCTCGCGCTCGTGCTCGAAGGCATATTCCGCTATTACTACGGCGTGTCGGGAAACCCTTACGCCGTGCCGCCGCTGCTTGCGGGCGGCACCAATCTCGGCTTCATGTTCCTGCCCAACTATCGCGGCTGGGTCGTGGTCGCCTCGCTGATCGTCTGCTTCGGAACCTGGGCGCTGATCGAGAAGACCAGGCTCGGCTCCTATCTGCGCGCGGCAACCGAGAATCCCCGTCTCGTCCAGGCCTTCGGCGTCAACGTGCCGTTGCTGCTGACGCTGACCTACGGTCTCGGTTCCGCCCTTGCCGGGCTTGCCGGCATTCTGGCCGCCCCCGTCTATCAGGTGAGCCCGCTGATGGGATCGGATCTCATCATCGTCGTCTTCGCGGTCGTCGTGATCGGCGGCATGGGGTCGATTCTTGGCGCGATCGTCACCGGCTACATGCTCGGCCTCGCCGAGGGCCTGACCAAGGTCTTCTATCCCGAGGCCTCCAACCTCGTGGTCTTCGTCATCATGGCGATCGTGCTTCTGGTCCGGCCGGCCGGTCTGTTCGGGAGGGATGCCTGACATGTCGGAAGGGACATCTGACATGGCCGGGCCGTCGCCTCGCGAGACAGCAGCCGGAACCCCGGCATGGCCCGAATGGACGCTGGTCGGGCTCGCCATAGCGGCGCTGCTGGTTGCGCCCTTCCTGGTTTATCCGATCTTCCTGATGAAGATGCTGTGTTTCGCGCTGCTGGCCTGCGCGTTCAATCTCCTGCTCGGCTACACCGGCCTGCTGTCGTTCGGCCACGCCACCTTCTTTGGCGGCGCCGCCTATTTCACCGCGCATGCCGTCAAGGTGTGGGGCTGGCCGCCGGAAGCCGGCATCCTGCTCGGCATGGCGGGCGGCGCGCTGCTCGGCCTGGTCATGGGCTTCTTCGCCATTCGCCGGCAAGGCATCTATTTCGCCATGATCACCCTGGCGCTGTCGCAGATGTTCTTCTTCTTCTGCGTGCAGGCGCCTTTCACCGAGGGCGAGGACGGCATTCAGGGCGTGCCGCGCGGCATGCTGTTCGGCGTCCTCGACCTGAACGTCTCGCTGAACATGTACTACTTCGTGCTCGCGGTATTCCTCATCGGCGTTTTCGCCATCTGGCGCATCGTCAATTCACCCTTCGGCATGATCCTGCGCTCGATCCGGGAGAACGAGAGCCGCGCCATTTCGCTGGGCTATTCCGTCGCCAACTACAAGCTCGGCGCCTTCGTCATGTCGGCGGCCCTGGCCGGGCTGGCAGGCTCCCTCAAGGCGATCGTCTTCCAGTTCGCCACGCTCACCGACGTCACCTGGCAGATGTCGGGCGAGGTGATCCTGATGACGCTTCTGGGCGGCATCGGCACCATGGTCGGGCCGATCGTCGGCGCCAGCCTCGTCGTCGGGCTGGAGAACACGCTTGCCACCTCCGGTTTCCCGGTGACCATCGCCACCGGGATGATCTTCATGGTGTGCGTGCTGGTCTTCCGGCGCGGCATTGTCGGGGAGGTTTATGCACGGCTTCTCAAGCGACAGGGCAAGCACTGATCAGTTCCAGATCGACCGGGCGCGGTTGACCGGGCCGCGCCAGGGCGCCGGCCAACGATGACCCCGTTTGAGTGGCTACGGGCTTTGCTGCACACGCTTTTCGAGTTCGGCGGTGCGCGCGCTCAGATCGTCCAGTTCAAACCCTTGAGATGTGAAGAAGGCGGCTTCCCCGTTGTCGGGATCGGCGGCAAGACGATGCGTTTCCCGCAGATGATGTTTCAGCCAGGCGCGCTGCTCGCGCTGCAACCGGGCACGTTGAGGGCCATGCTCACGACGCATCAAGGTGTTGTAAGCGGCGTTCAACCTGGCATCGTACTTGTCGATCTCGACTTTCCCGCAATCCAGCATTTTCCCCGTGTAGCCGCCGGACTGGCCGACGCATGCTTTCATTTCATCATCGCTCTGTGCCATCGCGGGATGAGCCGTTGTCATGGCCAAAATTCCGAGGAAGCAGGCATGTCGGAGCATGGAGGCGGTTCCTTGAAACCAAAGGCTGGATGCGGGTCAGGGTCTCTCTGTTTCGGCACGTCCTCTGGATCGGCAACAAGGGCGCCCACGATATGTTGGGCAGGCCGCGAACGCGTCAAGGTTTGGCCCGCCGTGCCCCCATCACCCGTAACACCCGCGCTCCACCGCCAGCCGGCGCACCAGCGCCGACACCGCATCTATGGTCGGCGTCGGCTTGTCCGTCAGCCGGCCAAGCTCCTGCACCGCGCTCACCAGCGCGTCGATTTCCATCGGTCGGCCGCGTTCCAGATCCTGCAGCATCGAGGTCTTGTGCTCGCCGACATCGCCGGCACCCTTGATGCGGCGGTCGACCCCGATCGGAAAGCGCACGCCGAGGCTTTCGCCGATCGCCTGGGCTTCCAGCATCATGGTGCGGGCAAGCGCGCGGGTGCCTTCGTCGGCGACGATTCCCGCCAGCGTGGAGCCGGTCAGCGCCGAGATCGGGTTGAAGGAGAGATTGCCCCACAGCTTCACCCAGATTTCGCTGCGTATGTCGTCGCGCACCGGCGCCTGCAGGCCGGCCTTGACCATTTCCTCCGCCAGTCGCGTCACCCGTTCGCTGCGTTCGCCCGAGGGTTCGCCGAGCGAGAAGCGCTTGCCCTCGACATGGCGGACGACGCCGGGTGCGTCGACCTCGGCGGCGGGATAGACGACCGAGCCGATGACGCGCTGCGGCCCGATCCGCTGCCAGATCGCCCCTCCGGGATCGACCGCGTTCAGCCTTGTGCCTTCGAGTGGCCCGCCCAGTTGATGGAAATACCACCACGGCACGCCGTTCTGCATGGTGACGACGGATGTATGGTCCCCGAGCAGCGGCGCGATCTGGTCCAGCGCCGGGGTCAGCGAATGGGCTTTCAGCGCCAGCACGACAGTGTCCTGCACGCCGAGCTCCTCGGCCTTGGCGGCGGCTCTTACCGGCGCCACCGATTCCTCGCCGTCCTCGATCAGGCGCAGGCCGTTTGCCTGGATCGCTTCCAGATGCGCGCCGCGCGCGACGATCGACAGGTCGGTGCGGCCGGCGATCGCCAGCTTGGCGGCGAGATAGCCGCCGATCGCACCGGCGCCGAAAATGGTGATCTTCATCGTCAAAGCCCGAGTTTGGCGGCGAGCCCGATGCGCTGCAGCTTGCCGGTCGCGCCCTTGGGGATCTCGTCCAGGATCAGGACCTTGCGCGGCACCTTGAAGTCGGCGAGCCGCGTCGCGGCATGGCTGCGGATGTCGCTCTCCGTGGCGCTCATGCCTTCGCGCAGCACCACGGCTGCCGCCACCTCCTCGCCAAGCTTGTCATGCGGCATGGCGAACGTGACGACCTGCGCGACCGCAGGATGGTCCATCAGCACGTCGTCGACCTCGAGCGGCGAGATCTTTTCGCCGCCGCGGTTGATGATCTCCTTCAGCCGGCCGGTGACGCGGAGATAGAAGTCCTCGTCGAGCACGCCCTGGTCGCCGGTGTGGAACCAGCCATGCGCGAAGGCCGTGGCATTGGCATCCGGGTTCTTCTCATAGCCTGCGGTGACATTGGGTCCGCGAATGACGATCTCGCCGGTCTCGCCGGCTTCCATCAGCCGCCCGTCCGGCGCCATCACCGCGACCTCCGGTCCGGCGCCGGCGCCGACGCTGCCCGGCTTGCGCAGGCCCGGCGGCAGCCGGTTCGACGCCATCTGGTGGGCGGCCTCGGTCATCCCGTAGGATTCGATCACCGGGCAGCCGAAGGTCGCTTCCAGTTCCGCCATCACTTGCGCCGGCAGCGACGCCGAGGACGAGCGGATGAAGCGCAGGCGTGCCGCGGCCAGCACCTCTTCATTGCGCGCGGCCCGCGGCAGGATCGCCTGGTGCATGGTTGGCACCGCCGTGTACCAGCTTGGCTTGGCATCGCCCAGCCACTGGAAGAAGCGCAGCGCGTTGAAACCCGGCGTGCAGTAGATGCTGCCGCCCGCTGCCAGCGACGACAGCACCGCCGCGATCAGGCCGTGGATGTGGAACAGCGGCATGATGTTGAGGCAGCGGTCATCGGCGCCCAGGCCGAGCGTGGCGCCGATATGGCGCGCCGAGGCGGCGATGTTGGCATGGCTGAGCGGTACCAGCTTGGGGCGCGATGTCGTGCCCGACGTGTGCAGCAGCAGCGCGATGTCGCTATCCCCTGCCATGTCGGGCGCAGCCTGCGGGCCGATCGCCGCGCCCTCGATGGTGAAGGAGCCGGCAGGCATGCCCGGCGAAACGATAAGCCGCAGCACGCCGATGCCGAGACGTTCGGCAACCGCCACCGCCGGACCGCTCTCGTTCTCCGCGACGAGGATCGCCTTGGCGCCGATGTCGGTGAGGTAAAAATCGAGCTCGTCGGCGCGATAGGCGGGATTGAGCGGCGCCGTCGACGCGGCGGCCGCCACCGCGACGAAGGCGGTGGCCATCTCCGGTCCGTTCGGCAGCACGATCGCCACCCGGTCGCCCCGGCCGATGCCGAGCGCATGCAGCCGCCCGGCCGTGGTTGCGATCAGGCGGCGCAGCCCGCCATGGCTGAGCGTCGCCCTGTCGGGCGCCAGGATCGCCGGCGCGTCGTCGGCGCCGGCGGCGAGACGATTGGAGAGGTTTTTTGAATTCGTGCTCATGGTCACCGACTATGTGTCAAACGACTGCTTCTAGAAAGCCCTGGGGACAAGCGCCGCTTCCTTCTACTGTTCACGGGGCGTTGAGGAGTGGTCCGCGCAGGACGAAAAGCCAACTGCTTGGCTCCTCGAACGACGAACGCCCGGAGGGTGGATTAGGGGCATCGCCAACGTCCACGAACCGGCTCCCCGATCGCCCCTCAATATCCCAGCGCCATCCCATCCTTGCGCGGATCGGAAGCGCCGGTGAGCGTGCCTTTCTCCCAGTCGATCAGCACCGCCTGCCCGCCGCCAAGCGGATGCTGCGGTTCGACGACGCGATGGCCGCGCTTGCGCAAGCCTTCGATCGCCTCGGTGGGAACGTTGCGCTCAGCCTCCACGGTATCATCATTGTAGAACACACGCGGCGCATCCAGCGCTTGCTGCGGATCCATGCCGAAGTCGATCATGTTGGTCAAAAGATGGACATGGCCGAAAGGCTGGTAGCCGCCGCCCATGACGCCGAACGGCATCACCACGCGGCCGTCTTTCGTCGCCATGCCAGGCATGATCGTGTGCATCGGCCGCTTGCCGGGCGCGATCGCGTTCGGGTGCGCCGGGTCGAGGCGGAAGCTCGATCCGCGATTCTGCAGCACGACACCGGTCTTCGGGCCGACGACGCCGCTGCCGAAGGAATAGTAGGTCGAGTTGATGAAGGAGACCGCGTTGCGGTCGCGGTCGACGATCGAGATATAGACCGTGTCGCTGCCGGGCAGCTCCAGGCGCGGCAGACGCGTCATGGCGCGGTCGCGGTGGATTTCGGCGCGCAGCCGGTCGGCATAGGCGCCGGACAGAAGTTGCCGCACCGGCACATCAACCTGGTCCTGGTCGGCGACGAAGCGATCGCGGTCCTGATAGGCCAGGCGTCCGGCTTCGATCTCCAGATGCAGGCGCTCGGCGCCGTTGGGGTCGAGCCCGCCGAGCTTGAAGCCCGACAGCACGTTCAGCATGAGCAGCGCCGTCAGCCCCTGATTGTTCGGCGGCATCTGGTGGATCTCATAGCCGCCGTAGGTGGTCCCGACCGGCGTCACATAGTCGCCTTTGGTCGCCGCGAAATCCTCGTGGCTGTGCAGCCCGCCCAGTTCATTGAGCCGGCGCACCATGTCGTCGGCAACGGCGCCCTCGTAGAAGCCGGCGCGGCCCTGCTTTGCGATCACCCGCAAGGTGGCGGCGAGTTCCGGTTGGCGGTGGACATCGCCGGCCTTCGGCGCCTGGCCGCCCGGCAGGAAGATGCGCGCGGCATGTTCGTCGGCCGACAGGTCGGTTTCCGGATCGGCCCAGTCGAAGGCGACGCGGTCATGCACGACATAGCCGTTCTCGGCATAGTGGATGGCCGGCGCCAGCACTTCGGCCAGGCTCTTGCGGCCATGGTCTTCCAACAGACGGCTCCAGGCATCGACGGCGCCCGGCACGGTCACCGCGTGCGGACCCTGTTTCGGAAGTTCGTTGAAACCCTTGTCCAGGTACCAGTCGACAGTCGCCTTGGCGGGCGCGCGGCCCGAACCGTTGAAGGCCAGCAAGTCGCCTTGTCCCTTCGGGCAGTAGAGGACAAAGCAATCGCCGCCGATGCCGGTCGATTGCGGCTCGACGACGCCCTGCACGGCGGCGGCGCAGACGGCTGCGTCCATGGCATTGCCGCCGGCGCGCAGCATGTCGATCGCGGCAAGGGTCGCAAGCGGGTGCGAGGTCGCGGCAACCGCTTGCGTGGCACGAACCGGCGAGCGGCCGGGAAACTGGAAATCACGCATTCTGTCTTTGTATCCCTTGGTCTGATGGATGCGACGTTGCCGCCATGGCGTAACACGACACGGCAACGGATCGCTTCGGCTTCTCGACACTGCTCATTTTGCCAATTCTCCTCGTTACGCCAGACGCCTATCAGGCTCGGCCTCGATAAGGCGTTAGCCAGATTTCCAGCGCGTTCAGTGCCGAGATGATCGTGAAATTGATGGTGAGATAGATCGTGCCCGCAGCCACGAAAACCTCTACGGCGCGATAGGTCTGCGAAATAAGCCCCTGGGCGATGCCCGTCACTTCCATCAGGGTGACGATCGATGCAAGCGACGTACCCTTTACCATGAGGATGATCTCGTTGCCGTAGCTCGGTATGGCTTGGCGCAGCGCCAAAGGCAGAACGACGAGACGCAGGGTCTGGAGCCGTGTCATGCCGAAGGCAGAGGCGGCCTCGACAAGGCCGCGCGGCACACCCTGTATCGCACCCCGCAGGATTTCGCTGCCATAGGCCGCGGTATTGAGACTGAGCGCAATGATGGCGCACCAATAGGGCTCGCGAAACAGCCACCAGAGCCCAACTGCCTGAAGTGTGGGGCGGAACTGGCCGAGGCCGTAATAGATGAGGAATATCTGGACGAGCAATGGCGTGCCGCGGAAGACGGCAACGAAGGAGCGTATGGGCCAGACCAGCATCCGATGATTTCCCTGCTGCGCCAGCGCGAGCAACAGGGCCAAGGCGAAGCCTATTCCGATCGACAACCCCGCAAGTTGCAAGGTTAACGGCAAGCCGGAGAGAAGGGTGGGAATGATCTCGACAAAGAAGGCGAAGTCGATCATGCGTGGACCGTGCCTCGCCACGCCCGTGCCTCGCCGTAGCGGAAGACCGATCCGGTCACGGTAGCGATGAGGAAATACAGCGTCGCGGCTGCTATATAGAAGACGAAGGGCTCCCGCATCGATCCCGCGCCGATCTGAGATTGCCGCATCAATTCCACCAAGCCGATCACGGAGATCAAGGCCGAATCCTTGAGCACAAGCTGCCAGACATTTCCGAGGCCCGGCAGGGCGTGCCGCATCAGTTGAGGCACGATGACGAGACGCAGCGATTGGAACCGGGACAGGCCGAGCGCCTTGCTAGCCTCAAGCTGGCCGAGATCGACCGCGAGATATGCTCCGCGATAGACCTCGGCTTGATAGGCGCCCGAAATGATGCCGATCGCCAGGACGCCAGTCGCAAATGTCGGCAGCCCGACGAAGCCTGCGCTGCCGAAGAATTTACCGATCTCAGTCAATGCTATGCTGCCGCCATAGTAAAGCAGGTAGATCGTCAACAGATCGGGCACGCCCCTGAACACCGTGCCATACCCCTTGGCGACCCATGACGGTAAGGCTCTCGTGGAGAGCCGGCCTCCTGCTGCAACCGCGCCGAAGAGAGCGCCGAGCAGGAAGCCGAGGACTGACAGCGCAAATGTCACGCCAGCTGCCAGCAGCAGGGCTCCGCCCCAGCCGCCCTTACCCACGGAAAGGATATGGAGTGCGTCCGTCATGTGAAACCTGATCGTTCAGCGCGGCACCCGGCCGATCGGTTGATACCAATCGGCCGGACAGAATACACACGTGGCTACTTGACCGGCGTCACGTCCGTTTTCACCCATTTTTCCGAGATACGTTTAATGGTCCCGTCGGTAATGGCGGCGCTGATCGCGTCGTTCAGCATTTCCTTGAGCTTGGCGTCTTCCTTCCTGAGTCCCGCACCCGTTCCGGCGCCGAACAAGCCGCCGACAAAGCCCGGACCTGCAATCGTGAAGCCCGAGAATTCGGGTTTTGCGAGCGTCGCGGCGAGCGCTGTCTTCTGAGCGAATATTGCATCGATGCGGCCCGCGGCCAGATCGAGATCGTGCTGCTCGGTCGTCTTGTATTCGCGAATCTCCACCGTGTCGCCGAAGTATTTCTTGAGGAATTCGAGCATGGCCGTGGCCGCCTGGACACCGACCACCTTGCCCTTCAGCAGGGGCTTCAACTTGTCGACCGCGGCCTTGGAAGCAGCCTCATCGTCCAGTTTGAATTTCTCGGTCGAAGCGCCGAGCTTCCCCAGATCGCTATCCTTGGCGGCTGCGAACCCGCCCGGGTCGATCGCATAAGGCTGGGTGAAGTCAATGGTCTCGAGGCGTTTCGGCGTGATGAACATGCTGGCCATGATCACATCGAACTTGCCGACCTTCAGCGAAGGAATAAGTCCGTCCCAGTCCTGAGCGATGATGGTGCATTTGACCTTCATCCGCTCGCAAAGATTGTTGGCGAGTTCGATCTCCAGTCCGTCGAGCTTGCCCTCTGCGTTGGTGAAGTTCCACGGTGCGTAGGCGCCCTCCGTGGCGATGGTTATGGCCTTGGGCGCATCCTCGGCCAATGCGGTGTGCATGAAGCCGAGCATGCTGAGTGCTGCGGCAACTGCGGCCAAACGACAAACTTTCATGTGGTTCCCCTTTTTTGATAGGTGATCGATCTGTTCCTACGTCCGGCCGCATTGCCGGTTCGAGGCCATTCTTGTCCGGCCGGCGTTGGTCACCGACTCCGACTCACGAACTCGGCCAGCATCGGTGCTGTGCTGAGAATATGATCCTGCATCACCTTTTCCGCGTGAAGTTCGTCGCCTGAACGCAAGGCCGCGATCACGGCGGCATGCTCCTCGCGCGCAGAATGCGGCTTGTCACAGTCGTCGAACCAGATGCGCATGTAGGGCTCTATCACCACATGCAGCGCCGATATCTGATGGATAAGCTTGGGCCTCCGGCTTAGCGCACAGATACGGCCATGGAATTCCTGGTGGCGGACCACCCAGTCGCTGCTGCCGCTCTGGCCCGCGCGTTCCATGCGCTCGAGCAGGCGATCGAGTTCCTCGAACTCCTCCTCATCGATCCGGGGCATCGCCAGCCTTACGGCCAGTCCCTCCAGAACCGAGCGAATTTCGAAAATCTCGTAAAGCTCATCGACCGTCAGGCCTGCGACCACGCATCCACGATTGGGCCTCAGAACCACCAGCCCGTCGGAGGCCAGGCGCCGAAAGGCTTCCCGCACCGGCATGCGACTCATGCCGATCTCGGCGGCAATCTCCTCCGGAATAAGCCTGTCGCCCGGTTTGTAGCGGCCGAGGCGAAGGGCTCTCTGAACGTGCCTGTACGCCTCTTCCTCCGCAGTGGAGGACATCTGTGGTTCTGCCGGAAAGGCTGCTGGCACGGCGCACCTAAAAAATATTTTTGTATCCACGTATTATCAAATCCAAATTTTATTTCATCGTCAATACCCCCGGTGACGACGTTCAGAAACCGATACCGGTGCAGTGCACCACCGGCACGATCTATTTCCGGCCGGGCGAGTCTTTGGGATGGTGCCGCCCTGGGCGTGGCAAATCAGACCGGCTACGACTCCAAATGGGACGACAACAGGCTAAAGCGCGAAATTGGAAACCAATCTGGGGCCAAGCAAACCAAAAACACGCTGCGCGACTCGGTCTACACTTCGCTGAAGGCGATGATCGTGACCGGTCAGATTCCACCCGGCTCGCGCGTCACCGAGAACGACATAGCCGCAAAGCTCAATGTCAGCCGCACGCCGGTGCGCGAGGCCTTCAACCGCCTCGAGCGCGACGGCCTCGTCACAGGCCGCCCGCGCCAGGGCTATGTCGTCACCGAGTTCGACATCAACATGTTCCGTGAGGCCTTCGCCATCCGCGAACTGCTGGACGGCCATGCGACCGAACTGGCCGCGGCCGCCGCGACCGACAAGGACAAAGCGCGGCTGCGCGCCATGCTGGCCGAATGCGAGCGGTTAGCCGCCATTCCCGACCGCACCACAAAGGAAAAATTCCAGGAGCTGGAGGTCGGCATCGGCCTGCACCGCGTCATCGCCGAGATCAGCGGCAATGCCATGCTGCACGGCATGCTGTGCGGCATCCTCGACAAGTGCCAGCACTATGTCTGGACCGAACTCTTGTGGCTCGACGAATGGAAGATCGCCCGCGACGAGCATGCCGAGATCGTCGAAGCGATCTGCGCCGGCGATGCCGCCCGGGCCGGCGCCCTGGCCCGTGCCCATGTGCGCGGCTCACGCGAAAACGTGCTGCGCCTGCTGCAGGCGAAGTCGGACTACCAGAGTTTTCTCGCCAAGGCGTCCTGAGGAGACCAAAGCGCGAGGCATGAATCCGTTCAGGCGCGGCACGCTTTGGCGGACGCCTCGACCCACGCCCGCGTGGCCTGAGAGCTTTCCATCGCCCGCCCGAAGGCATCGCGTTCGCTGAGCCGGGCCATATAGGTTAGCTCGGCGGCACCGAGGGCGACTCCGCCAAATCCGCGGGCCAGCTGTAATGCGTAGTAAACCGAGATGTCGGCGGCGGTGAACCTGTCGCCGGCCAGATATGGCGAAAGCGCCAGCTGCCGGCTCACCAGTCCCAGCCGGGTCTGGAACACGCGGAGAGCCTGGCGGGCGCTCCAGTTCCTTCGCTCCACCTCGGGTGCAAAATTGCGGGCGCCGCCGACGAAATAAATGGGGGCCGCGAGGCCGGCTTCGCCGAGGTGGAGGAACTGCTGGTACGCGGGGAATACAGGATCTTGCGCGCCTGGCGCCAGCGGCGTCGGCCCATAACGCGCCATCAAGTATTCCATGATCGCAATCGACTCGACCATGACGACGTCGCCGTCCCGAATAGCCGGGATGAACCCGCCAGGGTTGATGGCCATGAACTCCGTGTCGTCTTGGACGCCGGCCGCCAGGTCCACGGGCCGCAACCGGTAAGCGAGCCCCATCTCCTCCAGCAGCCAGACAACCCGAAAGCCTCTGCCTTCCCCGAACACCGTGATCATGAGTACGTCTTCAACTGATTGCAAATGGCAAGCGGTCATTTATCAGCGAACTGATCCTGTTTTGCAAGCGGGGACCCCAAAAACCAATTGCGATCCAAAATCGGTCGATCTAGCCTACAACCGATTGCATAACACAATCGGAACCGCACGGACGTGCCGGGTGAGGAAGGAAGGGGTATGGCCAAGCTCGTGTTCGGAATGAACCAGTCCCTGGACGGCTATGTCGACCATATGGCATTTGCGCCAGGCCCCACGCTCTTCCGCCACTTCATCGAGGAAGCTCAGGCGCAGGCGGGCAGTGTCTATGGCCGCCAGATGTATGAAATCATGCGCTACTGGGACGACGATCATCCTGAATGGAATGCGGACGAACGCGCCTTCGCGGCGGCGTGGCGGAGACAGCCGAAATGGGTCGTCTCGCGCTCGTTGAAGTCGGTTGGCCCCAACGCCAGGCTTGTCGGGGATGATCTGGAGGGCGCGATCCGGGAGTTGAAGGGCGAGCGCGACGGGGAGATTGAAGTTGCCGGCCCGAACCTGGCGCAAAGCCTCACCGAACTTGGCCTGATCGATGAGTATCGGATCTACCTGCACCCCGTCGTGCTTGGGCACGGCAAGCCCTATTTCGCCGGGCCCCGGCCACCGCTGCGCCTAATGACCCATGATCGGATCGGCGAGGATGTGATCAGGTTGACCTACGTTCCCGCATAATCTCGCGGCCCGCCGGATGGAAATTCGCCGCTGGAGTCAGGTTCTGGGCTGGGCCAAAGCGACGGGGGACGGGTTCGCTTTGGCGGCGAGCCCGGACGACATCGCGCATGGCGGCGCCGCTGTTGGAAAAGCAGCTACCCCTTCATGACATTTGCCGGAGATGTTCTAATTGTGGTTGCGGCCGGCAGGTGATCCTATTGCGGCAGTTGAGTCCTCGCCCTCGGTTCCATCCAGAGCTCAAGCGCACCATGTCGATTTCCGATACGATCTACCGTCCGTTCGAAAACTTGATCCGGCCGCTGGATATTCCCTACCGGCCGCTGCCCGCCAAGGGGCCTGTGGCCGTCCTCCTGCACTTCATTTCGATGTTTCGCGGCGTGCTGATTGCCCTGGCGCTTTGCTCCATGGCGATGGAAGCCATCAATCTGACGATCGTCTGGGGGCTTTCGGTCATCGTCGATGGCGTCACGCAACAGGGCGCTTCAGCCTTCCTGCATAACGAATGGCCGCTTCTGACGTTCCTCGGCCTGCTGATCTTTCCGGCCATGCCGGTGGTCTCTTTCCTGCTCAACACGCTGACTTCGCACACGCTCGGCGTCGGCATGCCGGCCGCCATCCAGTGGCAGGGCCACAAGGCGGTGGAACGACAGGATCTTGCCTTCTTCCATGACCTCTATGCCGGTCAGGTCGCCTCGCGCCTGCAGCAGGTGGCATCTGCCGTCCAGCAGCAGATCATTGCCGCCTTCCAGTCCATTCCACGCTTCCTGCTGCAGTTGGTTGGTTCGGTGGTCCTGCTCAGCGCGCTGTCCTGGCAGCTTGCCTTGCCGGTGGTCGTCTGGATCGCGCTGAACGTGGCATTCACCGTCAGGGTCGTTCCCACCTTTGCCGAGCGCTCGCGCCGTACCGCCAGGCAGCGCAGCATGGTGGCGGGCGCCATCACCGATCTCTACACCAACATGCAGATGATCAAGCAGTTCGCCGCCGAGGACAGCGAGGCAGGCGCTATCCGTCGCATCATCCAGCAGGCCGTGCACACCCAACACAGCGAACAACGCATCTACCGTACCTCGGAACTGACTGTCGTCGTCCTCAACATGACGCTGTGGCTGACCATGCTTTCGATCGGATTTTCCGGTCTCGTCAACGGCTTTCTCTCCATTGGCCAGTTTGTCGGCGCCGTCTACATCCTCCAGCGCCTGTCGACACAGATCTTTACATTCCTGCAGATGGGCCAGCAGATCTTCCAGGCGATCGGCACCATCAAGGACGCCATGCCGGTCATGACGACCCCGCCCACCATCACCGACTGGCCGGATGCGGCCGATCTCAAGGTCGAGACCGGCGAGATCCGTTCGAAAACGTGCGCTTCGCCTACAAGGCCGGAAAGTCGGTCATCGAGGATCTGTCGCTGAGGATCCGTCCCGGCGAGAAGATCGGCCTCGTCGGCCTCTCGGGCGCCGGCAAGACCACGCTCGCGAACCTGCTGATGCGCTTCTACGATGTCGGGGAGGGCGCCATCCTGATCGACGGACAGGATATCCGCGCCGTCAGCCAGGCAAGCCTTCGGCGCGCCATCGGTGTCATCGCGCAGGATGTCGCGCTGCTGCATCGTTCGGTCGGCGACAATATCCGCTATGGCCGGCCGCAGGCGAGCGAACAGGAGATCCAAGAGGTGGCCAAGATGGCCGCCGCCGATGCCTTCATCGCCGATCTTTCGGACGCCGAAGGCCGCAAGGGCTATGAAGCCTTCGTCGGCGACCGCGGCATCAAGCTGTCAGGCGGCCAGCGCCAGCGGGTCGCCATCGCCCGCGTGTTGTTGAAGAACGCGCCGATCCTGGTGCTCGACGAGGCAACCTCCGCCCTCGACAGCGAGTCCGAGGCTGCCATCCAGGAGAGGCTTAACCTCGTGATGGAGGGAAAGACGGTGATCGCAATCGCACATCGCCTCTCGACGATTGCCATGATGGACCGGATAGTCGTGCTCGAGCAGGGCCGGATCGTCGAAGAAGGAAAGCCGGACGAACTGGTCAAGCGGGACGGCCTGTTTGCACGGCTGTGGAAGCGCCAGACAGGTGGCTTTCTCCCTGAAGAGATCGGCTAGCCTGGAAACGCCCCCCGATTTTGGTCGGGCTCCGCTTGCAATTTCTCTGATTTGGGATATTTTCCCACATATGGACACAGCCTCATCCCAAGCCTTGGCCGACCATCTTCGCCTGCTCCGGGCAGATCGTGGACTTACCCTTCAGGAGCTCGCGGCAAACAGCGGGGTCAGTCGGGCGACGCTGTCCCGGATCGAGAATGGCGAAGTCAGCCCAACAGCGGAAACGCTTGGTCGTCTGGCATCGGCTTTCGCGTTGCCGCTTTCCCAGCTTCTGGCGCCGCTCGAGCCGGACTTTCCCCCGCTTGTCCGCCGCGCTGACCAAAGCATATGGTCGGACCAGGAGAAGGGCTTCACCCGCCGTGCTCTTTCGCCGCCCAGCGGGCGACTGAAGCTGGAAATGATCGAGTGCGAGATCGCGCCCAACCAGCGCATCGTCTACGAGCGGCCCGCTCTTCCGGGGCACGAACACCACTTGGTGCTTTTGGCGGGTGCGCTTGTTTTGATCGCCGATGGCGTTCGGCACGACCTGCGTCCCGGTGACTGCCTGCGCTATCGGCTGCGCGGCGCCTCTTCCTTTGAGACCGGCGAACAATCGGCCCGCTACATTATCGCCATGGCTTAAGGAACCGCCATACATGGAAACGCAGATCATTGAACTCGACGGTCTCGCCATCGAGAAAAGGCTGGGGGAGCTTTCCAGGGTTCTCGCAGACAGCGTAGCCGATGGAGCTGCGATCAGCTTCATGGCGCCCATGCCCTACGAGGACGCGGCTCGGTTCTGGTCGGGCGATGTTCACCGTGGGGTCGCTGCGGGACGCAGAGTGCTTTTCGGCGCTGAGCGGGGCGGCGAGATCGTCGGAACCGTCCAGCTTCTCACCGCCATGCCGCCCAACCAGCCGCATCGCTGCGAGATCGCAAAGATGATCGTCCATCCGCAAGCACGCAGGCTCGGCATCGGGCGAGCCCTGATGAATGAAGCGCTGAATCGCGCGCGTGAACTGGGCAAAACCCTCGTAACCCTCGACACGCGAACCGGGGACGCCGCGGAGCCGCTATACGCTTCCGTTGGCTTCGAGGTGGCTGGTGTGATCCCTGACTTCGCCTGGGACCCGGACGGCAAGGCGCTGCACGCGACGACCTACATGTTCAGGCGGATATAGTCAGGTGCCAGCGGGTCTGAGTTTCGCCGGCATGAGCCGGTAATCGGCGATGCGCGCCGATCTCATCGCCGCTATGAAAGCGGGGCGGACCGGCGAAGCCAAATTGAAGGCCGACGGATCTCAGCGGTGGTCGGACGCGACCGGTGTCGCCGGTGCATGCGTAGCCGGGTGAACCTTGAGCGCGGTCAAGTTGTGTTAAGCTGGGTAAAATCCCGCCGCCCGCGCGCGATTGTGCCTTATGGGTGACCGGCGTGAATGACGGACGGAGTGCAATGAACAAGGTCCTCCTCATCGACGACGATGTCGAGTTGACGACGCTGCTGCAGGAATACCTGGTCGAAGAAGGGTATGACGTCGCGACAGGCACGGACGGCGGCACGGCGATTGCCGCCGCCGCGCGCAACGCGGCGGACCTGATCGTGCTCGATATCATGATGCCCCGAATGACCGGGATCGAGGTCCTGCAAAGGATCAGGAAGCTGAGCCAGGTTCCCGTGCTGATGCTGACGGCGAGAGGCGATGACATCGACCGGATATCCGGCCTGAACCTCGGTGCCGACGATTATGTGACGAAACCCTGTTCGCCTGGAGAACTCGCGGCCAGGGTGCGCGCCATCCTTCGTCGTGCGAACCAGCCTGCCGCCGGCGCGGCCGCCGAAACGCTGAGGGCCGGACGACTGGTGGTTCATCCAGGCAACAGAACCGCCGAATGGAACGGACGGCCGCTGGAGCTTACCGGCACGGAGTTCAGCCTGCTCGAAGTTCTCGCCCGCAATGCCGGCCAGTTGATATCGAAGCAAGACATGTCGAAACGGGCTTTTGGAAAGCCGCTGACCCCGTTCGATCGCCGCATCGACGTCCATATCAGCAGCGTGCGTCAGAAGCTCGGCCTCGGGGAAGATGGACAGTCGCGGATAAAGTCTGTCCGCGGCCAAGGCTATCAACTTCTTTTGGACTGACATGCCCCGACTGTTCAAGAAGTTCTTCGTGATAACCTGGCTGACGCTTGCCGGGTCCGTCGCGATCATAATCGCGACGCTCAACTTCTTCGAGACGCTTCCTTCCGCTTCGAAACTGGAACGCCAGAAGCGCGAAGTCGTCCTCGACCTGACCGAGAACCTGCTCGTCAAGGACGGTGAAGAAGCCGCCCGGCGCCTTGCCCATGCGAGCGAGGACACGGTACCGGTCGGCCTCACGATCTCGCGGATCGCGGAGACCGGCGCATGTGCCGACAGGAGCACGGCGGAGACAAGAACCGTCCTGAAGGACGGGAGTTGCTACCGGATCTCCGTGCCTCGGCAAGGCAATGTCATTCTCGACAAGCTTGGTCCGTTCGTACCGGGGTTCGGTATTCTGATTTCGAGCGCGATATCGGCGGCCGCGCTCGTCCGATATCTCATTCGTCCTGTCGTCCACCTTCGCGACGGCCTGAGCGCGCTTGCCCATGGCCGTTTCGACGTCCGCATCGGGCACAAGATGGCAGGTCGCAAGGATGAGGTCTCCGCACTCGCGCATGACTTCGATTCCAGCGCCGCGCGGCTGCAGGAGCTGCAGGATGCACAGCAGAGACTTTTCCACGACGTATCCCACGAACTGCGCTCCCCGCTGTCACGTTTGCAGGCCGTTGGGGGTGTCCTTCGGCAGAGTCCGGGCAAACTCGATGCCATGCTGGACCGCATGGACCGGGAGGTCGAACGGCTCGATGCGCTGGTTGGCGAAGTGCTCACTCTCGCCAGGCTGACAGCCGGTTCCCGGCTCCCGCTGAAGACACAGACGCTGGACGTGATCGATCTCCTGAACGAAATCCTGGGCGACGCAGCGTTCGAAGCCCAGGCCCGCGAGGTTTCGATCACCGCCAATGTTGACGGCAGCTTCCTTGCCGAGGTCGAAGGCGAGCTGATCTACCGGGCGCTGGAAAACGTCATTCGCAACGCCGTCAAATACACCGCCGAACATTCGCAAGTCACCGTGCAATGCCAGACGACAGGCGACCTCCTCAAGGTGCGCGTCGCCGATCGGGGGCTGGGCGTCGGGCGAGGCGAACTCGAACGGATCTTCCAGCCATTCTCCCGCGGGAACGACGCGGCACCGGGAGGCGGGTACGGTCTTGGCCTTGCGATCGCCAGGCAGGCGATCGAGGGCCATGGCGGGCGGGTGTACGCGTCGCTACCGGATGTCGGCGGCCTGGCCATCACGCTGGAGATTCCCCGGCGGCCGGCGATGAGCAGCCCGGCGAAAGATCGAGGCTAATCGCAAGTTTTACTCAACTTTACACTGCCTTTACGGCCATTAACGCCGGCATCGCTAAAGCTGGACCGTGATCCCGGTTCTTCAAATGCGAGAGAACGGACTGATGTCGGCGACCGATGCGGTGTTCCAGCAGGGCAAGAGGATGCGGTTCCTCTGGCTGGCCGTCCCATTGCTTTTGATGCCAATCCTGTTGTCGCAGAGCGCTTGGCCGCCGGAGACTCTTCCCCGCCAAGGCATGGAATTCATGGGTTGCGCCTTTATCCTCCTATGTATCGCCGGGCGGTGCTGGGCATCGCTGTATATAGGCGGACACAAGAATCGAGACCTCATTACCGAACGGCCCTTATCGATACACCCGCAACCCGCTGTACTTCTTTTCTTCCCTGGGGCTTGCCGGCATCGGCCTGACTTTTGGGTCGATCGCTATTGCGGCCTTCTATTTTTTGTTCGGGTATCTGGTCTTCGCTTATGTCTGCGCCCGCGAATCGATCGCTCTGGACGGGCTTTTCGGCGATGCTTACCGGGAATATTGCCGCGAGGTTCCCGCCTTCTTCCCCCGCCTCGGACGAAGCGCCGGCGGCGCCGCAGATCAGTTGCCCATGTCGTTCAACCCAGCTGCGCTGAAGCGTACTGCAATCGACAGTTCTTGCTTTCTCCTGGCAATCCCCGCGTCCGAACTCATCGAGACGTTGCGATTTGCAGGGCTCCTCAAGCCTATGTTGCCCCTCTTTTGATAGCTGCTGCCAGCCCGTTGAGACGGTTTCGAGCGTGCGTGCGGTTGCAGGGCCGCGCGATCACGCTGGCGCTTGCCGGGCAGCCGGCGACGTATGCGCCGGCTAAAGATCGAGGCTGATGGCAAGTTTTACCGAACTTTACACTGCCTTTACCGCCATTAACGCTGGGGCCGGTAAAGCCTGAACCCTTGATCCCCGGTTCAGGCGATTTTGACAATGATCGTGAAGCTTCGGCGACTTGAAATGCGGCCGCGGGCAGCGCTCAGCGTGGCCCTGTTCTCATGGTTGTCCGCCTGCACAAATGTGCCCTTGCCGGAGGGCACGTCCCTCGATTCCTCCGCCGGAATGCGCCCATCGGGCGGCACCCTCACGCATGCAAAATTGCGCGTGGATTCGGCACCGTTGCTCGCGGCGCAGACCGTGCGCATTGTACCGACCTCTACGCAGGTCGGCAGCCGTGGCTTTGATACCGACGACCTGGCGCTGGTGACCAACGCGATCGACCGGGCACTCTGCACCGACCTTGCCGACCGCTTCAGGGTCGTGGCCGCGAGCCAGCCGGCGGACCTCACCGTCCAAGCGACGGTCACCAACATCGTTGCGACGAACCGTACGGCAGCGGCGGGTTCCGTCGTTGCGTCGCTCGGCGGCGCGGCGGCGGGGCTCGGGGTTCCAATCCCGCGCCTTCCGATCGGCCTCGGCGGCCTGGCGATCGAGGCCGAGGCGATCGACAAGGAAGGCTCGCAAAGGGCAGCCATGCTCTGGTCGCGCGGTGCCAACATGATCACGACAAAGCCTCGGGTGTCCGCTGTCGGGGATGCGTACGCCCTCTCTTCGGCCTTCGCCGCGAACTTCGCCCGCATGGTGGTCACGGGCAAGGACCCATTCAAGGGAATGCCGGCGATACCATCCATGCAAAGACTGCGCGCCTCGCTGGGCGGCAATCCGAAATACGACGCCTGCAAGGCGTTCGGGAAGGCTCCCGGCATTTCGGGGCTCGTCGCCGCCCGATTTGGCTTGCCGCCCACCTGGACCGACAAGGGCGCTGTAGTCTCCCACTAGCGACGGAGAGCACATGTCGCGAGAATCGGCCATTACGGGTCTCGACCGTAGCCGCGCAGACACCGTGCCGCGCGACAGAATCTGCTCACCACCCGGTTGCCGCCTCGTCCTCAGCGGTTATTGAGGGGCCGTAATCAGACGTCGGTTTAGGCTCGATTGGCTAAGATATTCCAAAAGGACTTCGCTTCAGGACTGTCGCGGAGGCCATGGTCAATCAATGGTCACTGGCAGGTCTATGGGTCCCAAGAGGCCGCTCTGAACCGTCTCAGTTCGTCACAATCTTTGCTGCGAACGCGACCGCGAGCCGCCCAAATCGTCAGCCAAATTTCCGGCATCGCGATGGTGGGCAAGGCCCTTATGCTGGTCGCCGAGCAGTTGTTTGGCCGATTGGAGCCAGAACGCTGAGTTTCCCCGCGGCACTGACCTCCGGTCCTGCGTAGGTGGCGAAAGCGCCGGCCTCGTACGGTCGCTCACCTTCATCGGGCCCGACACGTCCAAGCCGATTGGGCACTCCTGCCGGAACTGTCAGCCGTCACGATCGTTTCATTCATTTGCGGGGCCAGGCTTGGAAAGCTAAAGAGAGGAGGACGAAAATTGACTGTCATCCTCATCGGTGCGTTACTCATCATCGCTGGCATTGTCTACATGGCAGGCGCGGCACTCTCATACGGTCGGCTCAGCAATTTGGCACCGCACGGCACTCCAGCCGATCGGTCGACCTCAAGGCTGGCAACGCCTGGCCCAACTCTTGAGCCGCGCCGGCGTGGGCTCGGGTTTCTCGGCTTCTCGCGCAACTGGCCAGGGCTGCTAATGATAGCGGTCGGCATCGTTCTAATGTTGTCCGGCGCAGTGCCTTAGGCGCGGGAGCTAGGCGGCCTTTCGTGTACGGTTAGGACCAGCTATGACGCGACCTTGCGGTTCACGCCCTGCGGAAGCGCATTCCAAGCGCTCTGGTCCCTCAAACAGTGAATGGTCCGGCCTGCGATCCCCGCCGCGATCGTGTTCGTGGCCGATCCGGACAGCGCGCCGCAGACCGCGCAGGACCAGTTGAGCAATCTCTGTCGGCTGACCGCGGCCGCAGCCGCCGCGGCCATGGTGATCGCACGCGGCGAAGGGCTTCAGGTGGTCGCGGATGAGCTTGAAATCGGCCCGGGCACGGCCCGCACCCAGCTGCAGCACCTATCCGAAAAGACGGAGACGCGGCGACAGGCGGAGTTGGTGCGCCTTATCGCGGCCTGTGGACTTTACGACCGACAATAGCCGGAGCGCAGACCTTGCGTGACCTCCGCCTCGCGCTCAAGTCGGTGAAGCGGCCGGCCGATACCGGCCGGCAACGATACGACGAAAGAGCCACAGGATGACCGGGCAAACCAGGAGCGCGACGGCGCCGAAGTCGAGCGCGGCGCTCGCGGAGCCGACCGATGTGGAGAGCTTTCCTCCGATCGCCGGTCCGGCCAGCATGCCGGCGTAGTAGACCGTGTAGAATAATCCCATTCCGATCGGCCGCGTTTTCTGCTCGAGCACGCGCGCGGGCAGGCTCATGATCGCACCAGCCGGCAAGCCGCAGAAGATTCCAAGAGCGACGACGATGGGAAGCACGGCGCCGCTTCGCGACAGGAGAAGTGTCAGAATCGCGAAGGCAATGCAGCCTGTCACGAGGATGGTCTCTCCGCGTTTGGTCCGATCGGCGAGGAAGCCGCCGAACGGAACCGAAAGCACGGCGAGCCAGAGCACGATACTGATGGTTGGTCCGGCGGCCGCACTGGACCAGCCTCGCTCGACAAGCATCGACGGCCCGAAACTGAAGATCATCGCAAAGCCGATATTGTAGAGGCACCAGATCAAGCCGGCGGCAATCACCGCGCAGATCGTGCCGGCGGTCAGGTTGCCGCGCTCTGCTTTGACCGCGACGGGCGCATCTGGCGCGCGATAGACCAAAGTCACGAGGCAGAGACCGATCAGGATCAACCCCGCGACGGCAAGGTTGACGGCATGCAGCCCGAATGTCGCTCCGATTGCTGGCAACAGCATCAGCGAGATTGCGATGCCAGCCGGCCACGAGTTGATGAAAACGGCCATCGCGGTGGCGATTTCCCGACCGGCAAACCAGTCCGCGACCATCTTGGTCATCAGAACATTCAGGAGAACACCGCCGATGCCCGCCGTCAGTCGGCCCGCGATCTGCGCGCTCCATGACGGTGACGCGGTCATCAGCAGTTCGCCGGCCAGCATCATCACCAGTCCGGCGAGGACCGTCACCTTGTCGCCATAGCGGCGGCCGATCGCGCCGCCAGGCAAGGCCAGCATGGCGCCCGGCGCAAAATAGAGTCCGATCAGAACACCGATATCGGCCAGACTCGCGCCGAGAGCCTGGCTGAGCTGTGGCGCGACGGCGGCGACGCTCTGAAACTGAAAAGCGATGGCGGCACGAGCGACGAACAGGACGGCAAGAATCGTCCAGCGGCTTCGCACCTGGATTTCGCCCAATGCCATAGACTATGCCGTCGGCTTGATATTCTGGTTGAGACGGAAGAAATTGGTCGGATCGTATTTGTCCTTGAGCGCGACAAGGCGTGCGTAATTTTCACCATAGGCGTCACGCACCCGGTCCTCGCCCTCGTCACCGAGATTGTTGGCATAGACACCGCCGGTCGAATAGGGCCTGAGGGCGCTCCACAGCTCGCGCGCCCAACCCATGTTCGCGTCGTCATCGGCCGGATCGTTCCAGATCGCGATCGGAAAGCAGTCGAAGGCCGCATCGCGATTGGCGTAGGGTGAATCCGCTATCGGAACCCGTGCGATTGCCCCGCCGACGTGCTGGAAAACCAGCAAAGACGAGGTGTTGGGAGCTCGCGCATAGGCGTCGAGCAGCGCATCGATCGCGCCTATGCTGATCTGGCGCAGGAATTGCGCCTTCCAATAGTAGCGGCGGCCGCGCGGAAACAGGGCATCGCCGCCCGACTGAATCTCAAGATAAGGGACAGTTGCCAGGCGTGTCTCGACGGGCGAGCCGAACTTGACGATCGGTGAAAGGGCAAGCTCGCCGTCATGTTGCGAACCGACATAGCTGCCGGCGATGCTGAAGAACCGGTCGCCCGACGGCAGCGTTACGAGAGCCGCATCAACGTTTACCTCATCGGCAGCGTTTCGGGCGAATTCATCATAGAACTGCATGGCGCCACGCGCCTGATCGTAAGGATGAAGCGCCGACGCGACAAGCAGTGAAGTGCCGATCGCATGCAACTGGTATTCAAACGCCGTCACGATGCCAAAATTGCCGCCGCCGCCCCTCAAGCCCCAGAACAGGTCCGGGTGTTCGATCGCACTGGCCCTCAGGATCTGTCCCTCGGCGGTCACCACTTCGGCGGCAATCAGATTGTCGCAGGTCAGCCCGTATTTTCGCCCGAGCTTGCCGAAGCCGCCGCCAAGCGTGAGCCCGGCGATACCGGTATCGCTGTTGACGCCCATGGTGGTCGCCAGTCCGTGCGCCTGCGTGGCACGATCGAATTCGCCCAGATCGAGGCCGGCCTCCGCGCGCGCGGTTCGACGGACCGGATCGACATCGATGCGTTTCATCCGCGACAGGTCGATGACCATGCCGCCGTCACAGACCGAGAGGCCAGCGACATTGTGGCCTCCGCTGCGGACGGCTACCGGGAGCGCGCTGGATCTCGCGAACGTCACAGCCTCAACCACATCCTGGGCATCGGCGCAGTAGGCAATCATGGCCGGCTTTTTATCGATGGCGCCATTCCAGACCTTACGCGCCTCGTCGTAACCGGCGTTCCCCTCGAGGATCACATTGCCCTTGAGCCGTGGCCGTGGGGTGGGCCGAGGTCCGGGGCGCGATTTGCCTATCAGGCCGTCATATGGCTGTCGCTGCTCCATCCGATCTGCTCCTCGCCGCAAATGCCCATGCCATCATCTCATGGAGTGCCAAACCATTTCAAAATCGAAGAATTCAGGTGCTGGATGAGAAAATCTCATCTACGCTGATGGAATGAGGAAGCTTCCACCGCTTCGCGCGCTCCATGCCTTCGAGGCCGCAGCCCGGCATCACAGCTTCGGGACCGCCGCGAAGGAGCTCGGCGTGACGCCGACGGCAATCAGCCACCAGATCCGACAGTTGGAAGAGGCCTGCGGTGTCAAGCTGTTCCAACGCCGCCCGCGGCCGTTGCTCCTAACGAGCGCGGGCGCTCGTCTCTATCCGGCCTTGCGCAATGGCTTCGACGCGTTGGCCTCGGCGGTGGCGCTATTGATCGAAGAGGATGTACAAGCGCCGCTGCGCGTGACGAGCCCGAACGCGTTCGCCAGCAAATGGCTGGTTCCGCAACTGCCGAAATGGCGTGAAGCAAACCCCGCCGTCCCTTTGGAGATCATCGGCACGGACACTGTCCTCGATCTGAGGGCGGGCGCCGCGGACGTCGCAATCCGCTATGCGCGAAAGCCGCCGCTCGATTTTGTGGCACACGAGGTGTTTCGGGACGTATACATTCCCGTTTGCAGCCCACATCTGCTGGAGCGCCATGGCCCGATCACGCGGGCTGCGGATCTCCTGCGTCTTCCTTTGATCCACTATGACTGGATGAACCGCGATCCGGAAGCGCCGACCTGGCGGCAATGGCTGGCGGTTGCACGGTCGATCGATCCCGATTTCACCCCCCTCGAAAAGGTCTGGGACCTGAGTTTCCGCGAGGAGCTCCATGCGATCGATGCCGTTGTCGGCGGACAGGGAGTTGCGATCTGCAGTGACGTGGTCGTGAGCAATGAATTGAGAAACGGACTGCTGGTGAAGGCGCATCCGCTCTCCCTGCCCGGCTACGGATTTTATCTCGTCTCCATGGCCCACAGTCCGCGGATGCCGGCCATCGCGGCCTTCTCGATGTGGCTGAGGGCGCTCAGATGAAGCCGGAAAACCGGCGACTGGCGACGTTGCGGCCCTGATCGATCTCACGGTCTTGTCGTCAAAGTCGAGAGCTGATCCGTGTCATAGCGGTTTCGCAGATCGGCGAGCGCCTTTGGGTCCGGCGCACCCTGCGCAGCGAGTTTCGCGAGTTCTTCGAAATAGTGCTCATGCCCGGGCGGAGAGACTGTCATCAGCACGCGGGCCGGTTTCTCGCTGACATTCGTGATGTTGTGTGGCACGCATGGCGGGATGAACAGATAGGTTCCGGGCGTTGCGCGGATCGTTTTGTCGCCGACATGCCACTCACACTCGCCCTCGAGCAGGTAGAAGGTCTCCTCCTGCACCCGGTGAACATGCCGCCCGGTGGCGAACCCCGCCGGGATCGTCCAGTCGAACATGCTCGTGTGCTTGGTATGTTCGCCGGTGACGAGGAAGACCATAGGATGACCACGCAGCATGACTCCGTTCTTCTCATCGGGCATGCGAATGACGGCATCGGCGCTCATGTGATCCTCCATCGACCATGTGCTGACTTCTGCAGGCACGTGCGTAAGATCGGTGCTCCGTGCCGGGAAGTCGTGAATCCGTTCCTAAAAATCTGCTAAAAGCGTTGAATGACAATCGGAGGCGACATCTACCGGTTCGGCCCGTTCCGCCTCGATCCGGCGGCGGGCATTCTCTACCGAGGGACCGAGCCGACCATGCTTGGGCGGCGCGCCGTCGCGCTGCTGCGCCAACTGCTCGAAAACGCGGGCGTACCGGTGTCAAAGGACGCGCTGGTCGAGGCCGGCTGGGGCGGATTGGCGGTTGCCGACAACAATCTGACGGTTCAGATCGCAGCCTTGCGCCGGGTGCTGGCGCAGGCGGCGGATGCGGAGAGCTGGATCGAAACGTTGCCGCGGCGCGGCTATCGCTATGTCGGACCGGCCGTTGCGGCCAATGATCCTGCCCCTGCCGGGTCGGCACTGACATTGCCCGACAAGCCATCCGTCGCGGTTCTGCCGTTCTCGAACCTGAGCGGCGATCCAGAGCAGAACTACTTCGCCGAAGGGATGGTCGACGACATCATCACGGGCCTCGCACGCATTAAGTGGCTGTTCGTCATCGCGCGAAACTCAACCTTCGCCTACAAGGGTCGTGCCGTGGACGTGAAGCAGGTCGGTCGCGAACTTGGCGTGCGCTACGTGCTCGAAGGCAGCGTGCGAAAGGCGGGCTGCAACGTGCGTGTGACCGGCCAGATGATCGATGCATCGACCGGCGCTCATGTGTGGGCCGAACGCTACGACCGCAGCTCCGACGATATCTTCGCGCTTCAGGATGAGATCGCGCTGTCGGCCGTTGGCGCAATTGCACCAAGCATACGGCGTGCCGAAATCGACAGGGTGAAGCGCAAGCGTCCCGACAGTCTCGATGCCTACGATCTCGTGCTCCGGGCCCAGCTCGATGTCGATTCCGGCATGCCTGAGCAGATCACGCGAGCGCTTGTGTTGCTCGAACGTGCGATCGAACTCGATCCCGCTTACGCGTTGGCGCACGGCAGCGCGGCGATGTGCCACCATTGCCTCTTCCTCCGCGCCGGCTTGCAGGAAGCCAACCGTGCCGCTTCGATCCGCCACGCCCGTTCCGCGATTCTGCACGGACAGGACGATGCGGCGGCGCTGACGCTGGCGGGGTTTTCCATTGGCATGGATGGGCACGACCGCGGCGCTGCTTTCACCGCGCTGGAAGCCGCACTCGCCATCAGTCCATCGTCTGCACTGACCTACATCCTTGGCAGCGTCATTCTCGGGTGGGCCGGCGACGCCGAACGGGCCATCGAATGGAGCGAGCGCGGCATGCGGCTCAGCCCGTTCGATCCATGGGCCTTCGCCGCGTTCGACGCGCAGGCGATGAGCCATCTGCTGCGCGGCCGCTATGAGGAATCCTGCCGTGCGGCCTACAAGTCAGTTCAGGCCAATCCCGCGCACAGCATCACTTATGTGCAATTGGCCGCGGCACTCGTGAAACTCGGACGGCTGGAAGAAGCAAAGGCAGCCGCCGCGAGGGTGCTCGAACTGCATCCAGCATTCCGCTATGGCCGCCAGTTCGCCGGGGTGAATTGTGCCCCGGCGCTTGCGGCAACTCTTGGCGATGCGCTGCGGACCGCCGGGCTCCCGGAGTAGCGTGCTGCTGCGCTTTTCGCCTTCCGCCATTTCCCGATCTCGGCTCGGGCGAGGTTCCGGCGGCTATCGGCGGGAAATTGTGGCGTCGCGCGGTGGCAGTGGATGAAATGGCGCGCCCGAAGAGATTCGAACTCCTGACCCCCAGATTCGTAGTCTGGTGCTCTATCCAGCTGAGCTACGGGCGCGCATCAGGCCATGTTTTCAACGGCCCCGCGATCCGATCCGAAGGACCGGCCGCGAATGTGTGCAGTTCCCTAACGACTGAATTTGGGAAAAGCAAGCCGATCCGGCAAAAGTTTTGTCGTGGGCGTGTCATCCGGTGACGACGGCCCCGATCCCAGGGCTTTGAAGCTGCCGCGAAGCCGGTCTCGCTCAGGCAGAGAGGGGAAAAGTCTCGGGCGAAGCTCATCGAAAGCGTCAGGCTCGAAGGGCAGAAGCCTCGGGAAAACAGCGCCGAGGCCGTCACGCCGGGCGGCGCAGGCTGCCGCGGGCCTGATCGAGCCGCACCGGCTGGTCGGGAATGGTGACGGCGAAAGTGGTGCGCCCGCCGATCGATTCGACCAGTTCCACAGTACCGCCATGCGCCCGGATCAGTTCGTGAGCGATCGCCAGGCCAAGGCCGGTGCCGCCGCTGCGCGCCGAGCCGCGGAACGCCGCGAACAGGTTTTCGCGCGCCTTCGGCGGCAGGCCGGGGCCGGTATCGGTGACGGCGATGCGGCTGACGCTGCCCATGCGCTCGGCCGATACGGCGAGCCGCCGCACCACGGCGCTCTCCGTGTCGGCCGCCATCGCCTGCACCGAGTTGCGGCACAGATTGGTGAGCACCCTGAACAGCTGGTCGGAATCGGCGTCCACCTCGAAAGCCGCCTCGACGGCGTTGATGAACTCGATGCCTTCCTCGATGTCGAGCAGGCCGTGCACGTCCTCGACCAGCTGGCGCAGCCGCACCCGGCGGCGCGAAGGCGGCGGCTCCTGCGTGCGGCCATAGTGCAGCACGCCTTCCGAATAGGAGACGGCCCGGTCCAGCGCGCGCAAGAGCTTCGGCGCGAAGGCCTGCACGGTTGGGTCCCTGACCTGGCGCAGGCGGTCCGATATCAGCTGCGCCGAGGCCAGGATGTTGCGCATGTCGTGGTTGATCTTCGACACCGCCAGGCCGAGATCGGCAAGGTGTTTCTGCTCCGAAAGCATCTTCTGCAGCCGCTCCTGCATCTGCGACAGCTCGCGTTCGGCGACGCCGATCTCATCGGAGCGGGCGGCGGGACGGATGATGCGGCCGGGATCGTCGGGCGCTTCGGAGAAGGACAGCATCGAGCGCGTCATGGTGCGGATCGGCCCGATCATGATCAGGTCGATCGCGGCATAGACCAGCATGGCGGTGAACAGCGAGATCAGCAGCGAGACGAAGGCGACGTTGCGCGAATAGATGAGCATGGCCTTGCGCAGCGAGTAGTCCGGCATGATCAGCTCGAATTCCTTGTCGCTGTCGCCGACCGGACCGAAGACGCGCAGCATCCGGTCGCCGCCGAAGAACAGCGTATCGAGCGCGCCGGTCATGCCCTTGATCATGCCGACGCTGGCGAGGTCGATATGCTCGTCGACCTGAGGCGGCATGTCCGCCACCACCAGAAGCCGCGAGACGCCGCCGTCGCGCACCGCGATCGCCTTGGCGCCGATCGCCATCAGCACGTCATTCTGCGCCGTGCGCGACAGCGAAGTCGACTCGCCCTGCACCAGCACGATCGACACGGCCGCCGCTGTGCTCAGCCGTTCCTTGAGCCAGCTCAGCCGGTAGCTGGCGATCCAGGGCAGGAAGATGAGCACTTCGGCCAGAAGCACGAAAACGATCGTCAGCAGCAGCAGTTTCGTCGACAGGCCGCGCGACAGGGGTACCGTGCGGACGGCGGCGGGCGCCGTTCCGTTCACTTCCCCCGCCTGGCTGGTTTCGCTCATGCGATCCTGTCTTCACAATCACTTGATCGGCCAAGATTAGGCGATTACGGCATTTTTGCCAATTTCATCCTTTGGCCGGAACATTAAATTACCGTCATGAAGCCTGCGTCCACGCCGCGCCGACGCCGGATTGACTTCCAAAACCCTTCTTTCTATAAGCCCGCTCACGCTCGGGCCATTCGTCCCGGCGCGGTTTCGATCGCGCCAAAGCCGGCCCGGCAAAGCTCCTGTTACAGAGTGACAGAATCAAGAAGGGCCGCACCCCGCGGTATTAAAACAAATGAAGCGTACCTACCAACCGTCCAAACTCGTCCGCAAACGCCGGCACGGTTTCCGTGCCCGCATGGCCACCAAGGGTGGTCGTGGCGTCGTCGCAGCTCGCCGCAACCGCGGCCGCAAGCGGCTCAGCGCCTAAGCGAGACGATATCGTTGCCCGCAACCGGCAAGCCAGTGGGGCAAAATCCCAAGCGGCTTCTGAAACGCGCGGAATTCCTGGCCGTCCGTCGTGGTGAAAAGCGACGCGGACGGTTTTTCCTCGTCGAGGTCCTCGACCGCGGCGATGGCGGGGTGCCGCGCGTCGGCTACACCGTCACCAAGAAGGTCGGCAACGCTGTTGTGCGCAACCGCGTCAGGCGGCGGCTTAAAGAGGCCGTCCGCGTCCATGCCGCAGATGACATGGTGCCCGGCAATGATTATGTCATCGTCGGGCGCGATGATGCGCTGCGCGCCCCCTTCGGCCAGTTGAAGGCCGAACTCTCCCGCCGACTTCGCGGAACACGATAGGCCAAGGGCTCTCGATGGAAAACAACCGGAACTTCTTCATCACCATCGCGCTGTCGGTGCTGATCCTGACTTTGTGGCAGGTTTTCTACATGAACCCGCGCGTCGAGCAGCAGCGCGAGGCCGCCAAGATCGAGCAGCAGCGGGTGGAAGAGCAGAAGAAGGCGGCCGAGGCCGCCAATCCGGGTGCTGGAACGCCGGCTCCGGCGCCGGGCACCATTCCCAACGCGCCCGGCGGTGACACCGTCACCGCGGCCGGCCGCGATCAGGCGCTGGCCGCTTCCAAGCGCGTCAAGATCGACACGCCGAGCCTCGAGGGCTCGATCAACCTGACCGGCGCCCGCCTCGACGACCTCAAGCTCAAGCACTACACCGAGACCGTCGACAAGAATTCGCCCGAGATCGAACTGCTCAACCCGCAGGCGCTGCCTACCGGCTATTTCGCCGAGATCGGCTTCGTCGGCAACGACAAGACCGGCACGGTGCCGGGTGCCGAAACGGTGTGGAATGTCGACGGCAATCCGACGCTGAGCCCGTCGACGCCGGTGACGCTCACCTACACCAATGACAAGGGCCTGACCTTCAAGCGCACCTTCTCCGTCGACGCCAACTACATGTTCACGGTCACCGACACGGTGCAGAATTCCGGCACCAGCGCGGTTTCGCTGTTCAACTACGGCCGCGTTACCCGCTACGACAAACCGGCCGTCGCCAGCACCTATGTGCTGCATGAAGGCCTGATCGGCTTCACCGGCACCGAAGGCCTGCAGGAACACAAATACGCGTCCATCGAGAAGGACAAGCAATCCCAGCCGGGCAAGTCGAGCGACGGCTGGCTCGGCATCACCGACAAATATTGGGCCGTCACGCTTGTGCCGACAGAGAAGCAGCCGTTCCAGCCGCGCTATGCCTATTTCGAGGATGGCCGCCACCGCTATCAGTCCGACTTCCTGACCGACGCGATCAATGTCGAGGCCGGCCAGTCGGCGACCGTCGAGACCGAGGTCTTCGCCGGCGCCAAGGAAGTCGCCAAGATCAACGCCTATGCCGAAGAGCGCCACATCAAGCGGTTCGACCTTCTGATCGACTGGGGTTGGTTCCACTTCATCACCAAGCCGATGTTCTGGCTGATCGACACGCTCTACAAATTCCTCGGCAATTTCGGCCTGGCGATCCTCGCCACCACCGTCATCGTCAAGGCCATCTTCTTTCCGCTCGCCAACAAGTCCTACGCGTCGATGGCGAACATGAAGAAGGTGCAGCCCAAGATGCTGGAGATCCGCGAGAAATACGCGGACGACAAGATGAAGCAGCAGCAGGCGATGATGGAGCTGTACAAGACCGAGAAGATCAATCCGCTTGCCGGCTGCTGGCCGGTGGCGCTGCAGATCCCGGTCTTCTTCTCGCTCTACAAGGTGCTCTACATCACCATCGAGATGCGCCATGCGCCGTTCTTCGGCTGGATCCAGGATCTGGCGGCGCCCGATCCGACCTCGATCTTCAACCTGTTCGGCCTGGTTCCGATCACGTTGCCGCACATGCTGATGATCGGTGTCTGGCCGCTGATCATGGGCGTCACCATGTTCCTGCAGATGCGCATGAACCCGACGCCGCCGGATCCGACGCAGGCCGCGATCTTCACCTGGATGCCTGTTATCTTCACCTTCATGATGGCGGGCTTCCCGGCCGGCCTCGTCATCTACTGGGCCTGGAACAACACGCTGTCGATCCTCCAGCAGGGTGTGATCATGAAGCGCCAGGGCGCCAAGATCGAGCTATGGGACAATCTGATGGCACTGTTCAAAAAGAAACCGTCGCCGGCGGAATAAAAGCTCCCCTCTCTCTAAAAGCCCGGTTCGTCCGGGCTTTTTCTTTGGGCGGACATTCGTTCACGTTCCCGTGATCGGCGAAACTGCAAGCGGTCGCGGAGCGTGACTGCGTGTGCATTTCCAAAGGCTATCAATTCCGATCAGCCCTCACCCGGAGGAAGACCACATGCGCTTGCCGTCGTTCAGGATCATCGCCGTTTCCGCTCTCGTCGCCGGCCTGGCGATTGCCGCCCCCGCCTACGCCAAGAACCCTGTTGTCGGCGGGGCGCCGATGTACACCACCAAGAACATCGTCGAGAACGCCGTCAATTCGAAGGATCACACGACGCTGGTCGCCGCCGTCAAGGCCGCCGGCCTGGTCGACACGCTGCAGGGCGCCGGCCCGTTCACCGTCTTCGCCCCGACCAATGAGGCCTTCGCGGCGCTTCCGGCCGGCACGGTCGACACGCTGCTCAAGCCCGAGAACAAGGACAAGCTCACCAAGGTACTGACCGCGCATGTCGTGGCCGGCAAGATTTCAGGCGGCGAGATGATGAAGCAGGCCAAGGCGATGGGCGGCAAATACGAGATGAAGACCGTCTCCGGCGACACGCTGACCGCCGAGGTCAAGAAGGGCAAGCTCTACATCGTGGACGAGTCCGGCGGCGAGGCGAAGGTGACCATCGCCGACGTCAACCAGTCGAACGGCGTCATCCATGTCGTCAGCAAGGTGCTGTTGCCGAAATAGCGTCTTCCGGCGAAAGGGGCAGTGGCAGGTCGTTGGGGCTTTCTTGGCCTGCCATCCCCGCCTCGTGACGAGGTGCCAAGTTTCTTGGGGAAGTCGTTATCGGCGAGGCCGGGGTCCTGTAGTCACTCACAGGGCCCCGGTTTCTTTTTGTGTACCGTGAAGACGCTGGGCTTCAGCGATCGAACATCAACCGTTTCCGGCGCATCATTCCATCACGGCACGATGGTCGAGCTTGGCCGGCGTGCCTGGCTTGCGCAGCAAGAGCGGCAACACATGAGCCTGGCACGCACGGAAGACTCGCTCCCCGGCCGATTGGTGCTATAGGGCGGATCACGTTATTTTGACCAGGCGCCTCCGGCAGCGGATGCGCCTGTCTGCCAATTCCCGGACGAACCGACATGGACGGACCCAACCCCAACATCAAGCACCCGATCCCGATGCACACGCGCGTCGGCTTCCTGAAGCCGCTGGTGACGGAGCCGAACATCGAGATCGGCGACTTCACCTATTATGACGACCCGGAGGGACCGGACAAATTCGCGCAGAAATGCGTGCTGCACCACTATCCCTTCATCGGCGACAAGCTCATCATCGGCAAGTTCTGCGCCATCGCCGAAGGCGCGCGCTTCATCATGAACGGCGCCAACCACGCAATGTCCGGCTTTTCCACCTATCCGTTCAACATTTTCGGCCATGGCTGGGAACAGGGTTTTGACCCGGCGACATGGTCGAAGGAGGTGCGCGGCGACACGGTGGTCGGCAGCGATGTCTGGATCGGCATGGAGGCGGTGATCCTGCCCGGCGTGGAAATCGGCCATGGCGCCATCATCGCCGCCAAATCGGTTGTGACGCACGATGTGCCGCCCTATGCCATTGTCGCCGGCAATGCCGCCAAGGTGGTGAAGATGCGTTTCGACGACAGGACGATCAGGCGTTTGCTGGCACTGGCATGGTGGCATTGGCCGGTGGACAAGATCGGCCGCAACCTCGATGCCATCAGGGGCGCCAACATCTCTCTTCTGGAGGCAGCAGCTTGAACGCTCTGAATAGCACTGTGATCACCACCGACCTGTTCACGCGCGGGTGGATATTCATCCGCGGCGTGCCGGCCATGAAGTTCCTGCCGCCGGAAGGGCCGCCGGAAATCGCCTTTGCCGGCCGCTCCAATGTCGGCAAATCGTCGCTGATCAACGCGCTGGTCAACCAGAAAGGGCTGGCGCGCACCTCCAACACGCCGGGGCGCACGCAGGAATTGAATTATTTCGTGCCGGACGGATTTTCGGGCGAGGGCGCCGACCTGCCGCCGATGGCACTGGTCGACATGCCGGGCTACGGCTACGCCACCGCGCCCAAGGAGAAGGTCGACGAGTGGACCAAGTTGGTCTTCGACTATCTCAAGGGCCGGGTGACGCTGAAGCGGGTCTATGTGCTGATCGATGCCCGCCACGGCATCAAGGCCAAGGACGACGAGGTGCTGTCGCTGCTCGACAAGGCGGCGGTGTCCTACCAGATCGTGCTGACCAAGACCGACAAGATCAAGGTCGCCGGCGTACCGCGGCTGATCGAGGAGACGCTGCAAAAGATCAAGAAACGGCCGGCGGCGTTTCCGTTCGTCCTGGCGACGTCATCGGAAAAGGGCGAGGGGCTGGAGGAATTGCAGGCCGCGATCGTGCTTGCCGCCAATGGCGGCTAGGGCAATTCCAGGAAAAGTGCGAGCGGTTTTCCCTTGGGAATTGCGTCAAAACAGTGAGTTAGAGCGGTTCGCCGTTTCCATGAAACGGTGAAACGCTCTAGGCCTTTGCCTCCAGCGCTATCATCTGGTGGCTTTCTTCCTCGGCGAGCCGTTCGGTGCCGTAGTTCTTCAGGAACATGCCGACGCCCGACCTGACGATGTGGTCGATCTCTTCGTCGCTCGGAGCCTTGGTGCGGTAGGCGAAGATGCACTGCCGGAAGAGGCCGGCCAGGCACAGTTCGGTGAACTGGTAGGCGGCAAGATCGACATCGTCGATCTTGAGCAGGCCGCGTTCGATGGCGGCATTGAGAAACTCCACCACCTTGTCATGGCCGCGTTTGGGGCCGCGTTCGTAGAACCGCGCGCCCATGTCGGGGATCCTGTCGGAGGCGCCGATCACCGTGCGCTGCGCCTGGATGACCTTGGCCGAGGTGATCTTCATCGACAGCACCGTGCCGAACTTCACCAGCGTCTGGCGCAGATCGTCGGCGCGGTCGAGCATGTCGTACATGTTCTTGAAGATAGTACCGCGCTCTTCTTCGATCAGCGCCTCGAACAGCTCTTCCTTGTTGGCGAAGTAGACATAGATGGTGCCCTTCGACACGCCCGCTTCGCGCGTGATGTCGTTCATCGAGGCGGCCTCGAAGCCCTTGTCTATGAAGACACGGCGGGCGCCATCGATGATCTGGCTGCGCTTGACCGGGTCCTGTCCGGCCGCCGGCCTGCCACGGCGCAGGCTCTCCAGCAGATCGCCGCATTTGTCGTTTTCGACGTCGGGCGTTGTCTCGGCCATAAAAGTCACACCTCGAAAATAATTCGAACCAACCGGTTCGATTGCCTCTTGATATGGTCCTCTTTTCACGCTATGTCAACGGCCGGATCGAACCGAACGGTTCAGTATTATTACTTTAGAGAGATGTCATGTCCTCGAACGCGCCCAGCACTGCCGAAGTCCGCCCTTTCCCCAACGCCAAGGTCGCTCCGGCGACGGAAGCACCGGAAATTCCCGTCCTGCCGGTGGCACCGCCGCCGGCGGCTGAAGCTCCGGCCAAGAAGAAGCGCTCGGTGCGCTCCTTCCTGCTGCCGATCATCGGCCTTGCCCTCCTGAGCGGCGGCGCATGGTACGGCTATGACTACTGGACCACGGGCCGTTTCATGATCTCGACCGACGATGCCTATGTCCAGGCCGACATGGCGTTCGTTTCGCCCAAGATCTCCGGCTATGTCGACCAGGTCAAGGTCAGCGAGAACCAGCTGGTCAAGGCCGGCGACCCGCTGCTGACGATCGACGATGGCGACTACAAGATCGCCGTCGCCCAGACCGAGGCGCAGATCGCCACGCTGGCCAAGACGCTCGACCGCATCGACGCGCAGACCAAGGCAGCACAGGCGTCCCTGCAACAGGCCCAGGCGCAGAAGGTCGCCGACCGGGCCGCTGCCGACAACGCCGCCCGTGCCCAGCAGCGCGCCGCACAGCTGGTCAAGACCCATGTCGGTACGCAGGCGCAACTGGACGACGCGCAGACCGCGCTCGACCAGGCCAATGCAGCGCTGGTTGGCGCCGATGCGCAGATCGCCGCCGCGCAGGCCAATATCGGCGTGTTCGAGGCGCAGCGCGCCGAGTCCGCGAGCACGCTCGCTTCGCTGCAGCTCAGCCGCGACAAGGCCGCGCGCGACCTGTCCTTCACCGTGCTCAAGGCGCCTTATGACGGCGTCGTCGGCAACCGTTCCGTCGAGCAGGGCGACCTCGTCAGCCCTGGCCAGAAGCTCGCCGTCGTCGTGCCGTTGGACAAGCTCTACATCGTCGCCAACTTCAAGGAGACGCAGCTTGCCCGCCTGGTTCCCGGCGAAAAGGTCAACATCTCGGTCGACGCCATAGACGGCCATCCCATCCAGGGAACCGTCTCGTCGCTCGCTCCTGCCTCGGGCGCGGTCTTCTCGCTGCTGCCGCCGGAAAACGCCACCGGCAACTTCACCAAGGTTGTGCAGCGCGTCCCGGTCCGCATCGACGTGCCGGCCGATGCCCTGAAGGCCGGCAAGCTGCGTGCTGGCTTGAGCGTTGTCGTCAACGTCGACAGCCGCACCGCACCTGCCGCGACGACCAACTAAGCGCTTTCGGAGGGCGGCTCGGCGGCTGATGAAGCGCTGGGCCGCCCGGCCTGCCTCAAGGAGGCCCATGAAATGGCAACCGCAACCATCACCGCAGGAGCGCCGCCGGCAAGGCCGGCGGTCCCTGACACCATTTCCACACGCCGCGTCATCGCCTTCCTGGCGATGGTGTTCGGCATGTTCATGGCGATCCTGGACATCCAGATCGTGTCGGCTTCGCTGGCCGAAATCCAGGCGGGCCTCAGCGCCAGCTCCGACGAAATTCCGTGGGTGCAGACGGCCTATCTGATCGCCGAGGTGGTCATGATCCCGCTGTCGGGCTTCCTCAGCCGGATGCTGTCGACGCGCGTGCTGTTCACCATCGCCGCTGCCGGCTTCACCGCGGCCAGCGCGCTTGCCGCGACCGCCACCAACATCGACCAGATGATCGTCTACCGCGCCGTGCAAGGCTTCATCGGCGGCGGCATGATCCCGAGCGTCTTTGCCGCGGCCTTTACCATCTTTCCGCCCTCCAAGCGCGCCGTCGTCTCGCCGATGATCGGTCTGGTGGCGACGCTGGCGCCGACCATCGGCCCGACCGTCGGCGGCTATATCAGTCACGCCTTTTCATGGCACTGGCTGTTCCTGGTCAATGTCGTGCCCGGCATCCTGGTGGCGACCGCCGCCTGGTCGCTGATCGATTTCGACAAGCCCAATCTCAAGCTGTTCAACAAGTTCGACTGGTGGGGCCTCGCCGGCATGGCGGCCTTCCTCGGCTGCATGGAATATGTGCTGGAAGAGGGTCCGAACAATGACTGGCTGCAGGACCAGGGCGTGTTGATCTGCGCCATCGTCATGAGCATCGGCGCGGTGATCTTCTTCTGGCGTGTCTTCACCGCCGAGGAGCCGATCGTCGATCTCAGGGCCTTCAGCAACGTCAACTTTGCCTTCGGCTCGCTGTTTTCCTTCGTCATCGGCATCGGCCTCTACGGCCTGACCTATCTCTATCCGGTCTTCCTCGGCCGTATCCGCGGCTATGATTCGATGATGATCGGCGAGGCGCTGTTCGTCAGCGGCCTGGCGATGTTCGTCACCGCGCCGATCTCCGGCATCCTGTCGAGCAAGATGGATTTGCGGCTGATGATGATGATCGGCTTCTTCGGCTTCGCCACCGGCACCTGGTGGATGACGCATCTGACCGCCGACTGGGATTTCTACGAGTTGCTCATCCCGCAGATCCTGCGCGGCTGTTCGATGATGCTGTGCATGGTGCCGATCAACAACATCGCGCTCGGCACCTTGCCGCCCGACCGGCTGAAGAACGCGTCCGGCCTGTTCAACCTCACCCGCAACCTCGGCGGTGCCGTCGGCCTTGCCCTCATCAACACCGTGCTGATCGACCGCAACGCCTTCCACTATGCGAGGCTGGCCGAGCATGTGCAGTGGGGCAGTGCCGCCGCGCAGACCAAGCTGCAGAACATGACGCTGAACTTCGAGCAGACATCAGGCCTCGACGCGGCCGGTGCGGCGATCTCCAAGCTGTCGGGCATGGTCCATCAGCAGGCGGCGCTGCTGTCCTTCATGGACGTGTTCTACATGCTGACGGTGCTGTTCGCGACGCTCGGCCTGTTCACCATGCTGATCAACAAGCCGGCCGCGCCCAGTGGAGGTGGGGGCGGCGGGCACTAAGCAATTCCAGGAAAAGTGTGAAGCGGTTTTCCGTCAGGAATTGCGCCAAAACAGAATAACCAACACGTGGGCAGCGGTTTCGGGAAGTTCCTCCAGTCCACGCCCGAAAAGCTCTGACCGCGCAAAAAAACTCCGGGCCGCAAGACCCGGAGTTTTTCGTTTCCGGTCTAACTCGTCAGGCCGTGGCCGGCTTGAAGGTCAGTGCCACGCCGTTGATGCAGTGGCGCAGGCCGGTCGGCGCCGGACCGTCGTCGAAGACATGGCCGAGATGACCGCCGCAGCGGCGGCAATGCACCTCGGTGCGGGTCATGCCGAGCGACCTGTCCTCGGTCTTGCCGATGCCGTTGGCGATCTCCTGCCAGAAGCTCGGCCAGCCGGTGCCGGAATCGAATTTCGTCTCAGAGGGGTAGACCGGCAGGTCGCAGCCTGCGCAGGCGAAAATGCCCTTGCGGTGCTCGTTGAGCAGCGGGCTAGTGCCCGGATATTCCGTGCCTTGCTTGCGCAGCACGTCGAAAGCGGCGGGCGACAATATGGCTTTCCACTCGTCGTCCGTCTTGGTGATCTCGAACTTCTCGGCCGCCAGCGCGGGCTGCGGAGTGCCCATGCGCAGCATGGTCGCGGCGGCTCCGACGACGCCAATGGCGGCGGCCCCGCTCAAAAGAAAGTCGCGACGGTTCATGACCAGTTCCTCCGGTTGTCCTTTTGCCAAACTATACCGCCACGCCAAAATCAAAAACCGGTGACGGTTGCCCCAAACGACACTCCGCGCCGTTCCATGGTTGACCATGCGCGGCGCGGAGCGTGCGCGTCGATTGCGGATCACGGGAGCGGGATGACGCAATCGGCGGAGAGCTCTTGCCGCAGGTTCGTCCGCGGCAAGCCCCTTGTTACATCTTCGGCAAAAGAACCTTGTCGATGACGTGGATGACGCCGTTGGACTGCTCGACATCGGCGATCGTCACATTGGCGACATTGCCGTTCTCGTCGGTGACGGTGACCTTGCCGCCCTCGGCCTTCAGCGACAGCTCGCAGCCGCCGACCGTCTTGACCTTGTGCGTGCCGCCGTCAGCCTTGGCCATTGACGCCACATCCGCCGCCATCGCCTTGGCGCCGATGACATGGCAGGTCAGGACCTTGGTCAGCTTGTCCTTGTTCTCGGGCTTGAGCAGCGTGTCGACCGTGCCGGCCGGCAGTGACGCGAAGGCCTCGTTGGTCGGCGCGAAGACGGTGAACGGACCGGCGCCCTGCAGCGTCTCGACCAGGCCAGCGGCCTTGACGGCGGCGACCAACGTCGTGTGATCCTTCGACTTCACGGCGTTCTCGACGATGTTCTTCTGGGCATACATGGCGGCGCCGCCAACCATCGGGTTTTCGGCATAGGCCGCGGTGGCAAGAGCGGAAATAGCGATCGTACCGGCAAGCAAAAGGGTGGCGTATCTACGCATGATGTTCAAACTCCTCGGGTTTCTCTTCCCATTTGTGGGAACGCGAGGAGATACGGAACACAAACGCACGAGTTTCAGAATATTCTCAGATTTTTGATTTTTTCGCTCGGGCAAAGAGATCTGCTGGCGTACCTTCTTGCCGGCACGCACACCTGTTCTAGGCATGTGTTACATAAGATATATTGGGAACATTCCGGAGACGGCTTCGCTGCGATATGCAGCAGGTCAGATGCCCTTCAGGTCGCCAGCGGCAACCACCGGTCCGGTCGGTTGTCCCGTCGGCGAGCCGCCGGCCGGTTCCAGGCTGACGGCCAGCACCGCGCCCTGCGCCAGCTTCTGCTGCGTGGCGGGCGAGACCCCGATATGCGCGGTCGCGCCGGCCGGGATGACGCCCATCGAGACCGGAGCGTTCTTGCCCTCGATCATCCAAAGTTCGAAGTCCTTGCCGGAAGCGAGCGTGCCGGAAACATGCGAAAGGCTGACGTCATGCCGCTCGGAATCATAGACGGCGAGATATTTTACATCGCTGCCGTCGGCCGCCAGCGAGGCGACAAGCCGCGCCTGCGGCTGTTCGGCCGGCCGATTGACATAGGGCACGGCGATATAGAGCGCCAGGGCCGCGACCGCAGCCACGGCAAGGCCGCGCCAGAAGGCGAGGCTGGACCACAGGCCGGCGCGTGCCTCGGCCGATGTGGCCGCGCTCGATGCGAACAGCCGGCGGTCGACAGCAGCCTTCACCGTAGGCGGCGGCTCGACCTCCGCATAGGCTGATGCCAACGGCGAGAGGCGTACCTCCCAGCCATCGACGAGCCGCGCGAAATCGGTCTCGCTGTCGATGCGCCTGGAGGCGATCTGCCGCTCTTCCACCGGCAGAACACCGAGAACGTATTCGGCGGCGAACAGGTCGTCGCCTCCACGTTCCGGTCCATTGTCCTCTGCCAGTGTCATCGTTCCAGACATTCTCTCAGTTTCATCAGGCTACGGCGCAGCCAGGTACGCATTGTGTTCAGCGGCACGCCGTGGCGCTCCGCCAGTTCGGCATAGCTTTCGCCCTTGAGATAAGCGCCCCGGACGGCCGCCGCCCGGTCCTTCTCCAGTTCCTCGAGACAATGATGGATGCGTACGGATTCGTCGCCCGCCACCACCATCGCTTCAGGTCCCGGTGCCGGATCGGCCACGTCAAGCGCGGCATCGATATCGGCGGCAGGCTTGCGCCGCGCCCTGACGCGATCGATCGCGTGGTTGCGGGCGATTGCCACCAGCCAGGAGATCGGGCTCAGATCGGAGACGGCAAAACGATCCGCCTTCGTCCATATCTTGACGAAGACTTCCTGTAGCGCTTCTTCAGCATCTCCCCGGTCGTTCAATACACGAAGGCACACACCGAAAAGTTTCGCGCTGGTCTGCCGGTAGAGCAGATCGAACGCGGCCCGATCCTTCATCGAAGTCCGGACGATCAGCTTGGTGATGTCCTGCGGCGTCATGCGCGCCAAGTTAGGCGATTGCGTTGTATTTGCAACGCTGGAAATATTCGGTGCACCTAAAGTCCGGCGTCCTGGCGCAGGCTTCGATTGCCAAGGGATGAGCCGCTGGCTAGCTTGGCGGGGAACGGGGAAGCGCCGATGTCGGTCGAATGGATCCTGTGGCAAGAAGACGCGACCGGCCTCGCCGGTCTGGTGCGCAAGGGCGAGCTGTCGGCGATCGAGCTGACCGACGCGGCGATCGCGCGCGCCGAGGCCACAAGGCCTGAAATCAATGCCACGGCCGAGCCGCTCTACGAGGCCGCGCGGGCGCGGGCGAAAACCATGGACCGCTCGCTGCCACTGGCCGGAGTGCCCTTTGCCATCAAGGACCTCGGCATCGCCGTCAAGGGTGTGCCCTCGCATGGCGGCAGCCGCATTCCGGCCTCGGTGCCCGACGTCAATTCGGTTATGACCGACCGCTACCTCGCCGCCGGGCTGATCCCGATCGTCACTTCGACATCGCCGGAACACGGGCTGCGGCTGATGACCGAATCCAAGGCCTTCGGCATCACCCGCAATCCCTGGAACACCGGCCACACCAGTGGCGGCTCGTCGGGCGGCGCGGCGGCCCTGGTCGCTGCCGGCGTGGTGCCGGTGGCGCATGCCTCCGATGGCGGGGGCTCGATCCGCGTGCCTTCCGCCTGCACGGGCCTGGTCGGCCTCAAAACCTCGCGTGGCCGCATCCCGCTGACGCCGCTGGCCAGCGAAAGCTGGTACGGCATGGTGGTCGATCATGCCGTCACTCGCTCGGTGCGCGATAGCGCGCTGCTGCTCGACCTCACCCACGGTCCCGACTCCCTTTCGCCCTATGCGGCACTGCCGCCGAAGGGCACATTCGCCGCCGCTGCCGCGCGTGATCCGGGCAAGCTCAGCCTGGCCGTCTACCGCAAGTCGCCGCTTGGCCTGCCGATCTCGGCCGAAACGACGAAAGCGCTCGACACCGCCGTGGCGCTTGCGCGCGAGGGCGGCCACACCGTCGTGGAGATCGACCTGCCCTTCATCGGCCGCGATTTCATGGCCGATTTCTGCAGGACGGTCGCTTCCGCTGTTGCCGGCACGCTGCGGGCCGAGGCGCTGCGCGTCGGCCGTTCCGTTACCGGCGACGTCGAGCGCGCCACGCGGGTGCTCGGCCGGTTGGGCGAAATGGTCTCGGCCGGCGAGATCTATGCCGGCCTGCAGCGGCTGCACGCCGCCTCGCGCCGGATGATCGAGGAAACCGCGCACTATGATGCGGTGCTGATGCCTGTTATCGCGCACCCGCCGCTCGCCTGCGGCGCCATGGACCCGAAAGGCGCCGACGAGCTGATCGAAAACCTGCTCGACAAGCTTCATCTGACGCCTTTGCTGAAGCTCAAGCCACTGTTCGGCCAGCTGATGGACAAGAGCCTTCTGTTCACGCACTGGCCGGCGATCCACAATGTCAGCGGCCAGCCGTCGATCGCGCTGCCCGTCCATGTCACCGAGGCCGGCCTGCCGCTTGGCATCCAGGCCGCCGGGCGCCCGGGCGACGAGGAGACGCTTTTGTCCTTCGCCGCGCAGATGGAAAAGCTTTCGGGTTGGCTGAAACGGCGGGCGCCGCTGATGGTGCCGTCATGATGACGAGGCCGTGAACGCGGCGAATATGACAGCAATGCCATTTGCCCCCCGCGCCAATTCCCGCTAAGACGCCGCCGTCTTTACCTGATGCATGTCTCCCAAAAGTGCCCGGCGGTTTTGGGGCAACGACATGCACAAACCAAAAAGCCAGGGAACCGCCCGATGACGGACATCGCCGCCACCGCCGAAATGCAGGCCGCCCTGCTGTCTCGCGCTTTGCCCTACATGCAGCGCTACGAACACAAGACCGTCGTGGTGAAATATGGCGGCCACGCCATGGGCGACATCGAACTCGGCAAGGCCTTTGCCCGCGACATCGCGCTGCTGAAGCAATCGGGCGTCAACCCGATCGTCGTTCACGGCGGCGGGCCGCAGATCGGCGCCATGCTGACCAAGATGGGCATAGAATCCAAATTCGAGGGCGGCTTGCGCGTCACCGACCAGAAGACGGTCGAGATCGTCGAGATGGTGCTGGCCGGCTCGATCAACAAGGAGATCGTCGCGCTGATCAACGCCGAGGGCGAATGGGCGATCGGCCTCTGCGGCAAGGACGGCAACATGGTCTTCGCCGAAAAGGCGCGCAAGACCATGATCGATCCCGATTCCAACATCGAGCGGGTGCTCGATCTCGGCTTCGTCGGCGAGCCGGTCGAGGTCGACCGCACGCTACTCGACCTCCTGGCCCGCTCCGAAATGATCCCGGTGCTGGCGCCGGTGGCGCCCGGGCGCGACGGCCATACCTACAACATCAACGCCGACACTTTCGCCGGCGCCATCGCCGGCGCCTGCAAGGCCTCGCGCCTTTTGTTCCTCACCGACGTGCCCGGCGTGCTCGACAAGAACAAGAAGCTGATCGACGAATTGACCGTCGCCGAGGCCAGGGCGTTGATCAAGGACGGCACGGTCTCCGGCGGCATGATCCCCAAGGTCGAGACCTGCATCGAGGCGATCGAGCGCGGCGTCGAAGGCGTCGTCATCCTCAACGGCAAGACGCCGCATGCGGTGCTGCTCGAACTCTTCACCGAACACGGAGCCGGCACGCTGATCGTGCCTTGAGCAGTACGCTCGTCGCTCGCGGCTCAGCCGATCAGGCGGATTGCGGAAGGCGCGCGATGACCTTTATCTCGAAGTCGAAGCCCGCCAGCCAGTTCACGCCCACCGCGGTCCAGTTCGTGTAGGGCGGTTCGCCGAACACCTTCAGTCGGACGGCGTCGATCGCCTGCCACTGCGCGGCGGGATCGGTGTGGAATGTGGTGACGTCGACAATGTCGTCGAACGTGCAGCCTGCGGCCTTCAGTACGGCCGCGAGGTTGTCGAAGGCAAGCTGGACCTGCTTTTCGAAGACAGGCTCGGGTGACCCGTCCTCGCGGCTGCCCACTTGCCCTGAGACGAACAGAAGGTCTCCCGAGCGGATCGCCGCCGAATAGCGGTTGATGTCATAGAGAGCCTGCCGGCCGGCAGGGAAGATCGCGTCACGTTTGGTCATTTTCACTCCGTTCAAACAAAGGCAGGCCCGATCTCCCGACGATCGCGACCTGCGCTCCACTGTCCGGGGCAATTTACATACGCCCCGTATGCCGGATGTGGGTGCATACGCGGCGTATGTCAATATTGATACGCTGCGTATTTTTGTGAGAGTGGCAAGCCGGTCAGGCGCCCGGCGAAATCGCGGCGGCAGCTTCGGCCGGCTTGCGCGGTGGACGTGCGACGATCATCGATTCCTCCTCCGCGTCCTGCGGCGCGCCCCAGAATTCGGCAAGCGTCGGGCCGTCCTTCACCCTGATGTCTCGGACCAGGAAACCCCAGACCTCGCGAAACCAGACCCGGCGGCCCATTTTGGTGTACCAGCGCATCGAATGCCGCTGCTCGGGGTCGGGGTGGAACAGGATGCGCGCCAGCGCCTTCGGCCGCGATTGCACGGCAAGCTCGATCAGCTTGACGCTGAAGAACAGCATCCACGGCTTCAGCCGTGTCATCTCCAGCACCTGGTGCTTGTAGTCCCACAGCCGGGCATCCTTCTGGATGACCTTGCGGTCGCGCGCGATGCGGAAGAACGGCGTCCAGCGATGCGGCGTCACATAGAGCGCCTGGATCTGGTCGGGGTCATAGGCGATGAGCTGGCGAAAGCCGCGCCACAGGTCGCGAAACCCCTCATCCTCGAAGCCGGTCACCCACGTCGCCATCGACAATATGCCGTGCTTTCGCAGCAGCCTTATCGCCTCGCGGTCGGACGAGGTGCTGCCGCCCTTGCGGATCAATTGCAGCGTCTGCTCGTCGGTGTTTTCCATGCCGAGCAGCCAGCGGATGACACCGGCCCTGCGGTAGAGATGCAGGATGTCGGCGTCGCGCACGATGTCGTCGGCACGCGTCGAGCCGACGATCAGCACCGGCACGTTCTCGGCGATCAGGGCGTCGAGAAAGGCCCGCCACGCCTTCTTCGAAACCGTCGGGTTTTCGTCGGCGAGATTGACCAGCTCGACGCCATGTTCGCGGTGCAGCCAGGCGATCTCTTGCGCGAACCTTTTTGGATCGCGATGCCGCCAGCGGGTCCAGAAGCCGCGCTGGCCGCAATAGTTGCACAGATGCGGACAGCCGCGCGAAAACTGCATCACCACGGCGCGCTTGCCGCCCCAGTAACTGTAGCGGCGGTGGTCGATCAGCTCCCAGCCGACGCGGTAGGCGTCGAGTTCGGCAATGGTCATGGCCGCCTGCGTGGCGAAGGGCCGGCGCAGATCGTCGCGAAAGGCGATGCCGGCGACGCTCGCCGGCGGCTGGTGCATTTCCAGCGCCTCGACCAGCGCCACCACGGTCGCTTCGCCCTCGCCGCGCACGATGAAGTCGAAGACGTCGGTCGCCGCCAGTATGTCGCGCCAGTGGTAGGTCGGGAAGACGCCGCCATAGATGATGATGGTCACCGGCTCGTGCTCCTTGATCATTTTGGCGATCAGCAAGGCGGTCGGGTGTGCCGAGGTCGAGCCGGAATGGCCGATCAGGACGAAGTCCGGGATGTCATCCAAGGCGTCGTCCACCACCTTGTCGAGCGGCATCGGCCCGAACTCGGCATCGACGAGGCGTACGTCGTGGCCGGCATCGATGAGCGGGCCGCCGATCGCCAGCAGTCCAAGCGGCGGCAGATGATCATCCGGCACCCGGCTGCCGATGGCGGTGTGCGGCGGATTGATCAGGACGATTTTCATGGCGGACCTCCGAGAGATTGGTCCGCGCATGCTGGCCGGCGATCTAGCCGCCCGATTGGCCCGTTTCAGCAGTTTGCGTGCAGCTTTTCCGCAGGAGCGCTGGAGATGGCGCTACTTCCTGAGATGCGCGAGCGGCACGTGGCCGGGGCCCTTGATGTTCTGCAGCACCAGCTGCGTGTGGACGTCGCGCACGCCGTCGAGCCGCATCAGCCGATGCATGACGAAGGCGTTGAGCTCGTCGACCGAAGGCACCATCACATGCAGCAGGAAGTCGTGGTCGCCGGTCATCGTCCAGCACGAGGACACCTCGTCCATGCGCTGCACCGCGGCAATGAATTTTTCCGGCGAGCCGTCGCTGTGGCTGACCAGGCGCACCTGGATGAACACCTCGACCATCAGGCCGACCGCGCGGCGGCTGATCACCGCGGCAAAGCCCTTGATGATGCCGGCATCCTGCAGCGCCTCGAAGCGCCGCGCGCATGGCGTCGTCGACAGGCCGATCTCTTGCGCCAGTTCGGAGACGGGCTTGCGCCCGTCGCGTTGCAGCACATCGAGCATCTTGATCTCGAAGTCATCAAATTGAGGCATTTTCACTCCTCCGATCCGGATTGTGAGTGAATGTTATCCCGAATATCGCTGATGAGCCACCATCGGAACCAAATTGCCTCGGCAAATCCGGCTACCCTCCGGACACGTCTGCCATTGCCGATTTGCGAGGAGAAAAACCATGACGACGATGAGCGTTGCCGAATATGCCCGCGATTGCGCGGCGCAGGGGTTGCGCGGCGACTATTCGGTCTGCCGTGCCGATTTCACCGTGGCCCAGGGCTATGACTACAGCGGCGAGGAACAGGCGGTGTGGCGCACATTGTGCGACCGCCAGACCAAGCTGACGCGCAAGCTCGCCCATCATTCCTATCTCGACGGTGTCGACAAACTCGGCCTGCTCGACCGCATTCCCGACTTCGAGGACGTCAGCACCAAGCTGCGCAAGCTGACCGGCTGGGAGATCGTTGCGGTGCCGGGCCTCATTCCCGCCGCCCCCTTCTTCGATCATCTCGCCAACCGCCGCTTCCCGGTCACCAACTGGCTGCGCACCAGGCAGGAGCTCGACTACATCGTCGAGCCGGACATGTTCCATGATTTCTTCGGCCACGTGCCGGTGCTATCGCAGCCGGTCTTCGCCGACTTCATGCAGATGTATGGCAAGAAGGCCGGCGACATCATCGCGCTCGGCGGTGACGAGATGATCACCCGGCTCTACTGGTACACGGCCGAATACGGCTTGATGCAGGAGGCCGGCCAGCCGTTGAAGGCCTTTGGCGCCGGCCTGATGTCGTCCTTCACCGAATTGCAGTTCGCCGTCGAGGGCAAGGACGCCCACCATGTGCCTTTCGATCTCGAAACGGTGATGCGCACCGGCTACGAGATCGACAAGTTCCAGCGCGCCTATTTCGTGCTGCCATCCTTCGACGCCTTGCGCGATGCTTTCCAGACTGCCGATTTCGAGGCGATCGTCGCGCGCCGCAAGGACCAGCCGGCACTCGACCCGGCGACGGTCTAAAACACAAAGCGCGTCGCATGAATCCGTTTCAACGCGACGCGCTTTGGACGCGTTGATCCCGCTGGGCTATTGCATGGCGGCGGGGTTCATCCACAGGAGCTCCCAGACGTTGCCGTCGGGGTCTTCGATGTGGCGGTTGAACATGAAGCCGAGGTCTTGCGCGGGGTTGGGATCGGCGCGGCCGCCGGCCGCGACGCCCTTCTCGATCGTGGCATTGACCTCGTCCTTGCTGCCGGCGGTGAGCGCGATCAGCATCTGGCTGTCACGCCTGGCGTCGCCGATCTGGCGGGTTGTGAACTGGCCGTAATGCTGGTGCGTCAGCAACATCACGCCGATCGCGTCGGAGAACATGATCGAGCTCGCCTGGTCGTTCGAGAACTGCGGATTGAGCGTGCCGCCGATCGCGAGATAGAAGTTGGTCGCTGCCTGCAGATCGCGCACCGGCAGATTTATGAAGATCATCTTGGTCATCGGTCTAAGCCTTGCCTTCGTTGACAGGTACTAGTCAGTCCAGTACCGTTTCATGGCTACCATGAGAGAACGGTACCGTCTAGTACTGGTTGGAAGGGCGCAATGAAAACCGACGGTGAGACCAGATCGGCTCGCAAGGATCGTGAGATCATCCAGGCGGCCACGGCAGCGTTCATCAGCAAGGGTTATGACGGGACCAGCATGGAGGAAATCGCCACCAAGGCGGGGGCTTCCAAGCAGACCGTCTACAAGCATTTCACCGACAAGGAGACGCTGTTCGGCGAAGTCGTTCTGTCAACCGCTACCCAGGTCAATGACATCATCGAGGCCGTGACGACGCTGCTTTCCGAGGCAAAATTCATGGAAGGCGGCCTGCAGCAGCTTGCCCGACGCCTGATAGCGGTTCTCATGGATGAAGAGTTGTTGAAGCTGCGGCGCTTGATCATCGCCAACGCGGATCGAATGCCGCAGCTTGGCCGCGCTTGGTACGAAAAAGGTTTTGAGCGCATGCTTGCCTCGACGGCGTCCTGCTTTCAAAAGCTCACCAGTCGAGGATTGTTACAAACCAGCGATCCCTATCTGGCAGCCAGCCATCTTTTTGGGATGCTTCTTTGGATCCCCATGAATGAAGCCATGTTCACGGGCAGCAACCGGCGCTCCAAGGCCGAACTGGAACGGCACGCGGATGCCTCAGTGGAGGCATTTCTGGCCGTCTACGGGGCCTAGCCGAAATAGTGCCGTTCCCCGCCGACGTTTGCGACAACGCCGCCGACATACCGCACCCAATCATCCAGGGGTGTCCGGCCCCTCGGCCTTCAGCCGCGCAAGCTGGGCACGCTGCAGGTCGAGCGCGGCGTTGACGAAGCGTGATATGGTCGCGAGCTCGGCGTCGCTGAAGGTGGCGATCACCTTTTCGCCCTCCTTGGCGATGGCGCCGTAATAGCGCGCCGACAGCTCCCGCGTCGCCTCGGTCGCTTCAATCACCACCTTGCGCCTGTCCTCGAGACTGCGCGTGCGCGTCAGCAGCCCGCGCGCCTCCAGCCGGTCGATCAGCGCCGTCACGGCGGCCGGCGTCAGGCCGGTCGCGGTCGCGATCGCGCCAGCCGATTGCGGGCCGCCATGGAGCAGCCCGATGCAATGGCGCTCGGCCATGTTGAGCCCGAGCCGCGTCCCCACCGCCTCGTCATAGGCCTGCGTGGCGTCCTGCCATTGCATCACGGCTACGCCGATCGCGGCCGCCATTTCGTCGCGATACCCGCTTGACGACTTTATTTCGATCATCTAACTATCAATCCGTCTAACATTTAGACTATCGCAGCAATATGCGGCGGCACTGCCGACAAGGCAAGGGCCGGCCGCCGACACGGAGTGAAAAATGAGCTCGATCGAACAACGTACCCCTCTCTCGCATGAGGACGAATTCAAATACGCCAAGCTGGCGATGGAATGGTACGGCTGGGGTTCCCCCATCGGCCTCGGCATCCTGCTCGTGGCGCTGGCCGCCGCGGCGGTGCTGGTGCGCATCGCCGTCTACGGCTTCTGAGCTGGAGCATGATGCCGCACACCTGCCGGCGCCATCACTGGCGCCGGCTACCGTGGAATGTCAGACAGCGACCACCTTGCTCAGATGATCTCCCAGCCGGCAGGCCAGCGCGGTGATCGTCGTCGTCGGGTTGGCTTGACCGGATGTGCAGAACACTGAGGAGCCGCCGACATAGAGATTGTCCATGCCGTGCACCTTGCAGTTGGCGTCCACCACGCTTCTGGTGATGTCGGTGCCCATCCGCGTGCCGCCCATGTGATGGTGGCCGGCGGTCTCCTCGTCGGTCGGATAATCCTCGCCATTGGCAATCCAGTCCATGAGGCGGACACGGCCGAGATCCTTCTCGATAAGCGTCGTGCCGAACAGCTTCAGGCCTTCGACAAGCGTGCGGCGTTCGAGCTCCGATTTCTTCCAGTGCAGCTCGATGCGCGGCACGCCGGCATGGTCGACATCGGTCTTGGACAGCTCGATCTGGTTGGAGGCCAGCGGCGCCTGTTCCCAGGCGACGTAGAGCTGGGCCGCGCAGCGCAGGTTCTGGCTGAGCCGATAGGCGACCCATTCGGCCATGTCGGGCGCCGTGCAGGCGAGGTCGGCAATCACATGCTTGACGCCGGCATAGGGCGTCTCGATCAGCCTGATGCCGAAATTCATGATCCGCAGGCGCTCCATCGCGGCAAGCGTCGGCGAGAAGAAGGCCTCGTTGACGGCATCCACCTCGAACTCGCCATAGTCGGCAAGAATGGCATTGCCGCCCTCGAAGGTCGGGTGTTCCATCCAGTAGCGGCCAAGTGCCGTGGCGTTCGGGACGACGCCGCCATTGGAACGCTGGTTCGACCACAGAAGCAGCCGTGAATTCTCCAGCCCGCCGGTGCAGACGATGAAATAGTCGGCGCTGAAGGCGCCCGCGTCCTGGCCGTTGGACCATAGTTTGGCGCCGGTCACCCGTTTGCCGTCGCCGGCAAGCTCGGTGGCATAGGTGTTGAGCACGACGGCGATGTTGCGGCTCTTGTCGAGCGCGTCGGCGAATTTCTCGCCGAAGCGCACCGCCGGGCTCTTGATCAGCTGCACCCAGCGAATGTCGTCCGAGATCGGCACATCAGGCCGGAAATCGGGAAGTTCGAGGATATCGTGCACCTCCGGCAGATAGGGCTCGATGTCGGTGCGGCGGATCGGCCAGCCTGTGTCGGGTGCCCAGGCCTTCGGCTCGAAATCCTGCTTGTCGAGCACGCGGCACCAGCCGGCCCAATGGTTGGAGCTGCCGCCCATATACCGCAGCCGGGTGATGTCGAGGTCGAAATAGAAATCGCCGACCGTGGTGCCGCGGCAGAAATCCTGCGACTCGTCGCTGAACTCGCGCGAGCCGGCCTCCAGCACCACGACGGGGATGCCGGCGGCGCCCAGCTTGCGGGCAATGGTGGTGCCGGCCGGACCCGAACCGAGGATGCAGACCTTGGGTTTGAAGTTGGCGGCGCGATACGCCTCATGGCTGTCGAAGATCATGCCAGGTCGCTCCGCTTCAGGATCCAGCCATTGACCTCGACGATCTCATTCGGGTCGGCCGGTGACGGATCGGCCCTTGAAGGACCGGCACGGGCCGCGTCGGCTTCAGGCAGCTTGCGGAACAAGGACAAGGCAGGCAGGGCGATCAGCGCCTGCACGAGCGTGCGGCGCGACATTTTCTTGAAGAAGCTCATGCCGGGTCTCTCGGATAAGGGCCTCGATGCGCGCATGACATTCCCCAAACGGCACACGCATCGTCACAGACGCCAGTATCGTGCCAAGCCCGGCCCCAAGGCGTGAAAAGGCGGGCAAGCGCTACAACCGAATGCAAACAGGGTTAGAAATTCCTTAACGGGCGAGGTGTGCCCGACCGGCCGGCTCACGCGGCCGCGGAAATGTCCGTATCGAGGATCGTCAGGTTGCGGCCGCCATGCTTGGCCTGGTAGAGGCGCCGGTCCGCGGCGCGCATCAGCTCCGATACGTTGACGTCCTCGCCGCACACGGTGCCGCCGATGCTGACGGTCAGCGGAATGGTCCGTTCGTCCACCGGCCGGAAGCGGATCAGCTCGACCTCTCGGCGAATGCGCTCGGCGACACGCTTGGCTTCCTGCTCGGTGGCGCCGACCAGAAAGGCGCCGAACTCCTCGCCGCCGATGCGGCCAAGCACGTCGCCGCTGCGCACGCCGCGCTCGATGGCGCTGGCGATCAGCAGCAGCGCGTCGTCACCGGTCAGGTGGCCGAAACTGTCATTGATCTTCTTGAAATGGTCGGCGTCGATGATCAGCAGCGCGCCGCGGTCGGACTTGCGCCGCGAACCGTCCAACGCGGCAAAGAAGCTTTCCCGGTTGAGCATGCCGGTCATGTCGTCGCGGCTGGCCTTCTCCGACAGGCGGCGGTGCGCGGCTGCAAGCTGGGCGTGTGCCCGGGCCAGTTCGCGGTGCGCGTTCTTCAGCCTGTCGCTCTGCCAGAAGGTGCTGGCGCAGGCCACCCATGCAAGCACCAGCGGACAGAGCGTCGAACTCAGCCAGATCGTTCGGCTGATCGGGAATCCCAAGGCCGGAACGATGATCAGCGTCAGAACAAGCGAGGCGGCGACGGAGGCGAAAGCGATAGCGGCGGATTTCAGAATGATGCTGTTCATCGCGGGCTCCCCACAGGACTTTCTCTGTGCCAGCAAGCCCTGAAGGCCACCTTTCCCGGTTGCATAAAATTTGAATCTTGCGGCCATTTCTGCCACCAAAAGCGCGTGGAAGTTGTGGATAAAGTCCATTTCAGAATCCGCGTTTCATGCCATAAGGAGCGCATGACCACGCAGCCTGACCCCGCCCGCTTCGCCCATGTCACCGACTGGGTGTTCGACCTCGACAACACGCTCTATCCGCATCATTCGAATCTGTTCTCGCAGATCGACGTCAAGATGACCGCCTATGTCGGGGAGTTGCTGTCGCTGCCGCGCGAGGAGGCGCGCAAGCTGCAGAAGGAGCTTTATCGCGAATATGGCACGACGCTGAACGGGTTGATGGCGCGCCACGGCATCGATCCCGACGATTTCCTCGAGAAGGTGCATGACATCGACTATTCATGGCTGGTGCCCAACCCTGTCCTGGGCACCGCCATCCGCCAGCTTCCCGGCCGCAAGTTCATCTTCACCAATGGCGACCGCCGGCATGCCGAGCGCACCGCGCGCCAGCTCGGCATCCTCGACCATTTCGACGACATCTTCGATATCGTCGCCGCCGGCCTCAATCCCAAGCCCGCGCGCCAGACCTACGAGAAGTTCGCCGAGCTGCATGCCGTTACCGGCCACAATGCGGTGATGTTCGAGGACCTCGCCCGCAACCTGGAGGTGCCCAAGGCGCTGGGCATGACCACCGTGCTCGTCGTGCCGCGCAATTTCGAGCCGACCTTCGCCGAGATCTGGGAACGCGACCCCACGCAGGAAGACGACGTCGATTTCGTCACTGACGATCTGGCGGGGTTTTTGACCGCGATTGTGGAGAGGGAGTAGGGGAATTGAAGAACTGAAGAATTGGGGATTTGATCGGGAATGCGGGGGCCACGATTCTCCTCAATTCCTCAATTCCTCAATTCCTCAATTCCTCAATTCCTCAATTCTCCAGTTCCCCAACTCCTCCCTCACTCCCCCAACTTGTAGAACCGGCTGACAATCCCCCAGGCCTCGTCGGCGGTGTCGACGAAATCGATGATGTCCTGGTCGCCGGGGCTGATCGTGCCTTGCTCGGCGAGGAAGTCGAGGTTGATCGCGCGTTTCCAGAACGATTTGCCGAACAGGATCACCGGCACGCGCTCCATGCGTCCGGTCTGGATCAGCGTCAGCGTCTCGAAGAACTCGTCCATCGTGCCGAAACCGCCGGGAAACACCGCCACCGCCTTGGCGCGCATGACGAAATGCATCTTGCGGATGGCGAAATAGTGGAAGTTGAAACACAGCTCCGGCGTCACATAGACGTTCGGCGCCTGCTCATGCGGCAGCACGATGTTGAGTCCGATCGACGGCGCGCCGACATCGTCGGCGCCGCGATTTCCCGCTTCCATCACGCCGGGGCCGCCGCCGGTCACCACGACATATTCGCGGTAGTATGAGGCGGCCGATTGCCGCGAGCACAGGCGGGCGAATTTGCGCGCCTCCTCGTAATATTTGCTGTTTTCCTCGAGGTTCTTCTTCTGCGTCTCGTTCTTGGCCGCCCAGGCCACGCCGCCGGGTTCCGGCAGGCGCGCGCCGCCGAACAGGATCACCGTCGAACGGATGCCGCGCTCGGCCAGGATCATTTCCGGCTTCAAGAGTTCGAGCTGCAGCCGCACCGCGCGCAATTCGCGCCGCGTCATGAAGTCGGGATCGTTCCAGGCAAGCCGGTAGGTCTCGGCCCGCGTCTGCGGCGTGTCCGGCACGCTTTTCGACCGCTCCAGATCCTCGTCCGAATGCGGCAGCGGCGTCCACCCCGCCTTTTCCATAGGTGTCATCAAATTACCCGTCCAGATTTCCTTGACTGCGCCGTCCCATGACGCAGGTGCGATTGACCCTCACTGAGCCTTAACATAAGCAGGTTCCGCAAACGTGTCCGGCGGTTTTGCGACAAGAACCTGCTTATGCAAAGACCCAGGCAGGCGAAGCACGCCCAGGGTCCACGCGACTTCAAAACAGGTTAAGGCGCGGCCCCTTAACAGCTTGGTAATGGAGCGAATTCATGTCGAAGCCCGATCTGGCGAGCCTCGAAAAGACCATCGAGAAGGCCTTCGACGAACGCGATACGATTTCGACCGCGACCCGCGGCGAGACGCGCGACGCCATCCAGGCCGCGCTCGACCTGCTCGACCGCGGCACGGCGCGCGTCGCCGAGCGCCAGGCCGACGGCAAGTGGCAGGTCAACCAGTGGCTGAAGAAGGCCGTTCTGCTCTCCTTCCGGCTCAACCCGATGGAGATCATCAAGGGTGGCCCGGGCCAGGCCGTCTGGTGGGACAAGGTGCCGTCCAAGTTCGATGGCTGGAGTGCGGTCGATTTCGAGAAGGCAGGCTTCCGCGCCGTGCCGTCGTCGATCGTGCGCCGTTCCGCCTATGTCGCGCCGGGCGCCGTGCTGATGCCATCCTTTGTCAATGTCGGCGCCTATGTCGATACGGGGACCATGGTCGATACCTGGGCCTCGGTCGGCTCCTGCGCCCAGATCGGCAAGAACGTGCATCTGTCGGGTGGCGTCGGCATTGGCGGCGTGCTCGAGCCGATGCAGGCCGGCCCCACCATCATCGAGGACAATTGCTTCATCGGCGCGCGTTCGGAAGTCGTCGAGGGCTGCATCGTGCGCGAAGGCTCGGTGCTCGGCATGGGCGTGTTCATCGGCCAGTCGACCAAGATCGTCGACCGCGCCACCGGTGAGATCTTCTACGGCGAAGTGCCGCCCAATTCGGTGGTCGTCGCCGGCTCGCTGCCGGGCAAGCCTTTGCCGAACAACGAGCCGGGGCCTAGCCTCTACTGCGCCGTCATCGTCAAGCGCGTCGACGCCAAGACCCGGTCCAAGACCTCGATCAACGAATTGCTGCGCGATTGATCTTTCCGCAAAGCGGGCGCACCTTCCGCCGGCGCGACAATCCGTCGCGCTGGTTCAACATGGAGGGGTGACATGGACTGGAAATATCTGCTGACAAGTTTCGACGGCCGCATCAATCGCGCCAAGTTCTGGGCCGGCATCGGCGTGTTCATCGTTATCGGCATCGTCGCCTTCATTCTCGACTCGATCCTTGGCACGCGTTTCACCACCAGCAGCGGCGCTCAGGTCGGCATCATCGGCATCCTCTTCGCGCTGGCATCGATCTATTTCGCTATTGCCCTCTACGCGAAACGCTGGCACGACCGCGACAAGTCGGGCTGGTGGACGCTGATTGGCCTCGTACCTGTCATCGGCGGCATCTGGCTGCTGGTCGAACTCGGCATCCTCCAAGGCACCAGCGGTGCCAATCAATACGGACCGGACCCGCTTGCCTGACAGTCCAAATCTCACCTGGCTTTTCTTCAAGACATCGGGCCGCGTCAGCCGCGCGGCCTATTTTCTTGGTGGCCTGCTCGTCGCCATCATCCAGGCCTTCCCGCTCTACCGCTTCACGCTGGTGCCGGAAGGCTCGGCCGAGGGCAATATGTGGTCGTTCATCTTCTTCATCGCCTTCATTGCCTCGCTATGGTCGAACATCGCGCTGGCGGTGAAGCGGCTGCACGACCTCGACAAGCCGGGCATTGCCGCGCTGATCCTGTTCGTACCGGTCGTCTCGATCGTCGCCTTTCTTGTGTTGTGCCTGTTTCCAGGGCAGCCTGGACCCAACCGCTATGGCCGGCGCACCAACGAGCCGGCGCAACGCTAGAGCCGGATGATTTCAGGTCGAATCGACCTGAAATCTGAATCCGTCTCTAAATCAAAGAGATAGAGCATGATGTCGTCCGAAAACCGCTTCACACTTTTCGGCATCATGCTCTGAGGGCCGATCGGACATGCGCTACCGCACGCTTGATCCGAAACTGATCATCGAGACCGCCGAACGGCTTGAGGAGCGCGTTGCGGAACGGTTTCCCCAGGCCGGGCTGCGCGGCGTCGCCGCCGAACTGGTGTCGCTGTCACGCGATCTGGCCAAGGCGGCCCAGGCGCTCGAAGCGCCGATCTGGTGGCTGCGCGGGCTCATCATCGCCGCCGTCCTCGCCGGCGCGTTGATCTTCCTGTTCGTCGGCACCATCCTGCCGCTCATTCACATCTCCCAGGCTGACGATGCGGTGCAGTCGGTGCAAGGCATCGAAGCCACGATCAACATGATCATCCTTGCCGTGCTCGGCCTGCTGGCGCTGATCCGCACCGAGGAGCGCATAAAGCGCAAGCGGGTGTTTCGCCAGCTGCACGGCCTGCGCTCGCTGATCCATGTCATCGACATGCACCAGCTGACCAAGGATCCGGCGGCGCTCTCGGCCGATTTCAAGCCGACGGCGCATTCCCCGGCCCGCATCACCAATGCCTCCGATCTCGCTCGCTACCTCGATTATTGCTCCGAAATGCTGTCGATCACCGGCAAGATAGCCGCGCTGTTCGCGCAGTCGGTCAATGACAATGTCGTCATCGACGGCGTCAATGACATCGAGAACCTGGCGTCCAACCTGTCGCGCAAGATCTGGCAGAAGATCACGCTGATCGAGAGGCACCCGGCGGCACGACCTGTTCCGGCGCCAGGCCGGGCGGGCCAAGCCGCGCCGCTTCCGCCGCGCGCACCAAAGCGGTAACGCTTTTCAAGAGCGGCGCCGGCGTCTCCGTTTTTTCGGCGAGGCCGAGCACCGCGCCTTGCAGTTCGCCGATTTCCGTCGGCCGGCGGCGCTGCAGATCGTCCCACATCGACGAGCGTGCCTGAGGGTCGATCGCCAGCATGCGCCGCGCCAGCAGTTTGAACAGCCAGTCCGGCAGCCGGAGCACTTTCGGCAGCAGCGCCGGCCGCGGTCCGGCGATCCGCGCCGGCGCGATGCCGGAGGCTTTCATCGCCCGCAGCGCCTCGTCGATCTGGCCGGCCAGGATCAGCCGCCAGCGCCGATCGGCGAGTTCGCTCGCCAGCGGCAGGTCCGACAATGCCACCAGAGCGTTGTTGAGGTTCATCAAAAGCTTGCCCCACAGCACGGCCTTCATGTCGCCATGCGTCTCTGCCGCCAGCCCTTCGACATCAAGAAGACTGGCGACATCGAGAAGGCCGGCGACATCGAGACGGCCGGCAGGGCCGCCATTCTCGATCATCACCTTGCCGTCGCTGGCGCGGTGGACGCGCAGCGGCAGCTCGCCGTCAGGCGATTGCACCACATTGAACGGCACCATGCCGGCCAGCACGGTGCGCTGGCCAGACCCGGCGCGCAGCCTGTCGGCATTGTCGACGCCGTTCTGCAGGCTGACCACCACCGCATCGGGTCGGGCATGGGCCTCGATCAGCGCCGCCATCGCCTGCGTCGCGCCGCTCTTGACGGTCACCAGGATCACATCCGCCCGCGGCAGAGCGACGGCGGGATCGGCGGTGATCCCGAGCGCCTCAGGCTTGATCAGGCGATCGCGGCCTTCAAGGTCGCTGACGCGCAATCCGCCCTGCCGCAGCGCTGCCTCGATGCGCGGCCGGGCCAGCAGCACAACCGGCCGCCCGGCAAGCGCCAGGCAGCCGCCGACATAGCAGCCGATGCTGCCGGCACCGGCGACGACAATCCGTTTTTCCCCGTCTGCCATCTCTTGCTCCGCACCGGCCCGACTATACGACATGAAAACCATAATGTCGGCGGCATCGTCTGCCATTGCGCTGGCTCCTATGTCTGCCCGTGACAGGCCCTCAGCTTTCGACTATCGCTTTTGCCATGACGCTGCCGACCGATCCCGCCGCAAACCTCGCCGCCCTTATCCGTTGCGCCTCCGTGACACCAGCCGAAGGCGGTGCGCTGAGCGCCCTGGAAACGATGCTGAAACCGCTCGGCTTCCTGGTCGACCGGCCGGTCTTTTCGGAAGACGGCACGCCCGACATCGAGAACCTCTATGCAAGGCGGTCCGGCAACGGCCCGCATCTGATGTTCGCCGGCCATACCGATGTCGTGCCGGTCGGCGACGAGGCCGCCTGGACGCATCCGCCTTTCGCCGCCGAGATCGCGAATGGCGAGATGTATGGCCGCGGCGCCGTCGACATGAAGGGCGGCATCGCCTGCTTCATCGCGGCGATAGCGCGCCATGTCGAGAAGCATGGCGGCCCCAAGGGCTCGGTCTCGCTGCTGATCACCGGTGACGAGGAAGGCCCGGCCATCAACGGCACGGTCAAGCTGCTCGAATGGGCGGCTTCCAGGGGCGAGAAATGGGATGCCTCGATCGTTGGCGAGCCGACCAACCCGGATGCGCTCGGCGACATGATCAAGATCGGCCGGCGCGGTTCGCTGTCCGGTTCGGTCACCGTCAACGGCCGCCAGGGCCATGCCGCCTATCCGCAGCTTGCCGACAATCCGGTGCGCGGGCTGATCAGCCTGGTCGACGCCTTGCTGCATCCCGTCTTCGACAAGGGAACCAGGGATTTCCAGCCGACCAATCTGGAGGTCACCTCCATCGATGTCGGCAATCCGGCAACCAATGTCATCCCCGCGAAGGCGACCGCGACCTTCAACATCCGCTTCAACGACACCTGGACGGCCGAGACCGTCCAGGCCGAAATCCACAACCGGCTCGACCAGGCGGCGAAGCGCAAGAAGTACCGGCTCGGCAAGAAGACGCCGGTCGACTACGACCTCGTCTGGCGCGACCGGCCAAGCCATGTCTTCCTGACCCGCGACGACAAGTTGGTCGACACGCTTGCCGGCTCGATCAAGGCGGCGGTCGGCAGGAAGCCGACATTGTCAACCTCCGGCGGTACGTCGGATGCGCGTTTCATCAAGGATTACTGCCCGGTGGTCGAGTTCGGTCTGGTCGGCAAGACCATGCATATGGTCGACGAGCGCGTCGCCCTTGCCGATCTCGAAACGCTGACGCGGATCTACCAGCGCTTCATCGAAGACTGGTTCGGACAGGGCTGAGCAGCATGCTTTCGGCGGATGAAACCCAAGCTTCGTTGACCGGTGCCTGGCGGCTTATGCTCGGCAAGGCCGACGGCCTGCGCCTGCTCGACCTGTCGGCCGACGGTTTCTGGAATTCCTTCTTCGCCATCGTCGTTGCCGCGCCGGCGCTGATCGTGGGCTGGGTCGGCATCGCCAACGAGATCGGCGATCCCAACGCCTTCGTGGGCCGTTTCGGCATGCTGGTGCGCCTGGCGACGGTCGACATCGGCTCCTGGGTGCTGCCGCTGGTCGTGCTTGCCCTGGTCGCGCCGCGCGCCGGCATTGGCGGGCGCTTCGTCCACTATGTCGTCGCCAGCAACTGGGCCTCGGCCATCACTGCCTGGCTCATGCTGCCCTCGGCGCTGATCAGGCTTTTCCTGTCGTCGGCAAGCCAGGTCTCGAGCCTTGTGTCGCTGCTGCTGTTCGCCTTGTCGATGGCGCTGACCTGGCGCATGACCAATGCCACGATCGGCAAGGGCGCGGCGGTCGGCACCGCCGTTTTCGTTGGCATGTTCATCGCTTCGCTGCTGGTGTTGTTCGGGCTGCAGATGCTGCTTGGCATCACCGTGCCGGACGATATCGGGGCCCAGAGCCTTTCCGGACCGTTTCCGGGGTTGGAGCCTGCCGGGCTCTGAATAGGGCCTACCGGTTCTTTTCGGAATAGAGCCTTCGGACTCTATTCCGGACAGAGCTTCTGCACTCTGTTCAGGGATAATCGACGCCAATGAGAAAAAGCCCGTCGGGCGGCGCCACCTGGCCGCAGGCGGCGCGGTCGCGCGCTTCGAGCGCTGCCTTGAGGTCGGCCTCGGTCCAGCCGCCATCGCCGACGCGCTTGAGCGAGCCGACCATGGAGCGCACCTGGTTGTGCAGGAAGGAACGGGCCGAGGCTCTCACCTCGATCATGTCGCCAGCCCGGCTCACATCGAGCCGTTCCAGCGTCCGGACCGGGCTGTTGGCCTGGCACTGGGTCGAACGGAAGGTGGTGAAGTCATGCCGGCCGAGCAGGATTTTTGCTGCCTCGTGCATGGCGCCGGCGTCGAGCCGCTTCGGCACCCACCACACCTTGCCCTTTTCCAGCGCCGCGGGCGCGCGGCGGTTGAGGATGCGGTAGAGATAGTGGCGGCCGGTGGCCGAGAAGCGCGCGTCGAAATCGTCGGGAACGATCGCCGCCTTCAGGATGGCGATATGCGCGCCGGCTGCCTGCAGGTGAGCGTTGACGGCATCGCGCACCTTGTCTTCAGGCCATGGCTTGGCCAGGTCGACATGCGCCACCTGGGCGCTCGCATGCACGCCGGCATCGGTGCGGCCGGCGGCGCGCAGCCGCACCGCCTCGCCGCAGAATTTCTCGATCGCCCGCTCGATCGCCTGCTGCACCGAAGGCTGGTCGGCCTGGTGCTGCCAGCCGGCAAACAGGTTGCCGTCATATTCGATGTCGAGGCGAAAACGCGGCATGCCGGCAGCTTATACGCTTTCGCCTACGCGGCGAGAGCGGTGAAGGCGGAAGCGTAGACCAGTCTGCCGGCCTCCGGAGCGTCGCCCCAGGCCAGCGCCTGCAGCGCCTCGCCCTGGTATTCGCTCTCGAACTTCTCGGCCCGCGCATGGCTGTAGCCGAAACGGCCGTAATAGGCCGGGTCGCCAAGCACCACGGCCAGAGTCTCGCCGGCATCCCTGAGGCGGATATGCGCCTCGCGGATCAGCGCGCCGCCAATGCCGCTGCCGTGAAACGAAGGCTCCACCGCCAGCGGCGCCAGCGCCACGGCCGCGAGGCTCTTGCCGCCATTCTGGACGAACAGCCGGGAAAACAGGATATGGCCGACCACCTGGCCGTCTTCTTCCGCCACCAGTTCGACGACGGCGTCGCCGCCGGTCACCAGCGCGTCGACCAGCCCGGCCTCCGCCTGCTGGCCGAAGGCGTGTTCCTCGACGAGGCGAATAGCCTCGCGATCCCGCGGCGTTGCCGCGCGTATCGACATCATGCTCATGAGAACTTCATTCCTTTTACGATCTTGGCTCCGCGCAAGAATTCCGACGCGGCGGCGGGCTTTCCGCCCGCGCGTTGAACTTCGACCAGCCTGATCGCGCCTGCACCGCAGGCGACCGTCAGCCGGTCATCGAGAATTCCTCCCGACTCGCCCAAACCTTCCGAAAGCGACAGGCCTTCGGACAGCGTCGAGCGAAGCAGTTTCAGCCGTTCCATGCGGCCGCCAATGTCAATTTCGGACCAGGCGCCGGGAAAGGGCGACAGGCCGCGAAGATGGTTGTGGACCTCGGCCGCAGGCCGCGTCCAGTCCACCCGCGTCTCGGATTTATCGATTTTTCTGGCGTAAGTCACCCCTTCCGCCGCTTGCGCGGTAAATGTCAGGGTGTTCCCCTCCAGCCGCGCCAGCGCTTCCACCATCAGGGCAGCACCGACGCGCATCAACCGATCATGCAGATCGCCGGCTGTCATATCGGGTTCGATGGTGCATTTTTCAAGCAATCCCACCGGTCCGGTGTCCAGCCCCTCTTCCATGCGCATTACCATCATGCCGCTTTCCAGGTCACCAGCCATGATGGCGCGCTGGATGGGGGCGGCACCGCGCCAGCGCGGCAAAAGCGATGCATGGCCGTTGATGCAGCCAAGCCGGGGCGCGTCAAGAATCGCCTTCGGCAGCAGCAAACCATAGGCGACGACCACGGCGATATCGGTCCGCAGGGCGCTGAAAGCCGCCTGCTCGGCGTCGCCCTTGAGGGATATCGGCGTGCGCACCTCGATGCCCAGCCGTTCGGCCTCGCGCTGCACCGGCGACGGCGTCAGCTCCAGCCCGCGCCGGCCGCCGGCGCGCGGCGGCTGCGTGTAGACGGCGGAAATCTCATGTCCGGCCTCGGCGATCGCGCGCAGCGTCGGCACCGAAAACTCCGGCGTGCCCATGAAGATGACGCGCAGGGGCATGTTCCCCTATCCCACCAGCTTGCCCGGCGCCTTGTCCTTGGCGAGCTTCTTGAATTTCTTCACCACCATGTCGCGCTTCAGCTTGGAGATATGGTCGATGAACAGCACGCCGTTGAGATGGTCGATCTCGTGCTGCAGGCAGGTCGCCATCAGCTCCTCGGCCTCCATCTCCTGCAGTTTGCCGTCGCGGTCGAGATATTTCACGCGAACGGAAGCCGGGCGTTCCACCTCGGCGTAATAGTCGGGAATCGACAGGCAGCCTTCCTCGTAGACCGAGCGCTGATCGGCGCTTTCCAGGATCTCCGGGTTGATGAAGACATGCGGCGCCGGCGTTTCGTCTTCCTTGGCGAGATCGATCACCAGCATGCGCAGCGGCTCGCCGATCTGGATTGCCGCCAGCCCGATGCCGGGCGCGTCATACATGGTCGCCAGCATGTCGTCGGCCAGTTTGCGCAAAGGCGCATCGACGCGCTCCACCGGCTTGGAAACCTGGCGCAGGATGGGATCGGGAAGGATGATGAGCGGCTTGATCGGCATGGCGTCCCACGTAAGACGTCCAGCGAAAAGCGTCAACCGGTGGAGCTGAGTATCGTTCACGTTTTGATCTGTGCCAGCCCACCGAATCGGCTATGCTGTCCACATGAATGATCTGAGCACCATCCTTTCGCAGCCCGTCGCACGGCTTGGCGCCTCGACAATCACGCTGGGCCACGCCCTGGCCTTCGGCGCCTTGCTGTTCCTCGGCCTGTTCCTGGCGCTGGTCGTCGCGCTGTGGCGGTCGGCCAAGGCGCGCGCGGTCGCTGCCGCGGAAGCCGCCGACCATGCCCGCGACGCCGAGGCGCGGATGGCCGGCATCTTGCAAAGCCAGGCCGAGATGCAGGGCCGCATGGGCGCCATCGCCGAAGTGTTCGGCGCGCGCCAGGCGGAGCTGACGCAGTCGATCGGCCAGCGCCTCGACGCCATGACCGGCCGCCTCGGCCAGACCATGACCGAGCAGACCAAATCGACGCATGAGAGCCTGGCCAAGCTGCAGGAGCGGCTGGCCATCATCGATGTCGCGCAAGGCAACATCCAGTCGCTCGCCGGCCAGGTCGTGCAGCTGCAGGCGATTCTTTCCAACAAGCAGACGCGCGGTGCCTTCGGCCAGTCGCGCATGGAGGCGATCGTCGCCGACGGCCTGCCGCATGGCGCCTATGAATTCCAGGCGACGCTGTCGAACGGCAGCCGGCCCGACTGCCTGGTGAAGATGCCGAACGGCGCGCCCTCGCTGGCCATCGATGCCAAGTTCCCGCTGGAAGCCTGGAATGCCATCCGCGCGGCCGACGGCGCCGACCTGCAGAAGGTCGCGTCCCAGGCCTTCCGCCGCGACATCGAGATCCATGTCCGCGATATCTCGGAAAAATACCTGATCCAGGGCGAGACGCAGGACACCGCCTTCATGTTCGTGCCGTCGGAATCGGTGTTCGCCGAGATCCACGAGAATTTCGAGGCGATCGTCCACAAGGCGCACCGCGCCCGCGTCGTCATCGTCTCGCCGTCGCTGCTGATGCTGTCGATCCAGGTCATCCAGGCGATCCTCAAGGATGCCCGCATGCGCGAACAGGCGCATCTGATCCAGGGCGAGGTCATCCGGCTGATGGAGGATGTCGCGCGCGTCGACGAGCGCGTGCGCAAGCTGCAGGTGCATTTCGGCCAGTCGGCCAAGGACATCGACGATATCCTGGTCTCGACATCGAAAGTGACCAAGCGCGGCCAGAAGATCGAGGCGCTGGAGTTCGGCGCGCAGGCCGATGGCGATGCCGGCCCGGAGACGCCGTCACGGGCGCCCGCGGCGAAACTCGAGCCCGGTCCGCGCGCTGCCGATTCAAAGACCGGGCAGCTCAGGCTGCGGGTCGTCGAAGGCGACGACTAGAGCAATTCCAGGAAAAGTGTGAAACGGTTTTCCGTCCGGAATTGCGTTAAAACAAAGAGTTAGAGCGGGTTGCCGTTTCCGTGAAACGGTGAACTGCTCTAGCCGGCAATTCCGGCCTAGGCCATGGCCACGATGACGTGCGCCTGGATTTTGGCGGCAACCGCGCCGCTGCCATGTCTGGCCGCAATCGCGGATGCGGCGTAATCCGTTGCGGCGTCCAGTTTCCCGGGATCCCTGGCCTCGATTTCGGTGCGAAGCACCGTTCCCTGGCAATAGGCCACGGCCGGCAGGCGCGGCGAGGGGGCGCGGCTTTGTTCAGCCCTCGTTTCGATCGCCACACCGGAAAAGCCGGCCTCTTCCAGCTCGCCGCGGATCAGCGCCGTATCGTGGTAGCCATGCGGCGTGCGGGCGAGAAAGCGCGGCGGATCGTTCGCAAACATCCTGGCCAGTGCATTGGTCACATCATCGGCGAAGACATTCTCCTCGATGCGATCCCAAACGTTGAACAGGAAATGCCCGCCGGGTTTCAGCACCCGCCTGGCCTCGCGGTAGGCGGATGGGCGGCTGGGAAAGAACATCGCGCCGAACTGGCAGCAAACGAGATCGAAGGCCGCGTCCTCGAACGGAAGCGCCATGGCATCGGCCTGGCGCCATTGGATGCGACCGTCGCGAGCCTGTCGCGAAGCGGCGTAGTCGAGCATCGGCTGGTTGAGGTCGGTCACGACATAGGTTGCGTCAGGGGACAGTTTTGGCGCCAAGGCGCGGGTGACGACCCCGGTGCCCGCGGCGACTTCCAGGACGGCTTTGGGCGAAAAGGACGCTGCCCGCCGTGCAAGGTCCGCGGCGAATGGCTCGAAAATCAACGGCACCATATAGCGGTCGTAGTTTTCCGGGATCGAGCCGGCGAACAGTTTGTCCGTTTCCAACATCGCTATTACCCGCCGCTTGATGGTGAGCGAGGCTAGCACAGAATTGCTTGTCCTGGGGCGGCTTTCGACTGGGAGCGCGGGGCTATTGCTCCTCCACGATGCTCATGCCTTCGAATTCGGGAAGCCAGTGCAGGGCCGACCGGTGCCATTTCTGTTGTGTCGGCACCAGATCCTCGCGTTGCCGCGCGGTGCCCGCCCTGATTCCATAGACCTTCGGGCCGTCGCCAACCGAAGTCGCGAAAAGATGCGAACCGCAGTCGCCACAAAAGGCCTGGGCGCGCTTGGCGCCGCTCGATCCGGTCTTGATATAGAGTTTTGGCGTGCCCCTGGTGATCCGGTAGTGATCCTCGGGCGCGGGAACAGTGACGCGAAAAGCCGTGCCGGTCAGCTGCTGGCAGTCCGTGCAATGGCAGATCGAGGTCTTCGCCGGGTCGACCTCCGCCTCATAGGTGATGGCGCCGCAATGGCACCCGCCGTCGATCTTCATGGTCGTTCCTCCGAAATCCGTCGCCTGATCTTAGCAAGGCAATGCGACGGGGCAACGGTGCAGCGCTGGTCCAGGACTAGTTCGATGCCGTTTCGATCAGCTTGCGCCGCTGCTCCCAGGTGCCCGTGGTCTGCGGCTTGACGAACAGCCGCGTGATCTCCGGCATCTCCTTCTTCAGCCGTGCCTCGATGCGCTCGACACAGGCTTCGATTTCCGGCGCTGCCAGATGGTCCTCGAATTCGATGCTGAGCCCGGCAACGATCTCTTGCGGTCCCATATGGACGGTCAGGACGCCGTTCGCGCGCTGCACCGCCGGATCCTGCTGCACGATCGCCAGCACCTTTTTTTGCACTTCGGGCGACGCCGGTTCGCCGATCAGCAGCCCCTTGCTTTCGCGGGCGAGGAAAATCGCCGTGGCGCCGAGAATGAGCGCGATGCCGATCGAGGCGACGCCGTCGAGTTCCGGCATCTCCAGCAACTCCGCCGCCAATATGCCGGCAAAGGCGACGATCAGGCCGACAAGCGCCGCGCTGTCCTCGAACAGCACGGTATAGACGCTCGGGTCCTTGCTCGACTGCAGGGCCTGCAGCCAACTCTGTTTGCCTTTCTCTCGGCGGAATTCCTTCAGCGCCACCAGCCAGGTGCTGCCCTCGAACAGGAAGGACAAGCCGAGAACGACATAGTTCACCTTGACGTTGGCGACAGGCTCCGGCGCCATGATGTGGATGATGCCCTCGTAGAACGACACGCCGGCGCCCAGCGCGAAGACCAGGAGGGCAACGATGAAGCTCCAGAAAAAGAGTTCGCGGCCATGCCCAAGCGGATGCGTGCGGTCGGCCGGGCGCGCGGCACGGTGCATGCCGTAGAGCAGCAGGCCGCCATTGCCGGTATCGACCAGCGAATGCACACCTTCCGACAGCATCGCCGAGCTGCCGGTGAAGAAGGCGGCGGCGAATTTGGTCAGCGCGATCGCCAGATTGCCGGCAAGCGCCGCATAGATGACCATTTTGGAGCCGCCGTGACCGGCCATGCGGTTTGGTCCTCGTTCAACGTGCCCCAGTCTAACGGCCGGACGGCCGCAGCTCCACCATAACGCGCCAACTGCCGGGTCGTTCAAGACGCGATTTGTTTGGGACCGGCCGGCGGGAGACCGCGACTATTCGACGATCTCGTCGGTCCACACCTTGAAGCCGGCCAGTGTCCCCGGTCCGAAAATATGGGTTAGCGGCACATCCGCGGCGTCGCGCCCGGAAGCGATCAGGATACGGCCGATGCGCGGCGCATTGTTGCGCGGGTCGAAGACATGCCAGCGGCCGCCGAGATAGACTTCCATCCAGGCGGCGAAATCCATGCTCGACCACGGCTTCGGCATACCGATATCGCTGATGTAGCCGGTGCAGTAGCGCGTCGGGATGTTGAGCGCCCGGCAGAAGGTGACGGCAAGATGCGCGAAATCGCGGCACACGCCGCTCTGTTCCCGATAGGCTTCCGCAGCGGTGCGCGTCGGCCGCGCATTGCCGTAGTTGAAGACGATGTGGTTGTGGACGAAATCGCACACCGCCTGCACGCGCGGAATGCCGAGCGGCGTATGGCCGAACAGCCGCCAGGCTTCGTTGGCCAACAGGTCGCTCTCGCAAAACCGGCTGGGCAGCAGGAACAGCAGCGTCTCGGCCGGCAGGTCGCGCACCTCGTGCTGCCAGGCCATCAGCTCGCCCATCTCGAATGTGCCGGTGTCGCGGATCACCGCATCCGTACCGAAGGTGAATCGACCGGGCGGCGCGACGAAGCGATTGCACCAATTGCCGAAACTGTCGCGATAACCCTCAACCGGAACTGGCGGGCTGGAGGTCAGGAAATCCGGCCGCTCGAGGTCGGAGGCGCGGGAATAGTGGATATTGAGCATCGCGATGAGCGGCGTCTCCTGCGGGAAGTCGAAACTCATCGCGCAGCCGATGTGGATCCGCATTGTCGTCCTGACCGGCCTGCCCGACGATCACCCGGGCGAAGGCGCGGGTCGATGCTGCAGTGCGAAAACGAGAATGGCACGGACGGCCATGGTTTACGAGAAAATTAGAAACCGGTTGAAAGCAGTCGGCCGGCGGTTGCGACAGACACTGCCCACTTGCAGCAAAGCGTTTCTCTTGTTTCACTTCGCTCCCCGCAACTGGAGGAACGAATCATGGCTAAAGGTGCGATGAAGGCAGGCAAGGAAGCCCGCAAGCCGAAGAAGGATGCCAAGAAGCCGGCACCCGCTCCCGCCCTGAAGGCGCCGCCGGTCAAGGCGATGCGCATCAAGGAAAAGTAGGCCTCGGCAAGTCAGGCACGCAAATCCCACCGGCGGCGTCAGACAATGCCGCCGGGTTGATCGGGCGTTTGGGCAGCCTATATCGACGGTGCGGGGACGACCCCGCGCCTCCCCAACAATACGGTCGGGACGACCCGCCATAATGATCGGTATCTGAGGATCGGATCCTGTCTCCGGCCCGGTGCCGGATGGAGCGTTCCGATGTCCTGGACTTTTCTGTTTTTCGCTGGCCTCTTCGAAATCGGCTGGGCGATCGGCCTCAAATACACCGACGGATTTACCAGGCTGGTTCCGACCGTGCTCACGGTCGCCTCGATGATCGTCAGTCTCACCTTGCTTGGCCTGGCGCTGAAGGCGCTTCCCGTCGGCACCGCCTATGCGGTGTGGACCGGTATCGGCACGGTCGGCACGGCCCTGCTCGGCATCTGGCTGCTCGGCGAGCCCGCCACCGCGATCCGCCTCGGCTGCATCGCGCTGATCGTTTGCGGCATCATGGGGCTGAAATTCGCGGCCTGAAAGCGGCGTGGGACAGCGATATGCGTCCAACAAGAAAAAGCACCGCACAAACACCTTCAGGGCCGCTGCAAGACGACCCTGATTCAATGTTCGAGCTTGGCTGCGCCGAAGCTGCTAGCGGGCGGAAAAGCCCGGAGGAGCCCTGCCGGTCCGTGCCTTGCGCGCCGCATAGCGCGCGTCGCGCTTGGCCTTGCGCTCGGCCTCGTCGGCGAGCAGGCGGGCAATGCGCTCGGTCTCTTCGGCTTCCCGAATTTTGGCCTCGGCCTGGGCTGCCTCTTCGGCGGCGATGCGTGCCGCTTCGGCTGCTGCCTCGCGCTCGGCCTTCTCCGCGGCTTCGCGTGCCAGCTTTTCCTGCTTCAGCCTTGCCTTCTCGGCTTCGCGGATCTCACGAGCCTGGAGGATTGCCTTGCGTTCGGCCTGTCGCGCCAGCACCGCAGGATCATCTGCCGCCGGCTTTGACTTGAAGCGCTCCAGAAGCGCCTTCTTTGCCTCGTTCGCGGCGTTGCGCCGCTCGAAAATGTCTTTTTCCCTGTAGATAGCCAAGTCCACTTCCCTGAAGTCAATTCGCGAGGCTTACATACGCGCGAATGCCGAGAGTTCAAGCGCCAAAACGGTATGCCAGCCATGAAATTCCGTGATGTTGCCGTCGGCAGACGCCTTTTGCCGCCCAAACCGACATGCACTGTTCACCGTCCACGCCTCTGGCGGCAAGACAGTTCGCTCGCTACGTCTAGCTGCAAAACCCAACGCCAGGATGACATCAAATGGAACTCGGTCTCTACACTTTCGCCGACGTCAGCCCGCAGCCCGGCCCGGGCGCCATCGGGCCGCATGAGCGCTTGCGCAACCTGATCGAGGAGGTCGAACTCGCCGACCAGGTCGGTCTCGACGTCTTCGGTCTCGGCGAGCATCACCGGCCCGATTATGCCGCCTCCGCGCCGGTCGTGGCGCTCGCCGCTGCCGCCGAGCGCTCGAAGCGCATCAAGCTGACCAGCGCGGTCACGGTATTGTCCTCCGACGATCCGGTGCGCGTCTTCCAGCAGTTCGCCACGCTCGATCTTCTCTCGGGCGGCCGTGCCGAGATCATGGCCGGGCGCGGTTCGTTCATCGAATCCTTCCCGCTGTTCGGCTACAATCTGGAAGACTATGACGAGCTCTTTGCGGAAAAGCTGGATCTGCTGCTCGCCATCCGTGACAGCGTCAAGGTCACCTGGTCCGGCAATCTGCGTGCGCCGATCAACGATCGCGGCGTCTATCCCCGGCCCTTCCAGGACAGGCTGCCGGTCTGGATCGCGATTGGTGGGACGCCGCAGTCCGCCGCCCGCGCGGGCGCGCTCGGCCTGCCGCTGGCGCTTGCCATCATCGGCGGCGAGCCGGCGCGCTTCGCGCCACTGTTCGACCTCTACCGCGAGGCCGCCAGGCGCGCCGGCAGCGACCCGGCGGGTCTCGCCACCAGCATCAACGTGCACGGCTTCATCGCCGACACCACCGAACAGGCGGCCGACGATTTCTACGGCCCGCAGGCCGAGGTGATGAACCGCATCGGCCGCGAGCGTGGCTGGGGCCCGACATCGCGGGCGCATTTCGACCAGTCGCGTGGTCCCGACGGCGCCATGTTCGTCGGCAGTCCAGAGCAGGTGGCCGAGAAGATCGTCGCCCAGCACAGGATCTTCAACAATGACCGCTTCCTGCTGCAGATGGCGATCGGCACCATGCCGCATGCCAAGATCATGAAGGCGATCGAACTCTACGGCACCAAAGTGGCGCCGATCGTGCGCAAGGAAACGGCGAAGTCCGCGGCGGCGGTGGCCGCGCCCGTCGCATAAAGGGCCTTGCCGGCTAAAGGAACCTTGCTGGCGCGCCGGCGTTTTTCGTCAACGGACTGCACCAGTTGCGGTGCCCGCTGAGGGTGCATGATGAAAACCGAACCCGCCGCTACGGGCGCAGGCGTTGCCGAAAGCCCGGATCCGCGCGTCGAAGCCCGCGCGGATACCCATCTGATGCGCTCGCTGCTGGTCGGCATCTTCATCTTCATGACCGTTTATGCGCTCTATTTCGGTCGTGCCTTCTTCATGCCGGTCATGCTCGCTTTCCTGCTGGCGCTGACATTGACGCCGATCGTGCGGCTGCTGCGCAAGCGCGGCATTCCCGAAGCGGTTTCGGCGACGCTCCTGGTGCTTTTGTCCATCTGCGTGTTCGCCAGCGCCGGCTATTTGCTCTCAGGTCCTGTCATCGATCTCCTCAACAACACCTCGTCGATCGGCCAGCAACTCACCGAGCGGCTGGCGCAATTGCGGCGTCCGCTGGAAAGGATCATGCAGGTCTCGCATCAGATCGAGCAGATGACCGAAACCTCGCAGGAGCCTGGCGTCCAGAAGGTGGCCGTCGCCCAGTCCGGTATCCTGTCGTCGGCCGCCAGCAACATCCTGGCGGCGGGTACAAGCCTCACCATCATCTTCGTGCTGTCGCTGTTCCTGCTCGCCTCGGGCACGATGTTCTACGAGAAGATCATCCAGTCCTTCGCCAGCCTCACCGAGAAGAAGCGGGCGCTGCGCGTCGTCTATGACGTCGAGCACGAAATCTCGCACTATCTGCTCACCGTCACCATCATCAATGCGGGTCTCGGCACCGTCATCGGCCTTGGCCTGTGGGCTCTCGGCATGCCCAACCCGCTGGTCTGGGGTGTCGCCGCCGCATTGTTCAACTTCCTGCCCTATGTCGGCGCGCTGCTGACCATCGTGCTGGTGGCGGTGATGGCGCTGATCAGCTTCGACACCATCTCCTACGCGCTTCTGGCGCCGGCCTTCGTGCTTTTGTGCGATGTCGTCGAAGGCCAGTTCGTGACACCGATGGTGGTCGGCAGGCGCCTGGAAATCAACGCGGTGGCGATCTTCATCGCCATTGCCTTCTGGTCGTGGCTGTGGGGTTTCGTCGGCGCATTGATGGCGGTGCCGCTGCTGGTCGTCATCAAGGTGTTCTGCGACCATTTCGAAGGGCTTGGCCATGTCGGCAATTTCCTCGCCGCGCAGCAAACCGCCGTGGTCGACGACGAACCCGTCGAGGAGAACGGCAAGGCGGCGGCATAGAAGGCGGACGCCGTTTGCCGCGGCGGTATCGAATGCCTATATCCGGCCGATCAACGTCCGGTGCCTTCCCTATGAGCGATGCTCCTGCCTTCGACCTCGACGCCTATCTCGCGCGCATCGGTTACGCCGGTCCGCGCGACACGTCGCTGGATACGCTGAGGGCGCTGCATTTCGCGCATCCGCAGGCGATCCCCTTCGAGAACATCGATCCGTTTCTTGGCCGCCCGGTCCGGCTCGACCTCGCCGCGCTGCAGGACAAGATCGTCCTTGGCGGGCGTGGTGGTTATTGCTTCGAGCACAACCTCCTCTTCATGCATGCGCTGCGGGCGCTTGGTTTCGACGTCGGCGGCCTGGCCGCGCGCGTGCTCTGGGGCCAGAGCGAGGACGCCATCACCGCGCGCAGCCACATGCTTTTGCGCGTCGAGCTCGATGGCCGTACCTACATCGCCGATGTCGGCTTCGGCGGCCTGACCCTGACCGCGCCGCTGCTGCTGGATCCCGGCCCGGAACAGAAAACCCCGCATGAGCCATTCCGCATCGTCGAGGCCGGCGATCATTTCCGCCTGCAGGCCGCCATCGGCGGCGACTGGCGCCCGCTCTACCGCTTCGACCTGCAGCCGCAATACGAGGTCGACTATTCCGTCACCAATCACTTCCTGTCGACCAGCCCGACATCGCATTTCCTCTCCTCCGTCATTGCGGCGCGCGCCGCGCCGGATCGGCGTTACGCGCTGCGGGGAAACCGCCTGTCGATCCATCACCTTGGCGGCCGCACCGAGCAGACGGAGATGGCCACCGCCGCCGAACTCGCCGACACGCTGCAAGGCCTGCTCGGCATCATCATTCCCGACCGCGCTGCTTTCGAGGCCAAAGTGCGTGAGACGAAGATCGTGGAGACCACCGCATGACCGAATTGTCCGTTCTCGACCTGTCGCCGATCGTCGAAGGCAGCGATGCCTCGCAGTCGCTTGCCAACTCGCTCGATCTCGCCCGCCATGCCGAGCGGCTGGGCTACAAGCGCTACTGGCTGGCCGAGCACCACAACATGCCGGGCATTGCGAGCGCCGCCACATCCGTGGTCATCGCCCATGTAGCCGGCGGCACCAAAACCATCCGAGTCGGTGCCGGCGGCATCATGCTGCCCAACCATGCGCCGCTGGTGATCGCCGAGCAATTCGGCACGCTGGCCGCTCTGTTTCCCGGCCGCATCGATCTCGGCCTCGGCCGGGCGCCCGGCACCGACATGAACACCGCGCGCGCCTTGCGCCGCAACCTCGAGGCCGGCGCCGACAACTTCCCGCAGGACGTGGTCGAACTGATGGGCTATTTCCTGCCGGCGGAGGAAGGCCAGCGCCTCAGGGCCGTGCCGGGCGAGGGCCAGACCGTTCCGATCTGGATTCTCGGCTCCAGCCTCTACGGCGCGCAGCTCGCCGCCATGCTCGGCCTGCCCTACGCCTTCGCCTCGCATTTCGCGCCGGCCGAGCTCGATCATGCGCTGGACATCTACCGCTCGCGCTTCCAGCCGTCCGAACAGCTCGACAGGCCGCATGTGATGCTCGGCCTCAACGTCTTTGCCGCGCCCACCGATGCCGAGGCGCGGCTGCTGTTCACCTCGCTGCAGCAGGCCTTCGTCAATCTGCGCACCGGCCGTCCCGGACGGTTGCCGCCACCGGTCGAGAACTATGACCGCGATCTCGACCCGATGGCCAAGACCATGCTCGGCCAGGCGCTGTCCTGCGCCGTCGTCGGTTCTCCCGAAACAGTGCGCCAAGGCATCGATGCCTTCGTGCGCCGCACCGGCGCCGACGAGCTGATGGTCACCGCGCAGATCTTCGATCACGCGGCGCGGGTGCGGTCGTTCGAGATCCTGGCTGACGCTCACAAATCGCTGTCGCAAGCAGCCTGACATTTATCCGCCAGGTGCTTTTGCCGGCGGCGATGCTCTGCTAAGTGGCGGGCGCATCCCCAGCAAGAGCGAGCCTTCCCGTGACCCATGATCTTGACGCCCGCACGCAGTTTGCCATCGATCTGGCGCGGCGGGCCGGCGAACGCGGGCTCGAATATTTCCGCGATCTGGAAAGCCTGACCATCGAGAGCAAGGGCCATCAGGACCTGGTCTCGCAGGCCGACCGCGAGGTCGAGCTGTTCATACGTGCGGCGATCGCCAAGGACTATCCGCAGGACGGCATCGTCGGCGAGGAACACGCTTCTGTCGCCGGCTCGAGCGGCTATGCCTGGGTCGTCGATCCCATCGACGGCACCGCCAATTTCGTGCGCGGCATTCCGGCCTGGTGCGTGGTGATCGCTTGCGCAAGGGACGGGGAGACGATCGTCGGCGTCATCCACGAACCGTCGACCGGGGAGACGTTCCATGGCAGGCGCGGCGGCGGCGCCTTCATCAACGGCAGGCCGATCAAGGCAAGTGCCGCGACCAGCCTGGAAGAAGGCTCGGTGGGGACCGGATTCTCGAACCGGGCCGAGGCCGAGAACATCGCCGTGCTGATCAAGAAGATCCTCGCCGAAGGCGGTGTCTTCTTCCGCAACGCGTCCGGCGCCCTGATGCTGGCCTATGTGGCCTCGGGCCGGCTGCTTGGCTATGTCGAGGAACACATGAACGCCTGGGACTGCCTGGCCGGCATGTTGCTGATCGAGGAGGCCGGCGGCACCGTCCTGCAGGCGGATCCCAAGACGGTGCTGCAGAGCGGCACGCAGGTCATCACCGGCGGAAAGGGCGTCTTTTCGAAGCTGCAGGAATTGTGCAGGGAAGCGTTCACGCTCTGATCGCCATTTGATGCGATGGATCGTCGCGGCACCCTACGCCAGCTTGGCCAGCAGCTTCATGAAGGTGGCGATCTCCTTGGCCGAGAGCGGCGCCAGCGTTTCCCTGGTGATCTCGCGCGCCAGCGGGATCAGGCGTTCGATGGCGTCGCGGCCTTCGGCGGTCAGATTGACCAGCAGCCGCCTTTTGTCGCCCTCATGCTTGGAGAGTTCGACCAGGCCGCGCGCCTTCAACCGGTCGATCACGCCCTTCACGGTCGCCGCATCCATGGCGATCAGCGTGCCAAGCTGGTTCTGCGAGGTCTCGCCGACATCGCGCAGCTTGGCCAGCGCCGCGAATTGCGGCGGCGTCAGGTCGCCGATATGCGCGGCGAAGATCGAGACATGGCGCTGGTGCGCCTTGCGCAGGATGAAGCCGACCTGCTCCTGCAGCAGGTAATCCTGCTCCTCGGGTTCTTCGACCTCGACCAGCTTGAGCAGATTGTCCTCGCCGCTCACCGCAGCCCGTCCCAGGCCTTGATGCCGTCGGCCGCCAGGCCGCCCATGCGGTTGTGGATGCGCGGGCCACAGGTCATGGCGAGGCAGAACAGGATCTCGTCGGGACGCGGCCCGTCGCTGATGCCGACTTCCATGGCGTCGAAATGGCTGCGCACATAGGCGGCGTTGATGTGGCCGAGCGGCACGTCGAGCTTTGAGCCGAAGGCGCCGACTTTCTTGGCCGACGGCACGATCGCCTTGGCGTCGCCAAGCCGCTCGCGCATGGCGTAGCCGCCCGGCACGTGCCAGAGCGCGCCGTGCTCCAGCTCGCCCGCCGTGCCGACAATGGCACCCTTGCCGTAGCCGTCGATCTGTTTGACGTCGCCGCCCAATGCGGCGATCAGCCTGTCGGAAAGCAGCAGGCCGAGAGGCTTCAGATCGTCCATGGCGCTCTGCAGATCCTCGACATAGCGCCCTGCGAACGGGTTCCTGACCACAGCCATGGCCGCGGCACGCCGGCGCGGCACGTCCGCGACCGGACCGCCCTCATGAAATATCTCTTCGCTCAGCACTGCGATCTTGCGGATCGGAAACTCAGGCATGGGCAACTTCCTCCCTCGGATTTTTGTTGGGTGCGGCAAGCGCCACGGAACCACTGATGCGGGCCTCACCGCCAAGAAACAGCGCCGATCCGGCAATCAGGCCGCGCCGGCGAAAATCTTCGGCGACGGCAAGGCCATTGTCCAGCGCCCGCGCCACCTCGCCAGGCGCAAGCGTGCCGACGCCTTGCGTCACCAGCCGCGCGCCGAGGTCGCTGTCGGGCGACAGTTCACATGCGGGAATGCGCTGGATGGCGGGATTGCCGGGCAGGTCCACCGCATTGGCAATGAGCGTCGCCGCCGCATCGGCCTCGGCACCGGTCCGCGCCAGCACGGTGACGGCGTCGGCAATGCCAAGTGAGAAGGAACGGCCGCGCCAGCCGCTGGTGGCGACGCCGCGAACGCCATCCTCCGCGCGGATCGTGATCCGGTCGGCCATGCCGTTGCCGGTGCCGGCGACCGCCAGGCCGATCGACCGGCCCGTGCCGAGGTGGAGGGCGCTGTCGCCGCCATTGTTGACATAGGCGCGCTCGAGCCTGCGGCCGGCAAGCAATGCGGCGAGCATTTCGTCGGCTACCGATCCTGCGACGGCGGCCATCGGCGTTATGAAACATTCCGCGAGCGGCATGACGGCCGCGTCCATGCGGCGCGCCGTCGGACCGTTGAAGGCCCGCGGCGCCAGGAAAAATGCCGGGAGCCGCAATTCGGGAAGCTCCCTGACCAGCTCGATCAGGACCGTCTGGAAGCGCGCGACGGCTTGCTCATAGGCCAGGCGGCATTCCTGCGCCTCGCCAAAGGCCTCGACGATCAGATCGATCGGCCCATGGTTGAGATGCAGCCGCTTGCCGTCCTGCAGCCAATGCGCCTGCGGGCCGTCCATCGTCAGGCTCCGTTCGATGCGGCGCGCCGCAGCTGCGCCAGCGGCGGCCATGGATTGTCGGACGGCGCACCCGTGCCGTGGCGCGGGTTGAGGTATTCGCCGCCCTTGGCGACGATATCCTCGACACTGCGGATCTCGGCCTCGTAGCCGCCAAGCCTGACATAGTCGTCACGGCGCAAGGTGAACTCGATCGGCGCCACCAGCGCCGGCGTCGGCACATAGCCGAAGGCACCTTCCGGCACCCGGGTGACATCGACCATCAGCGTGATGCCGCCGCCCGGCCAGACATAGACCGGCGCGCCGCCGACCGTCACGTAAGTCTTCAGGCCTTGCACCGAGCGGGTGAGATTGACCGGGTTTTCGGTGACGCCGGCGCGCAGCGAGCCGCCGGCACCGCCGATGAACAGCACGGTGCACAGCGCCGGCTCGCAATTGTCCTCGATCAGATTGACCGACTTCTGCAACCGCTCCGGAAACGGCTTCCCGACCGGCTTCAATTCGTCGTCGAGCTCGTAATAGGCGAACTGCTCGCCGGTGGTCGAAACCATCAACAGCGACAGGCCCGGCCGCGCGCCCTTCTTGGCGTTCCATTCGCCGAGGATCGACAGCGGGTCGGAAATCGAGGTGCCGCCCCAGCCGAGGCCGGGCTCGGAGACCTTGAAATAGCGGCCCGGCGTCGAACGGCGTCCGATGATTTTGATGCCCGTATCCTGCCAGCCCAGCACCTTGCCGGCCTGGTGCTCGGAGACGACGCCGGTGATGTGGTCGTCGACCACCACCACCTCGTCGACCAGCCCGCGCCATTGCGTGGCGAACATGCCGATGGTGGCCGAGCCGCAGCCGACGCGCATGCGGTGTTCCTGCTTGCCGTCGATGACAGGCGGTTTGCCGGCTTCGACGATGATGGTGGCGCCGCCGTCGATGGTCAGTTCCACCGGCTTGCGGTTGCACAGATTGAGCAGCGCGTCGCAGGTTGCCCGGCCTTCCGCCTTGGAGCCGCCGGTCAGATGATGCACGCCGCCCAGCGACAGCATCTGCGAACCATATTCGCCCGTCGTGACATGGCCGATCGCCTCGCCTTGCGAGCGCACGACTGCCGTTTCGGGTCCGATATGACGGTCGGTGTCGATCTTCACCTTGACGCCGCAATACGAAAAAATGCCTTCGGTGACGACGGTGACGAGATCGACGCCTTCGACTTGCTGGCTGACGATGAACGGCGCCGGCTTATAGTCGGGATAGGTGGTGCCCGCGCCGATTGCCGTGACGAAGCGGCGGCCGGTGTTGACCAGTTCGCCGTCCCACGCCTCGCCTTCGGCGACGAAGGGCACGATTGTCCCGCCGGTCTCGGCAGCATGGTCGAGAATGGTCAGCGGGTCCATGCGCACGATCCGGCCGCCGGCATTGCCGTAGCGGTCGCAGGCGCCGGTGCGACCATCGGCTATGTAGCACATGACCGGGCAGGCATCGCAGCGGATCTTCTCCGCCACCAGCTTCTCGCCGGGATCATGGGTCTCAAAACGCTCGGCAAGCTCACTCATGCGCGTGCCTCCTTTTCGCGGATGCCATCTTTTTCACGGATGCCAGCGCGGATGCGCGTCGGCGTCGCCGGAACCTTGGTGACCAGCACGCCGGTGGCATGGCGGATGGCGTTGAGGATCGCGGGTGCCGTCGGGATCAGCACATGCTCGCCCAGGCCCTTGGCGCCGAACGGCCCTTCGGGATCGGGAACCTCGACCAGGATGGTTTCGATCGGCGGCACGTCGCCGATGGTCGGGATGAGATAGTCGTGCAGATTCTCGGTGCGGCCGGGAATGTACTCTTCCATCAGCGCCATGCCGATGCCTTGCGCGATGCCGCCCTCGATCTGGCCCTCGGCCAGCAGCGGGTTGATCGCCTTGCCGACATCATGCGCGGCGGTGACCTTGATCAGCTTGACCGTGCCGAGCTTGAGATCGACCTCCAGTTCGGCGATCTGCGCGCCATAGCCATAGACGGCATAGGGCTTGCCCTGGCCCTTGGCATCGAGCGGCAGTGTCGGCGGGTCGTAGGTCTCCTCGGCGCGGAAGACGAAGCCGTCGGCATCCATGTCGAGCGAGGCGAGATCGATGCGGCGCGCGGCTTCGCCTTCGCGGATGACGATCGCCGCACCGTCCAGTTGCAGGCTTGCCTTCCCGGAGACATTGGCAAAGCGCAGGATCTTTTCCCGCAGGGCCCGCCCGGCCTTCTCGGCGGCCTTGCCGGTCACGAAAGTCTGGCGCGAGGCAGAGGTCTTGCCTGCGTCGGGGCTGATTGCCGTATCGGCGCTTTTCAGCCGGAACCTTTCCAGCGGCAGGCCAAGCGCGTCGGCACAGATCTGCGCGATGACGGTGTTGGAACCCTGGCCGATGTCGACGGCGCCCTGGTGCAGGATGACGGTGCCGTCAGCCGCGATGCCGACCCGGATGGTCGACGGATTGGGCAGCGAGGTGTTGCCGCAGCCATACCAGCAGGACGCCACGCCGACGCCGCGCTTTTTATCGCCATTGGCATTGTTGAAAGCTTCCGCGTCGGCTTCCGCCCGCGCCCAATGTGGCCGCAAGGCCTCGAGACATTCGGCAATGCCGACGCCGGATTCCAGCTTCTGGCCGGTGACTGTTTCGGATCCGTTCCGAAGGCAGTTTCTCAGGCGGAAATCGAGGCGGTCGATGCCGAGCTTGCCGGCCAGCTCATCGTAAAGCGTCTCCTGCATGATCGTCGCCTGCGGCACGCCGAAGCCGCGGAAGGCGCCGGAGATCGGGCCATGGGTGTGGATGGCGCGGCCCTCGGCGCGGTAGTTCGGCGTCGCGTAGGGGCCGGAAGCATGCACCGGCACGCGGTTGGCGACGGTCGGCCCCCAGCTGGCATAGGCGCCGGTGTTGAAATCGCCTGAAAAGATCATGCCGGTGACATGGCCGTCGGCATCGGCGCCGATGGTCGCCTTCATCTCTGCGGGGTGGCGCTTGGTGGTCGACATCATCGATTCGTTGCGCGTGTAGGCCAAGGCGGCCGGACGCCCGGTCTTCAGCGCCACGAGGCCGATCAGCGGCTGCAGCGAAACGTCGAGTTTCGAGCCGAAGCCGCCGCCGGTCGCGGTCGGCACGATGCGCACCTTGTCGACAGCCAGGCCAAGCACCTTCGCCGTGTCGTCGCGGTCCATATAGGGCGCCTGGGTGCAGGCGACGACGACCAGCGTGTCGGCGTCCATATAGGCATGGCCGGCCTCGGGCTCGATATAGGCGTGCTCGACATAGGAGGTGTCGATCGCACCGGTCACGGTCACAGCGGCGCCGGCAAGCGCCGCCTCGGGATCGCCGCGCTCGACGAAGCCGGAGGTCAAGAGGTTCGAAGGGCGGTTCCGATGGATCAGCGCAGCACCCTCAGCCTGTGCTTCGCTGGGCTGCAGGACATGCGGCAGCTCGGTCCAGCGGATTGGGAAATCCGACAGGTCCAGATCGAAAATTGCCTCGCGCTCGCCGGCGACCAGCGCCACCGCCTCGCCGCGAAGCCGCGCAAACCCTTCGGCGAGCGCCGGCTGGTCGGCAAACGGGCCGATGACGCCGAAACAGTTCTTGCCCGGAATGTCGGCCGCCGTGAAGACACCAACGATGCCGGGGGTCTTCCTTGCCCAGCCGTCGAGGTCGCCAAAGGCGAAGCCGGCGTGATAATGCGGCGAGCGGACCACCAGCACAGCAAGCGCATCGGCCGGGAAGGAATCGCCGCCGAATTTCTCGGCCCCGGTCACCTTTGGCACACCGTCCAGCCTGACGGGCGACGCGCCGATCGCATGGCCGGACTGGGGCAGGCGGAAATCGAGGCTTGCCACTTGCGAGGAGGCGTCCATCACCGCCGCGATGATCTTCCGGTAGCCGGTGCAGCGGCACAGAATCCCGCCCAGCGCATCCTGCACCTCGATTTCGGTTGGTCTCGGCGTCGTGTCCAACAGTGCTGTCGCCGCCACCAGCAGCGCCGGCGTGCAGATGCCGCATTGTGCCGCGCCATGGGCCAGGAAAGAAGCCTGCAGCGCTGACAACAGGCCGTTGGCCAGCCCCTCGACCGTCGTCACCGATGCGCCCGCGGCCGAAGCCGCCGGCATCAGGCAGGCGCAGACGGGATCGCCGTCGACCAGCACCGTGCAGGCGCCGCAATCGCCGGCATCGCAGCCGACCTTGGTGCCGGTGAGCCGCAATTCGTCGCGCAGGACCTGGGACAGCCGGCGCAGCGGCGGCACGTTGACCGAGACGGCGGCGCCATTGACCGCGAAGGCGATGTCGGCGCGCTCGAGGCCGGGCTGGACTATGCCCAAATCCGGCCGACCTTCATCCACTTCGGGCAGAACCTGGTTCATGTCAGGCTGAGCTTGTCTCATGCCGCCGCCACCATATGATCGTTCATCGGCCCAGCGGCCGTCAGCACGGCCCGGGCAACAATCTCGCGCACCGCGTCGAGCCTGTACTCGGCGCTGCCGCGCACATCGGCGATCGGCGACAGTTCCGTTATCGGCGCGGACTGGATGGCGCCGGCGAGCCCGCCATCCCCAGGCAATCCGAGCAACGCCGCCTCGACGCCGGCAAGCCGCCTGGCGACAGCCGAGCAGGACCCGACGGCAATGGCCGCTTCGGCAACCCTGCCGTTCGCCACGACCAGGCGCGCCGCTACCATGGCGATGGAGATGACGAGGTAGCGCCGCGCGCCGAGCTTGACGAAAGCCGATGCACCGGCGGCGGCCAGCTTCGGCACGCGAATGGCGGTCACCATTTCGCCAGGCCGCAGGGCCGTGCGGCGATTGCCGAGAATGAAATCCGGCAAGGGCAGATGCCGCGTCGCTCTCGCCGAGCGCAGTTCGACCTCGGCATCGAGCGCGAGCAGGCCCGGCACGCCATCGGCGGCCGGCGAGGCGTTGCAGAGATTGCCGGCCACCGAGGCGACGTTCTGGATCTGCGGCGAACCGACCTCGCGCGCGGCCTGTTTCAGCGCATCGAAAGCCGGCGGCAAGGGGTGACGGATGAGGTCGGTCCAGGTCGTGCGCGCGCCGATGACAAAGTGGTCATCCGTCTCGGCAATACCGCGCAAAGCAGCGAGGCCATTGATGTCGAGGACATTGTCGCGGAACGGCTTCGCGCCCTGCGCCGGATAGAAATCCGTGCCGCCGGCAAGAATGCGCCAGGCGCCCTCGCCAAGCAAAGCGAGCGCCTCGTCGACCGTGGTGGGTTTCGCGTAACGGATCACGCTTTGCCTTCCCAGAGAGTGGGCCTTCCCCGAAAAGGCCCTCCCAGGGCGTTTACCCCAGGCATGATCTTGCCGGTCCGCAAACCGGAAATTCATTCGTATGCAAATGATATCAAGCCGGTGGAAATTGTCAAAGCCAGAGTTTGGGCCGCCGTGCTTGCCAGGGTGCATGCAACGAGATTGTTACGCCTTCGGAGGTTGACGCGGCCGGCCATCTGGTCAAGTTTCTGCCTCCGGTCGCGTCAGCGGCACCTTTCCACTGGAGCCTGAGCCCAACGCAGAGAAGAAGGAGGCCCAATGGCCGACCAAGCGCTTGTTGTGATCGACCTGCAGAACGACTTTTGCCCGGGCGGCGCGTTGGCCGTGACCGGCGGCGACGAGATCGTGCCGCTGGTCAATGACATGATCCGGCACGCCGACCATGTCGTGCTGACGCAGGACTGGCATCCCGCCGGGCATTCGAGCTTCGCCTCCAGCCATCCGGGCGCGCAGCCCTTCACCATGATCGAAATGCCCTACGGCCAGCAGACGCTGTGGCCGGATCATTGCATCCAGGGCAGCCTCGGCTCGGACTTCCATTCCGGCCTTGCCTGGACCAAGGCCGAACTCGTCATCCGCAAGGGGTTTCGCCCGGCAATCGACAGCTATTCGGCCTTTTTCGAGAACGACCACACGACGCCGACCGGCCTCGGAGGCTACCTCAAGGAGCGCGGTATCGACACCGTCACCCTGGTCGGGCTGGCGACGGATTTCTGCGTCGGCTTTTCGGCGCTGGATGCCGTCAGCCAGGGTTTCAAGACCACCGTCCGGCTTGACGCCTGCCGCGGCATCGATCTCAATGGCTCGCTCGATGCCATGCTGCGGCGCATGCGCGATGCCGGCGTGACGCTCGAAGACCATTTGTCGGACTGAACGGAAGGTGGGGCGGCAGGGGAAGTTATCGCGGATCGGTGCAGGCGTGATGGCGGGCGCGGCCCTTGCCGTCACCATGCTGTTGCCGGGCGCCGCTGTCGCGGCGGAGGAACACACGCTGCCCGGCGCCTCGATGTCGCTGTGGTGGGCGCTGCCCTTTGCCGGCCTGCTGCTGTCGATCGCCACCGGTCCGCTGCTGTTCCACCATGTCTGGGAGCATCATTACGGCAAGATCGCGGCCCTGTGGGCGGCGCTGGTCGTCGTGCCGCTGGCGCTCGCCTTCGGCATCCCTTCGGCGACCGAGGCGGTGCTGCACGCGCTGCTCACCGAATACATGTCCTTCATCATACTGCTGTTCGCGCTGTTCACCATTTCGGGTGGCATCCTGGTCGCCGGCAACATCCACGGCACGCCGCTGGTCAATGTCGGGCTGCTGCTGGTCGGCGCGCTGCTCGCCTCGGTCATCGGCACGACGGGCGCCTCGATGATCCTGATCCGGCCGATCATCCGCGCCAACGACGCCAGGCCATTCAACGCCCATGTCATCGTTTTCTTCATCTTCCTGGTCTCCAACATTGGCGGCTCGCTGACGCCGCTTGGTGATCCCCCGCTGTTCGTTGGCTTCCTGCGCGGGGTCGACTTCTTCTGGACGACTGCCAACCTTTGGCGCGAGACGCTGTTTGTCGGCGGCTTGGTGCTGGCGGTGTTCCTGGCGATCGACATCATCCTGCACCGGCGCGAGGCCGGCGAGCCGAAGATCAAGGATCCGACGCCGGATTCGAAGGTTCGCATCCGCGGCCTGCCCAACATTCCGCTGCTCGCCGGCGTCATCGGCGCCATCCTGCTGTCGGCCACATGGAAGCCTGATGTCACCTTGTCCATTCAAGGCGTGACGCTGGAACTGCAGAACCTGGTGCGCGACGCCGTCATCCTGGCGCTTGCCTTCGTGTCACTGGCGGTTTCGCGCAAGGAATACCGCAAGGCGAACGGCTTCAACTGGGGCCCGATCGCCGAAGTGGCAAAATTGTTTGCCGGCATCTTCATCTGCATCGTGCCGGTCGTCGCCATCCTGAGGGCCGGTCACGAGGGCGCGCTGGCGCCGCTGGTCGCGCTCGTCACTTCGGCGCAAGGCACGCCCAACGATCTCGCCTATTTCTGGCTGACCGGGGCGCTGTCGTCCTTCCTCGACAATGCGCCGACCTATCTGGTGTTCTTCGAACTGGCGGGCGGCGATCCACACCACCTGATGACCGAATTCGCCTCGACGCTTGCCGCGATCTCGGCGGGAGCGGTGTTCATGGGGGCCAACACCTATATCGGCAATGCGCCCAACTTCATGGTCTATGCCATTGCCAGGCATCGCGGCGTCAAGATGCCCGGCTTCTTCGGCTACATGCTGTGGTCCGGGCTGGTGCTGATCCCGACCTTCTTGATCGCCGGCTTCCTGTTCTTCGGCTGATCAACCAACGCCCACATACCGCCGCACCGCCGACGGATCCGCGCGCAATTCCTCGACATCCACCGTCTCGCGGTTACGGCCGTTCTCGATGAACGAGACGCGGTCGGCGACCGACAGCACCGCATCGACCCGCTGTTCCACCAGGATGGTCGAAACGTGCATCTCGCGCAGCTTCGATACCGTCTCGCGGATCTTGGCGATCATCGACGGCATCAGCCCCTCCGTCGGCTCGTCGAGCAACAGCACCTGCGGTTCGAGGCAGAGTGCGCGCGCCATCGCCAGCATCTGCTGCTCACCGCCCGACAAGGTGCCCGAGCGCTGCCGCAGCCGCTGGCGCAGCAGCGGGAAGAGGTCGAGCACGCTCTCTCGTGTCGCCTTGCCCTTGCCGCGCGCCATCAGCCCGATCTCGATGTTTTCCGCCACCGTCATCTCGGCGAACAGCCGCCTGCCTTGCGGCACATAGGCGACTCCGGCCTTCGGCACTTCGTGCGCCGGCAGGCCGGTCAATTCCCGGCCGGCGAGTTTGATCGAGCCGGCGCTTGAAGGAAGCAGGCCCATGATCGCCTTCAGCGTCGTCGTCTTGCCGGCGCCATTGCGGCCGAACAGGCACAGCACCTCGCCCTTGTTCAGCACGAGGTCGAGGCCGTAGAGCACTTGGACTTCGCCATAGAAACAGTCCAGTCCCGCGATCCGCAACGCTTCCGTCTTGCTCCTCTCAATCATGGGGTGGTCCCCAGATAGGCTTCCTGCACCGCCGCGTTTTCGCGGATCGCCTCCGGCGTGCCTTCCGCCAGGATCTTGCCGGCGTTGAAGACGGTGATGCGGTCGGCCAACTGCATGACGACGGGCATATTGTGTTCGATCAGCAGCACCGTGGCGCTGCTGGCGATGTCGCGCACCAGCACGATGAAATTGTCGATCTCGCTGTCGGCCAGCCCCTGCGTCGGCTCGTCGAGGATCAGCAGGCGCGGCTTCAGCGCCAGGCCCATCGCCACCTCCAGCAGGCGCTGGTGGCCATAGGACAATTGCCCGGCCGGCATATGGGCGCGGTCGGCCAGCCCGGTACGTTCCAGCGCCGTCATGACAGCGGCCTGTATCGCGCTCTTGGAAGGCCCGTGCCGCAGCGTCAGTTGCACGGGCAGCGCGACATTGGCGTAAACAGACAGGTTGGCATAGATGCTGGTAATCTGGAACGTGTAGGCGATGCCTTGGCGCACCCTGACATAGGCCGGTAGGCTGGTGATGTCGGTGCCATCGAAGACGATCGCTCCCGAAGACGGCTGGATGCGGCCGCTGACCATGCTGACGAAGGTGGTCTTCCCCGCCCCGTTGGGGCCGATGACGGCGCGGATCTCTCCGGGCATCAAGGTGAAGTCGACGCTGTCGACGGCGCGCAGGCCGCCGAAATTGCGGGACAGGCCCTTGGTGGCCAAAAGCGGCGTCATGGCAGCCACCCGAGCCAGCGCTGGCGGATGCTGCCGAGAATGCCTTTGGGAAAGAACAGCACCAAAAGGATGAGCGCGATGCCGACGATCAGCAGATAGGCCGAGGTGTAGCCGCTGGTTACGTCGATGACATAGTACATGAAGACCGTGCCGATCAGCGGCCCGAGCGTCGTGGCCGCACCGCCGAGCAGCACCCACAGCAGCGGCAGGATCGAATACTGCACCGACGCGAAGCTCGAGCCGACATAGCCAAACAGCACTGCGTAGGCGGCACCCGACGCCGCGCAGATCGTGCCGGAGACGACCACGGCTATGAGCTTGTTGGAGAAGGTATCGTAGCCCAGCATCTTCGTGCGCTCCTCATTCTCGCGGATGGCGACCAGCACGCGGCCATACCGGGAGCGGACGACAGCCAGCGTGACCAGAAGCACGAGCGCGAACAGCGTCAGCGCGCTCATGTAGCGTACGGTGGGGTTGGTGAGGTCCAGCGACATCGTGCCGAAATTGAGGGCACGCGCCGGCTGCGGCACGACCTGGCCCTGATCGCCGCCGGTCCATGCCGCGAAGTAGAGGATCAGGAGATAAAACACCTGGGCGAACATCATGGTGACGATCATGAAGGCGACACCCGTGGTGCGCAGCGCCAGAAGGCCGATCACCAGTGCCAGCACCGCGCCGCAGGCAATCCCGCCGAGCAAGGCCAGTGGCACGCTCCAGCCGAGCTGGATGACGGCAAGGCCGGCGCCGTAAAGCCCGGCGCCGAAGAACATGGCATGGCCGAGGCTGAGCAGGCCGACATAGCCGAACAGCATGTTGTAGCCCATGGCGAACACCGCCAGCACCATGATGCGGGCGAGCAGGCCGTGATAGTAGTCCGGCAGCACGAAGCTCAGCACGAAGAGCAGCGCGATGACGCCGAGATGCACCGCATAGGCTTTTGCCGGCGAAGCCTCGCTCATCGCGATGCCGTCCCGAACAGGCCTTGCGGCCGGAACACCAGCACCATGGCGACCAGCAGCGTGGCGATGATCTTGGCCAAGGTCGGCGAGAAGAACATCGAGATGATGCCGTCGGAAAGGCCGATCAGCACGGCGGCGACGACGGTGCCGCGCAGCGAGCCGAGGCCGCCGATGATGACGACGATGAAGGACAAGAGCAGCGGATCCTGCCCCATCAGGTAATGCGCCTGGCTGATCGGCACGATCAGCACCGCGGCAATCGCCGCCAGCATGGCGCCGAGCGCGAAGACGCCGCCATAGACGCGGTCGACCGGAATGCCGAAGGCCTGCGCCGTCTCGCTGTCATACTGCGTGGCGCGCATGATCAGGCCGATCCTGGTCCGGGTCAGCACCAGCCATGTCGCGATCAAGAGAAGCGCGGAGGCGGCAATGATCGACAGCTTGTAGCCGGAATAGCCGAACCACGGCAAAAGGATGCGGTAGCTGAAGGGCGGCTCGACGGGCCGCGCCTCGGGACCATAGAAGCTCAGCGCCAGTTGCTGGATGATGTAGAGCATGCCGATGGTGGCGACGATGGTGGCTTCCGGATTATAGTTGAGCCGGCGCAGCACCAGTCGCTCGGCGACCAGCGCGATGGCGCCGACGATCAGCGGCGCTATCACCAGCGCCGCCAGGAAGCCGAGCGCCGGATGGCCCGATATCGCCGTCGAGATGGCCCAGGCGAGCACGGCGCCAAGCATGAAGAACTCGCCATGCGCGACATTGACCACCCGCATGACGCCGAACACCAGCGACAGCCCGAGCGCCGTCAGCGCCAGCACGGCTGATGTGACGAGGCCTTCGAGCGCGGCAAGGAGAAGGTGAGGACCGAAGTGCATCGGCTAAGAGCCCAAGGCAGATGCGAAGGGCCTCCCCCATGAGGGGGGTGAGGAGTGGTCCGCGGAGCGGACGGAAAGCCAATTGCCTGGCTTTCCGAACGACGAACGCCCGGAGCGACAGCGAAGGGTCGGGTCCGGCAGGGCAGAGGGGGGGAGGCCGAAGGGCACTGTGCTTAAAGAACCAAGCCTAAAGCGCCTGCGTCGTATAGTCCCCTTCCGGCTCGTAAAGCCCGTCCTCGATCTTGGTCTTGTGCACCACCTTCAGCTTGCCGCCTTCGACCTTGGAGATGTTCTGGATGCCGAAGCACTGATGGATCTTGCCGTTGAAGGTCTTTGGCCCCTGCGGATGCTCCGGACCTTCGGCAAAGGCGGTCAGCGCCTCGGTCGCCTCGACCAGCTTGGCGCGGTCTTCCGGGCCCTTGTAGCCGGCGTCTTCCATCGCCTTCTTGACGACATAGAGGGTTTCCCAGCAGCCGAACATGTGCGACGCGGTGGAGACGTCCTTTGGATCGCCTACGGCCGCACCATTGTCGTCGATGCCGACGGCGGCGCGATAGGCTTTTTGCGCGGCGCTGTCATCGGCCTGCGCATAGCGCGGCGAACCCTCCCAGAAATGGCTGCCGTCCAGAAATTCGAGGCCGGGGCTGTTGATGTCGGTGGCTTCCAGCGAATCCATGAAGCCGAACAGCTGCGGCCGGTTGGAGCCGTAGAACTCGCCGAGCTCCTTGACGAAGGTGAGCACCGCCGGGCCGACCATGACGTGGTAGATCACCTCGGTCTCGGGCGGGATCTGCGGAAAATATTTGGTGAAGGAGGATTCCGTCGGCGGGATGGCGATCTGCGCGATGACCTCGGCGCCCTGCGCCTTCAGCGCCGGCGGCAGGTAGTCGCGGTGGTCGTAGCCAAAGGCGAAATCCGGGAAGATCTGCGTCACCTTCTTGCCCGCATTGGCCGCGATCCACGGCGCCATCGACTGGATCTGGCTCTTCACGTCGGTGATGCCGGGCTGGAAGACATAGCGGTTGAGCTTGGTCGAGGCGACGTGGTGGCCTTCGCTGACGACGAAGTAGGGGATCTTGGCCTCGCCGGCGGCGGGCGCCGAGCCGATGACGACATGCGAGAACAGCGTGCCGTAGACGATATCGGTCTTGTGCTGGGTGGCGAACTTGCCGACCACTTCGGCGCCGCGGCCGGGATCGGTGCCGTCATCCTCGATGATCACCTCGACCTGGCGGCCATTGATGCCGCCGGCGGCATTGATGGCCTTGACCGCGGCAGCGGTGGTCTTCTCGTACCAGCGGCCATAGGCGGCGCCGATGCCGGTGCGGTGCGACTGGAAGCCGATCTTGATCGGCGCCGAGCTCTGCGCCTGGGAATAGCGGACGAAACCGGGCGCCACGGCGAGGCCGGCGCCCGCGGCCAGGCCCTTCAGCGCGGTGCGGCGGGTAAGGCCAGTCTTGGAGAGGTCGAAAAATCCGTTCTTGTCAGCCATGTTCGTTCCCCTGTTTTTTCAGTCTTGACCAACGATAGGGCGGGTTCGGCATCCTCGCTCAGAGGATGCGGAAAATTGCATGTGTACAAACTAAATCACCAAAGCCCTGATGTGGCAAGCGAGCTTTCCCCAACGACATCGGGGCCGCCCTTTTTTCATCCAACCGTTGGCGTGGCAAGCAGCCAGAGGCCGAAGACCGTGTAGGCGATCATCAGCAGGGTGAGCGGAAACTGGCTGAGCGCGGCGCGGCCAGGCTGCGGATGCAGGCGCCAGGCAAAGCCGTGCGCGACGAGAACGGCCAGCACATGGCCAAGGATGATGGCGCCGGCCTGGATGTTCCACAGCCACCAGGCCGACTCCGCCCCGGCGACAATGCCGGCCTCGACCTGGAGGTCGGCGGTGCCGAACAGGTTCCAGCCCAGCACGAACGGGTCGGACAGCGAGGCCAGTGCATACTGGCCGTCGACCAGCAGCGCCGTCAGATAGTGCGCGACATGGTAGGCGAGCGCGATCGGCACGATCGACCACACCAGCAGTCCCGCGGCCTGGCCAAGCGGCGGACCGCCGCCGGCCAGGCGCTGGCCGAGCCAGACCGCGAAAAGGAACACCGCCGTCAGCATCGCGAATGTCAGAACGAGCCCAAGGCTGCCGCTGCCGATCACGGCAGTGCGGCCGGGGAATTCGAGCGGATTGACGCCGAACAGGCCCAGCCAGAAGAAGGTTTTCGACAGGCCGTCGAAGGAGACCGAAGACAGGGCCAGCAGCAGGAAAGCGATGCCGCTGGGCGGCAGTGGCTTTGCGGCCAGCAGCTGGGCGGCCGGCCAGCACAGCGCAAGCCGGCCATTCTCGTCGCGCTCGGCCGGCGCGAAACGCGCCACCATCGAGAAGAAGATCGTCAGAAACTCGCCACTGCGGCTCCAGCCGCGATAGCCGAACGCCAGCATGGCAAGAAAGGTGAGCAGCCAGTACAGGCCGGCGGCGCAGGCGAGCCGTGCCGGGTCGTCAGGCGCCGGATCGATGAGTTCGAACCAGGCAAAGGCGAAGAACAGGATGACGGCCGGCCAGCAGCCGAGCCAGCTGGGGAGGCGCCATGGTGCCTCGTCGCCTGTGCCGAGCAGGCGCGAGACGAGGCGCCACGGCCCAACCCAAGGGTTCAGCCAAGACCAGAGATCCCCGAAAACGCCTTGCAGCAGCGTGATGCCGGCCCACAGCAGCGTCCAGATCGCCAGAGGCAACGGGTTGGAGAGCGGGTCGCGGCTGCCGAAAAGGCCGGCGGCGACGAGAATTGCAAAGCCGGCAAAGGATATCAGGCTGATGGCGGTGCGGGCGCTGTCGCCGAGGGTGAACAGCGGCAGGCGCCTGCGGCAGAAACGGTCGAGGGCGGCCGCGGGCAGCAGCGCCAGCACGAGGAAGCTGACGGCCACGGCGAATGCGCCGCCGATCAGATAGTAGCCGGTCGGCAACAGCAGGACGTGGCCGCGATCGGAGGCGTGGGCGAAGGCGGGGGTGGGAAGCGCTAGCGGAGCGACGAGGCATGGGAGCGCAACTCTCGCAAGAAAGCACTCTTCGGCGCCCCCCTCAGAGGGGGGCGTGAAGGAACTCGAACTATCCATGAGTCCGATCTCTCTTCACACCTTGACCAGTTGCTCCACCCGGTCCTTCTCGCCGAAAATCCTGAGATACCGCTGAATTTCTTTCTCGTCTCCCGTCGCCTTGGCCGGGTTGTCGGACAGCTTCACCGCCGGCCTGCCATTGGCTTCCGTTACCTTGCAGACCAGCGATATGGCGTCGAGGCTGTTGGTTTCCGTCGGCGCGCAGCCTTCGAAATCATTGGTCAAATTGGTGCCCCAGCCGAACGACATGCGCACCTTGCCCCTGAAATGGCGGTAGGTCTCCTCGATGGTTTCGACCTCGAGCCCGTCGGAGAAGATCAGCAGCTTCTGCTTCGGGTCCTTGCCCTTCTCGCGCCACCAGGACAGGATTTTCTCGCCGCCCTCGATCGGCGGCGCGCTGTCGGGGCGAAAGCCGGTCCAGTCGGCCACCCAGTCCGGCGCGTCGCGCAGGAAGGAGGCCGTGCCGAAAGCGTCGGGCAGTACGATCAAAAGGTTGCCGCCATAGTAGCGCTGCCAGTCCTGCAGCACCTTGTAGGGGGTCTGTTTCAGCTCCTTTTCCGAATTGGCAAGGGCTGCAAACACCATCGGCAGTTCGTGCGCATTGGTGCCGAGCGCTTCGAGGTCGTTGTCCATGGCCAAAAGCACGTTGGAGGTGCCGGTGAAGGCCTCGCCAATGCCTTCCTTCAGCGCCTCGACGCACCAGCGCTGCCACAGGAAGGAATGCCGCCGGCGTGTGCCGAAGTCGGAAATGCGGATGCCGGGAAGGGCCTTCAGCCGCTCGGTCTTGGCCCACATCTTGGCCTTGGCGCGGGCATAGAGCACATCGAGCGCAAACGGGCCGAAGGCCCGCATGGCCGCGCGGGAACGGAGCTCGTTGATGATCGCCAGCGCCGGGATTTCCCACAGCGTGGTGTACATCCACGGGCCGCCGAAGGAGAGCTCGTACTGGCCGTCGCGTTTGGACAGCTCGTAGTCCGGCAGCCGGAAGCCTTCCAGCCAGGCCAGGAACTCCGGTTCGAAGATCTGCTTGCGGCCATAGAAATTGTTGCCGCCGAGCCAGATCATCTCTTTCTTGGAGAAGCGCAAGGTGCGGGCATGGTCGAGCTGTTCGCGCAATTCGCCTTCATCGATCTCGTCGGCCAGCCGCACCGAAGTGGTGCGGTTGATCAGCGAGAAGGTGGTGTCGACCTTAGGGTACATGCCCCAGATCATCTGCAGCATCAAAAGCTTGTAGAAATCCGTGTCGAGCAGGCTGCGCACGATCGGGTCGAGCTTCCAGGTGTGGTTATAGACACGCCGCGCAATATCGGTCTTTGCCATGCTTGCTGCCGCCTTCGCTGCCTGCCATCCACAATCGCGACAGGCCTCATAGCATCGAATTGGCCAGAGCGCTGCCCGCTTTCAGGCTGGCCCGACAAAAAGAACAGCCTGCGCATGGCCTTGAGCAGTCGCTCTCAGCCGGCCGTCTTCGCGCCGATGACCTTGAGTTGCGGACGCTTGCGGCGGCTGATGATACGGCCGGCGACCGGAGCGTCGGCACGGCCGTCATCTTCGGCCTTCTCGGCGAACAGCCAGTCGATGAACACCTGCACGATCGGCGTCGTGCGCATTTCGTTGCGGCAGACAACGTAGAAATCGTCGACCGCCGGCACCGAAAGGCTGAACGGCGCGACCAGCATGCCCCTGGCCAGCAGCGCGCTTGCCGTCACGGAATCGCCAAGCGCCACGCCGTGGCCGTGCACCGCCGCCTCGGTCGCCATGCGCGCATCGCCCAGATGATGGCGGCGGCCGCGCTCCAGGTCCAGCGCATCGGCGGCCGCCAGCCAGGTGTGCCATTCGCGGCCGTCATCGCCATGCAGGAAGACATGGTCGGCCAGGTCCCTGACGCTGCGGATCGGCCGGTTGTTGATCAAGGTCGGGCTGACCACGGGAAACAGTTCCAGCCCCGACCATTTGCGCATCCAGCAATCGGCCCAGCTGCCATCGCCATAGTGCACGCAGACATCGATGTGCGGCGCGCGGATATCCCTGGGGTCGTTGGACGGGATCAGCGTCAGCTGTATGTCGGGATATTGCGCGGTGAAGCTGCCGAGCCTAGGCGTCATCCACAAAAGCAGCAATGCCGGCACGCAGGACACCGACAGCGCGCCGCTGCTGGCCGGCCGCGTCAGCCGCTGCGTGGCGGCGGCGATGCCGTCGAAGGCTGTCGATACCGCCGGCAACAGCTCCGCGCCATGCGGCGTCAGCCTGACGCGCTGGCCGACGCGCTCGAACAGCTTGACGCCGAGCGAATGCTCCAGCGCCTTGATCTGGTGGCTGACGGCGCCATGCGTGACATTCAGCTCACTCGCCGCCTTGGTCAGCGAGCCATGGCGCGCGGTTGCCTCGAAGGCGCGCAGCGGGTTCAGGGGTGGCAGGCGCTTGACCATGGATGCCCGACTTCTTTGTGAGATTTTCTCACAGAAAACACCCTAACAATATCAATTGCTTTTTCAATCGGGCTGCCGGACACTTCGGCACGAAATAACACCAAGACGTGAAATCTGCAGACAGCCAGCGGGACAGCGACCCCGGCCGGATGACGGTCAGTTCGTTTGAGATCGTCGACGGCCGCGCTGCATCAGCCCAGGAGGAGCGGATATGGGTTACGATCGCGGCAAGCTCGACGCGTTGCGCCGCAAATATGGCGAGAGCCATGGCGGCGAGATGTTCGACCCGAAATTCCGCAAGGTCGCCGACAAGATCTTCTCCAAGAGCGGCACAAGACTGGCACCCTATTCCGGCATCCCGACCTTCCTCGCCGCGCCCTATCGCGAAATCGCTGCAGAGAACCCGGATTTCGGCGACCTGCAGGTGGCCATCATCGGCGTGCCGATGGATCTGGGCGTCACCAACCGGCCGGGCTCGCGCTTCGGGCCGAGGGCGCTGCGCGCCATCGAGCGCATCGGCCCCTACAATCATGTGCTGGAATGCGCGCCGACGCACGAGCTTCGCGTCGCCGATATCGGCGACACGCCGTTCCGTAGCCGCTACCGGCTGGAGACCAGCCATGAGGATATCGAGCGCCGCACCAACCAGATCGTCGATGCCGGCGTGCTTCCCCTGTCTGTTGGCGGCGACCATTCGATCAGCCACCCGATCCTGAAGGCCGTCGGCAAGAAGGCGCCGGTCGGCCTCATCCACATCGACGCCCATTGCGACACCAGTGGGCTGTTCGACATGACCAAGTTCCACCATGGCGGGCCGTTCCGCAACGCGGTGCTCGACGGTGTACTCGACCCGACGCGCACCATCCAGATCGGCATTCGCGGCTCGGCCGAATATCTGTGGGAGTTCACCTACGAGTCCGGGATGACCGTGGTGCACGCCGAGGAGGTGACCGGTCTAGGCATCCCAGCCATCATCGAGAAGGCGCGCAAGATCGTCGGCGACGGGCCGACCTATGTCTCCTTCGACATCGACAGCGTCGATCCGGCTTTCGCGCCCGGCACCGGCACGCCGGAAGTCGGCGGGCTGACGACACGCGAAGTGCTCGAGCTGCTGCGCGGTCTCAAGGGTCTCAACATCGTCGGCGGCGACGTCGTCGAGGTGGCGCCGCAATATGACGCCACCACCAACACCGCGCATGCCGGCGCCCAGGTGCTGTTCGAGATCCTGAGCCTGATGGTGTTCAGCCCGGCCATCACGGGCAAGGGCACCTGACACCTGAAACGAAAGGCGGCCGCCGCGCTGGAGCCGGCAGCCGCCTCAAACAATCAAAGCTTCCAGAAGGGGAATAAAAATGACAATCCACTCGACACTGAAATCATCCATTGCCGCCGTCCTGGTGCTCGGGGCCGGCCTCGGTCTCGCCACCCAGGCCGCCAATGCCGATGCTCTCGCTGACATCACCAAGGCCGGCACCATCAATGTCGGCGTCTTCGCCGACTTCCCACCCTTCTCCTCGGCCAGCGCCGATATGAGCCTCAAGGGCTACGACATGGATGTCGCGCAATACATCGCTGACACGCTCAAGGTGAAGCTCAACCCGGTCGCCGTCACCGGCCAGAATCGCATCCCCTATCTCAACGACCATCGCGTCGACATACTGATGAGCGTCGGCTACTCGAAGGAGCGCGAGCAGGTCATCGACTTCGCCGCCGCCTACGCGCCCTATTACATCGCGGTGATCGGTCCGGCGGCGATGTCGGTCAAAGGCAAGGAAGACCTTGCCGACAAGTCGATCGCCGTCAATCGCGGCACGCTTGAGGACACCTCGCTGACCGAGGCCGCGCCGGCCTCGGCCGACATCAAGCGCTTCGACAACTACAATTCGGTCATCCAGGCCTTCATCTCCGGGCAGACCCAGCTGATGGTCGTCGGCAACGATGTCGGCGCCCAGGTGCTGGCCAAGCAGGATGCGCTGAAGCCGGAGCAGAAGTTCCAGCTGCTGACCTCGCCCTCGCATATCGGCCTCAACAAGAACGAGGACGGCTTGAAGAAGGCGGTCAACGACGCCATCGCCAAGATGCTGGCCGACGGCAAGCTGGACGAAAGCTCGAAAGCCTGGCTGAAGACGCCGCTCAATCCCGACAACCTCAAGGATTGAGCCCCCGTGGCCTTTGCCTGGCTCCCGGGTGCTTTAGGCGACATCGCGCACGGCGCGGCCACGACGATCCTGCTGATCGCCGTGACCACACTGGCGGGGACGCTGCTCAGCATCCTGGGCGCCGCCGGACGGCGAAACGGCCCCGCGCTGCTGCGTCACGCCATCGCCTGGTATGTCGAAGTGATGCGCAACACGCCGTTCCTGGTGCAGCTGTTCTTCATCTTCTTCGGCCTGCCCAGCCTCGGCATCAGGCTCGACCCGATCCTGGCCGCCATGCTGGCGATGACGCTCAACATGGCGGCCTTTACGATCGAGATCGTCGGCGCCGGGCTCGATGCCGTGCCGGGCGGGCAGACGGAAGCCGCCCTGGCTTTGGGGCTCAGGCCTCGGCAGGTGTTCATCAAGATCGTGCTGCCGCAGGCGCTCAAGATCATTTATCCGGCGCTCACCAGCCAGATCGTCATCATGATGCTGGAATCGGCCGTTGTATCGCAGATCGCGGTGCGCGAGCTGACCTATGAGGCCGACATGCTGCAGGCGCGCACCTTCCGGTCCTTCGAGACCTATTTCGTCGTGACGCTGGTCTACCTCGCAATGTCGATGGCCTTGCGCCGGCTTCTGGTCACCGGCGGCCGCCGCGCGCTCGGAGCGGGCGTATCATGATCGAGTTCACTTTCTGGGACATCGTGCGCAACCTTCTGTTGGCCACACGCTGGACGGTGCTGCTGTCGCTGGCCGCTTTTGTCGGCGGCGCGCTGATCGGCATGGCGGTGCTGTTCTTCCGGATCTCCAAGCATAAATGGAGGCGGCGCCTTGCCTCGGGCTACATCGCCCTGTTCCAGGGCACGCCGCTGTTGATGCAGCTGTTCCTGATGTTCTTCGGTCTGCCGATGCTCGGCCTGCGCATCGAGCCCTGGACCGCGGCGGTGCTCGGCCTGACCTTCTTCGCCAGCGCCTATCTCGCCGAGATCTGGCGCTCCGGCGTCGATGCCTTGCCGCGCGGCCAGTGGGACGCCGGCGCCAGCCTCGGCCTGCACTATCTGCAGGAGCTCAGGCTGATCATCCTGCCGCAGGCATTCTCGATCACCCGCGCGCCGACGGTCGGCTTCCTGGTGCAGCTGATCAAGTCGACCGCGCTGACCTCGATCATCGGCTTCGAGGAACTGGTGCGGACCTCCAACGCCATCAACAACGCCACCTTCGAGCCGTTCAAGGTCTATGGGCTGGTGGCGCTGATCTTCTTCCTCATGTGCTTCCCGCTGACGCAATATGCCCGTTCGCTCGAAAAGCGCGCGGCGGTCCGCTAGGTCCAGGCGGAATAACCGAGATGGAGTGGACAACGGGCTTGTCCGCTTCTCGCGATCAGCAGGGACAAGCCGCTATCCCACTCGCTATTTCAGAGGCAGGAAGAGTTCGACGACCACTTCGTGCAGCGGGCCCTCCGCGAGGCGGGACAGCCAGCGCTGGCAATAGACCGGAAAGTCCCGCACTTCCTCGCCGCTGGCCGGAAGCCATTCACGATAAAGGTAGAGTGCTGCGGGTTCGAGATTGTTGGTGTTGCCGGGGTAGCGCAGCACCGCGCAGCGTCCGCCGGGGATCACGCCGGCCTTCATCTGCCCGTCCTTCTCATCGATCGGCCGATCGGTCCCGACACAAATGTCCATGCTGTAGTCGGCCGCGATCGCGGGCTCCCTTTCGGAACGGAAGACGTTGAAGGTCGGGCTTGTCTCGGGCGACAAGCCCGCGGCCTTGCGCCAGGCGATGAACCGCTGGATGGTGTCCTGGAGTGTCGCCCGGTCGCCGCGATGCTCCATGATCGCCACCGGTATGGGCGGTACATCGCGGATCGTCACGTCGTCGTGGTCAAAGATGATCTGCATGAGCGTGTTCCTTGCTTTGTCGAAAGGCCCGAAGGCCATGAGCCACGCCCCCCAGTCGGGAGATTTCCGAAACGACGAAGGCGACTGTCCGAACCGTTGCCGAAAGGCGCGGGCGAAGGCATCCGGTGCGTCGTACCCGGCATCCATCGCTATATCGGTGACGCTTTGGGCATCGCTCGCCGCAAGCCTGTGCGAAGCGCGCTTCATGCGGGCGAGTTGGACGTAGCGATGCACGGACAGCCCGAAGGTGGCCATGAATTGCCGGTGGAAATGGAATTTCGAGAACGCCGCGACGCCGCTCAACGCTTCCAGGCCCAGATCGCCGTCCAGATGCTGGTCTATGTGGTCCAGCACCCGCTGCATCCGGGCATGATAGTTTTCAACGGACGCCTTCACCGTCTCTTCCTCCGTGGCAGCACCAGATAGGCGCTACCAGATATGTCACGCTCGACCGATCTTGCGCTTTGGCCTGGTCGGTTTCCCTGTCTTCACCACGCAACCCTGATTTGCGGTAGGCCGTGCCGCGCTTCAAGGTGAGCGCAACGGCTTCGGGAGGGAGGGGCTCTGGCGATGCAGGCGAAATATCGTGTCGCTCCCGCGGGCCTCTTTGCCTTTAGGATGACACAGCCGGCCGCGGCAACCTCCCAGGAACCCGATCGCGTCAGCATAGCGGCCGACGGCAAGAACGTGCCGGCGACGCTGGACGCAATGCTGTTCAAGCCGCAAGGGCAAGGGCCGTTTCCGGCGGTCGTGGCTATGCATGGCTGCCGCGGCCTGTGGAGCAGCAAGAACGGCACGGAGTTCAGCCCGCGCCATGCCGATTGGGGCCGGCGCCTGGCCGCTCTCGGCAGGCTACGGCGAAGTCGCCGAGCCTGACCGCTGCGCCCTTTTGCTGGAATTGCTCTAGAACGCTACTTTGAGGCCGAGCTTGGCGCCGAGCGTTGAACTGTCGGTGGACCACTTTCCCCGCACTTCGCCGTTCAGTGTCGTGGCTTCCGTCATCTTCAGGTTGAAGCCGGTCGACAGCGCGGCCGAAAAGTCGGCGTCATCGAAGTTTACCTTTCTTGTGTCGATTTCCGTGGTGTTCTTCGCCCCAAACCGTTGCTGCAGTTCCAACCGCGCGTAGGGGCTGAAGACCATGGCGTTTTCCAGCTTGAAATCACCATAGATGCCGGGCGCAAACTGCACGGCACCGAAGGAAATCCTGCTCTGGCCAAATTCGTTGCCGCCGCTGTCCGTATACGAATCCCCCTTGAAGGTGACGCCGAGCAGTCCACCGCGAAGGTCGAACCGTGTGCGGTCCCCGAGCCTGAAGATGTGGCCGACCGACCCCGTGACGGCGTAACCTTGCGTATCGTAGCTGCCGGTCGTGTCGAGCACGCCGTTACTCACATCCGTGTTGCCGATAAACGCCGACGCCGACACCAGCGCGTAGTTGTAGTCCTGGCGGAACAGCGCATAGCCGCCGAACATGCCGCTGCGGTTCCTGCCGCCGCCAATGTCGACAAAGCCCTGGAACGGATCGAGCCCGACATCGGTGGAGGCGTAGCCGGCGAAAAGGCCGAGGTTGAGCCCGTATTTGGTATCGAAGCCGAAATGCTTCGCCGCATTGAAATCCAGGCTGATGGCGGCCGAGAAATCGTCGGCGCCGAAAGTCGGGCCGACGCCGCTGAAGCCGCCGTCTGAAACATCGTAGCCATCATGCTCGGTATGCGCGAATTGGCCCGACGCGAACACGCCGAAGGACGGCGAGATCGCGATTCTCGCAGAGCCGTTGGCCAATGCCAGGTCCGCGTCCAGCGCATCCTTGTTGATGCCGTAGAGCGCGTCCACCGCAACGTCCACGATACTGGCGTTGACGGCGCTGTCGGGCGCCGTGGCGATGCCGAAACCGGCGGGCGTTGCCCGGATCAACAGGGAGCCGTCCGGCGCCTCCAGTACGGAATAGGTGAACAAGGCGCCGGGTGTTCCGGGGATGCCGGTTATGGTGAAGGTGCCCGTCACCGGCGCGCCCGTCGACACGATGATCGGAATGTCGGTCTGGCCGGTGAAATTCGGCGCTCCGATCAGATTGACGTTGACGACGTTTGCCCCGGTTGCCGCAAATGCCGCGGCGACCAGATGATCCGCCTGCCCCGTCTGTTGGTTTAGATCCAACGCGATTGTCGAGTTGTTGAGCGTGATGCCGCCCAATGTGAGGACATCACCCGCCGTGCCGTTCATCATGTTGATCGTCGCGTTCGTGGCGGTGATCGCGCCGGTCAAGGTAATGTTGCCGGGGGCATAAAGGGTCGAGCCGGGGCCGAGCAGCAGATTGTTGATCTGCTGCGTCGTGCCGGGTGCGAAGGCGAGCGTCGCGTTGCTTAACGCGACATTGTCGAAGCCAACGAAATTCTCGGTCTTGCTGCCGCCGGCGGCAAGGTCGACGTCGCTGATTTGGGCATTGGCGCCGATGCCGCTGAAGGTGACGCCGTTGGCGAGGTTCAAGGGATCGATCGCGCCGATATTGTCGATGACTAGCGTGTCTGCGCCGATGCCACTGACATTGCCGGTCACCGTGCCGCCATGCAGTTCGACGTGCTGCCCATTGATGCCGCCATTGACCGCGCCGCCGGTCAGCCCGACCGTCTCGGCGTCGACGTTGCCGTTGATCGTGCCGCCGGATATTGCGATGCTGTCGCCGTCGCCGCCATCGCCGGTGACATTGCCGTTGACGGTGCCGCCAGAAACAGTGACGGCATCGTTTCCGGCGCCGCCGCCGACATTGCCGTTAACCGTGCCACCGCTCATCTGGACGATGTCGGCGCCGTCGCCCAGGTCGATTCCCTTCGGCGCCGCAGCCGTGCCGATCGTGCCGCTCTTGAAGATGATCGTATCGTTTCCAGCGAGAACGGAGACGAAGCCGTTGACCCGGGCGCCGTCGATCGTGACCGTGTCGTTGCCGGCTTCAGCGTCGTTATCGTCTCCCAAAACATCGCCACCCACCATTGCGCCGTTCGTAAGGGATATGACGTCGTTTCCGGCGCCGCCGTTCACGTAGGTGGCAATGCTGCCGCCGCTGATATCCAGCGTATCGGTGCCGTCGCCGCCGCTGACGCCGCCGGCGAGCGTGCCGCCGGTCATGGTGAAGTTGTCGTCGCCACCTTCGAGACCGACCGAATCGCTTCCTGTCCCGTCGTCGCCCGGATCCACGCCGATATGGGCAGTGCCGGAGATTGTCACCTTGTCGGCCTGGCTACCGGCAAAGATCGAACCGTCGATCGTGCCGCCGCTGACGTCATAGGTGTTGCCGCCTCCTTCGCCCAAAACCGAACCGGTGACGTGACCCGCGCTCATATTGAAAATATCGGAACCGTCGGCGAGGTCGACATCGGCCGGCTCGGCGGTCGTCCCGACGGTGCCGCCATTGATATTGACGGTATCGTTGCCGGCGTTGCCGAATATATTGCCGTCAATGGCAGCGAGGCCGGTGACCGTGACCGTATCGTTGCCGTCGGCGCCGTCCACGTTGCCGGCAACGGTGCCGCCGTCGACCTCGATGGTGTCGTTTCCGGCGCCGCCGTCGACGCCTGCGACATTGCCGCCGCCGATGCTGACGGTATCGTTGCCATCGCCGCCTGAGATGAGTCCGGTGGTTGGCGCGCTGAATACGGCGGTGCCGCCGGTGATCGCGACGCCAACCGATATCCTGTCCTGGCCCGCGCCACCGTCTACATCGCCGACCGTCGTACGGTCGCCGGTGATGGTTGCGGTGTCGGCCCCGTCCCCAAGCTCGATGTTGAGAATCCTGCCGCTCTCGATTGTGACCGAATCGTCGCCTGCGCCGGTGTCGAGATTGGCCTGGACGTCGGGTGCGAACGGATCCCCCAGGTAATCGCCGTCAGACATCAGAAACCGGTCGTTTCCGCCGAGCAGTTCGATGGTTCCGATCGTGGGTTCAAGAGAGGGTGTTACCGGTGTCGTTATCGGCGGAAGACCGCTGACGACCGGCGTCGAATCCGCGCTGTCGGTTATGATGCCGCCGAAAATATTCACGACGTCATCGCCGTTGCCGTCGTAGTCGTGGACGATGACGGTTGACGAGCTGTTGTCCAGTCCGGTGTACCCGGTGAACCGGGTCGTGAACACGCCGTCGACGTCCTGAGAGTCTCCCGTCGTCCTGCACTCGACGGTGACCGACTTCGTGTCTGTCGTGTTTACGGTTGCAACGCCTGAGCCGGTTGTTGTCGTGGTGCTGTCCGGGGTCGCGGTGCAGGCCGCCGCGTCAGATACCTCGAAGACAAATGCCGCCGTCAGCGCCAGCAGCGAAACGCCAGCCAACTGACAAGCTCTGTTTGATATGCGCATTTCACCCCCGCCTGATGAAAATCGACATCAGTAACAATAGGCCGGTCAAAATCGCATCGGCGACCCGGCGTAAGCGGCGTAAGCGGCGTAACTGTACGCGGTGCGCTGATTTACGGCAATGAGTTGGCGCCGCGCCTTCGGCAATTGTCGGGCTATTGTTACCGCGAGGCCACTGCTCAAGACTTGAAGCGACTTTATTGGAGCGTCAACGCTCCGGAATATGATATCTAGAGCAATTCCGGGAAAAGTGCGTAACGGGCTAGGCTCGGCGACTTCGCCCTAGCCTTTACGCCCGAATTGCGTAAAAAAGGCTCTAGAGATCAGAGTAAGCGGCCGAGACGGTCATGTCTCCGGCATGTGCGATCTTGCGGTCATAACAAGCCCATATCTCGCCACCGCATTGCTTGACCCAGCGATGACAGAAGGAAAAATCGGTGGGAAGGTCGACGTCCGGCGTCACGATCTTCGAGAACAGCGTTAGGAAATTCTCGAAACGGGCGGTGTGTTTGTTGTTTCTGTAGCGGCCCCGATTTATCGCTTCAGGCAGTTTCTCGATCATCTCTCCTATGCAGTCGCGGGACACCAAAAAAATGCCGGTGCCACATGACTCCACCCGGACAAAGCCGCCCATTTCCTGCCGGGGTTCGGTGACGGTTCCAAGGAATTCCAGGCTTTGCGCATAGGCTTTTTCGAAGGGAAGCGCCGAGAGGGCGTGGAGTTTTTGAAGGTCGATCACGCGGCGAGGATATAATGTGCCGACCACAGGCTTGTTCAACTCAAGCATCGCCCCGATGAGTCCGGGCGAGAAGCCCATGTCGCTGTCGATCATCAGGATGTGGCTGCAATCCGGCTTGTTGTAGTAGAAGTTCGTCAGCAGGTAGTTTCGGGAAAACGGAATGTCGGTATATTCAATTTCCGATAGGCTGAACGCGTAGCCGGACAGACTTTTGTGGGTCAGCGTTGCGAACAGGCTGCGGACGAAGATGCTCTTGTAGGCTGCCCCGTAAACCGGCAGCGCAAGGTTGATTTTGCCCGGCATTTTGTCCTCCACCGTTGCTACCCGGATATCGAACCAGGCGCATGTAAATCCCTTTTTCCTATCTTTGAAACGATCCTTGATGTAAAAATCGCGTCCGCAGCGGATTGAGGCGCCTATGGGCGAAGGAGCTGCCGATATGACCTATCAACGCAGCTCTTTTGCACTCCTTGCCGTGCTGCTGCTGATGATGCTGTCCTCTGCCCGCGCGGCCGTGGAAGGCAACGCGGCGCCGCCGCATCACAATCGACTGGCGATCGTCATCGGCAACTCCAGCTACCACAACGACAGGCTTCCACATCTTGCCAATGCCTCGAATGACGCAATCGTCTTATCGGAGACGCTCAAGAGGCTCCACTTCGACGTTGTGACAGGCACGGACCTTTCGTACGCCGGTTTCGACGAGCTGTTTGCCGATGCGGCCGCCAAACTGTCGAAGGCGGATGCGGTTCTGATCTTCTACGCCGGTCACGGCGTGCAGATTCAGGGCGAGAACTATCTGGTGCCGACCGATGCCAATGCCGAAAGTATCGACAAGCTTCAGGCGAGTTCAGTCAAACTCAACGATATCATGACCAAATTTGCCAGCCGCGACCGTCAGACCTTTATTTTCCTCGACGCCTGCCGCAACAACCCGGTAGCTGCCGCCGGCGCACAAAGCGCGGGTTTGGCGCAGGTCGACATTGGCGAAAACAGTTTCATCGCGTTCGCCACCCAGCCGGGCAACATAACCGTGGACGGTGGCGGACAGAACAGCCCGTTCACGACCGCGCTTGTGCACAATATCGAGATTCCGGGACTGAGCGTTTCGGACATGATGATTCGCGTCCGCAACGAAACCGAGGCCCTGACCGTCGGAAGGCAGGTGCCCTGGGATCAGTCGAATCTGCGCGAGCAGTTCTATTTCACCGAGGAGCAGACACTTGATCCGGCGCAATTGAGCGCGAGCCTGTCGCAAATTCTCTCGGATCCGGCTGCCAAGCAGAAGCTCGTACAGGAACTGGCTTCTTACGACCTTCAGACGGCGGTCCTGATCGTTGGCCAGACGCTCCGCTCTGTCGATATCTCCGGCCAGCAGGTCGAGCCCTCGCCTTCCGCGAGCGGGACAAAGGTGGCCAGCCTGTCGCCGCCCAGTAACATTGCCGACGACCGGCAGAATGTCGTGTCGGGGCTGAAAACCCTGATTGTCGGCACCCCGGACGGACAGGGACAAGTGGATAAGGACAACAGCCTTGCGCGCAATGTTCAAACAGAGTTGCGCCGGCTCGGTTGCTATCGGCTCGACGTGGATGGCGACTGGGGCAGCGGCTCAGTACGCGCGTTGACCGATTACTATCGCAATCGCAAGCAGCCAGCGGTGTCGACCGACCCGACATTCGAATTGTTGAGCGACCTCTTCCTGCAATCCGGGCGCGTGTGCAGGCAACCCGTCATCGTCAAGAAAAACAAGGATCCAGCCAGAACGAAACTGGTTTCGGACGAGAGCACGTCTTCAGGAAACCGGTCAAAGGCGCAGTCAGCGAAGAAACCCCGCGCCAGCCGTGCGCCTGCCGCACCACCTCCCGACATTAGCGGGGGAATTGGCATCGGTGGGGTATTTTAGAACGACAGGCAACCGAGCGGCCGCCACAATGTCGGGACATGGCGACCGTTGGCGATTGCTGCTTTCAATGCCCGAACGCCAGCGCCGGTGCGATCCGGTCGCGGCGCAGCCAGCGCGCCAGAAGCAGCGCCGCCACCACCGCCAGCCCCGATGACAGGCCGATCCAGATGCCGACGCCTTGGAAGCCGAAATGGAAGGCGAGCAGCACGCCGAGCGGCAGGCCGACGCCCCAATAACCGATCGCTGCGTAAATCATCGGCACCTTGGTGTCGTGCAAGCCGCGCAGCATGCCGGCGGCGACCGCCTGCGCGCCGTCGAAGACCTGGAACAGTGCGGCAAACACCAGGAACGACACGGCAAGCGCGATCACCCGGGCATTGGCCGGGTTGGCGAGATCGATGAAGGCGCTGATCAGCAGATGCGGCCACAGCACCATCACCAGCCCCATCAGCGCCATGAACGAGACGCCGATGACGAAGGCGGTCCAGCCGGCACGCGACACGCCTTCCGGATTGCCGGCGCCATGCGCAAGCCCGACGCGCACCGTCACCGCCTGGTTGAGACCGAGCGGCACCATGAAGGAGATCGAGGCGATCTGGATGGCAATGGCATGCGCGGCAAGCGAATCCGCGTCGATCAGGCCCATCAAAAGGGCTGCCGCGTTGAAGATCGTCACCTCGAAGGCGAGGATGCCGGCGATCGGCAGGCCGAGCCGCAGCAGGCCCTTGAAGCGCGGCCAGTCGGACCGCCAGAAGCGGCCGAACAGGCGGTAGCGCCGGAACTTCTTCTCCAGCATCACCACGAGAGCCATGCCCATGAACATCAGCGTGCTGGACAGCGATGTGGCAAGGCCCGAGCCGGCAATGCCCATCGCCGGGACACCGAGATTGCCGAACATGAACACCCAGTTGAACAGCGCGTTGCAGGCGACGGCGACGAAGACGATGATCAGCGCCCAGCCCGGCCGCTCCAGCGCCGAGATGAACGAGCGCAGCACGATATAGCCGTAGAAAGGCAGCACCGCCCATTCCAGCCAGCGCAGATAGATGCCGGCCTGGTGCGCCAGCGCGGGCTCCTGGCCCATCGCCAACAGAATCGCCTCGCCATGCCAGAGCACGATCCAGATCGGCATCGAGATCAGGATCGCCAGCCACAGGCCCTGGCGCACGGTGCGGCGCAGGTCGCGCACCGAATGGCCGCGGCGGCCAAGCTCGGTGGCGATCATCGGCGACGTCGCCAGCATCAGGCCGAGGCCGAAGATCAGCGGCATGAAATAGAGGTTGGCGCCGAGCGCGCCGCTGGCCAGCGTGTCCGGCCCGAGCCTGCCCATCATCATGACGTCGGTGGCCGTCATCGCGGTCTGGCCGAGATTGGTCAGCACCATCGGCCAGGCGAGCGCCAGCGTCGCCCTGATTTCCTGACGCCAAAGACTTTCCGGCGCGCGAGCGCCGGCTTCGATCGCAGACATTGTTCCGCTCTTTCAAGGTTGCGGCGCATCGGCATAAGGCCGGAAGCCGCATTGCAAACGGCAAAACCTTCGGTTTCGCGGCGTTTGCGCCGTCTATTGAACGAAATGCGACATGATGGCAAGGGAGGAGGAGCGGGCACCGATTGAGCCAGCGCCATTCCAGGGGGTGCCGCAGCCTCGTTCCCTTGCCGGCCGCTGGCTGTTAGGGATTGCCGTGGAGACCGGCAGCCGGCGAACCCGCCGGGAGGAATGGATGGCGTTCAGGCAGCGAAAGAACACGGCCGCGATTCCGCGCACGGCGCCGGCCTTCGAGCACATCGTTACCGAAGCGAGCGACAGTTTCCTGTGGCGGCTGGATGACTATCCCTGGGAACGCAATGTCTGGAACTTCCATCCGGAATACGAAATCCACCTGCTGCGGAAATCCTCCGGCGTGGTCCTGGTCGGCGATCACATCGGCGAATTCGGGCCGGGCTACCTGACCATTGTCGGCGGCGGCCTGCCGCACGACTGGGTAACGGCGGTGCAGTCGGGCGAGCTGATCGAAGGCCGCGACATCGTCCTGCAATTCGATGCGCAGAGGCTGCGCGGCTCGGCGGGCCTGCTGCCGGAACTGCGCGAACTGGAGCCGTTCCTCGAGCGCTCGCTGCGCGGCATGGTCTTTCACGGCCGCACGGCACTGGAAGGCGCCGAACTGATGGAGCGGATGGGAACCGTGCATGGGCTCGCCCGCCTCTGCCTGTTCCTCGAACTGGTCGACCTTCTGGCCAGGACCGACGAATACGAGCTCTTGTCGTCGCCGGATTTCTCGCCGGTTCTCGACGCCGCCTCGCTCGACATCATTCAGCGCACCCTGACCTATCTGTTCCAGCATTTCGCCGAGGATCTGAAGCTGCCCGACGTTGCCGAACGCGCCGGAATGAGCGAGAGCACATTCTCGCGCTTCTTCCAGAAGAACACCGGCAACTCCTTCAGCGACCACCTCGCCAAGCTCCGGCTCTGGCAGGCCTGCAAGCTCCTGGCCGACACCGATGTCGCGATCACCGACATCTGTTTCCAGGTCGGCTACATGAACATCTCCAACTTCAACCGCGCCTTCCTGCGCAGGCACAAGATGACGCCGTCCTCCTATCGCAAGCTGTCGCGCCAGCGCCTGACGATGCGCGCATAAGCACAGGCTAAATCAGCGGCTTTCACGCGATCGATACTCATGTGACGGACTTCGTTGCAGAGTACCGGATTTTGCGCTGCACAATGCATAAAAGTACAGGTTTGCTGCAACGGGGCTTCTAGCTTGGCCCGGTTGAACTCCGCATTTTGGCGATGGGTGGCTTGTCGCTCGGGCGATGGTGAGGATCGCGGAGCCCGAGGACTTGCGCTTCCTGCGAATGTTCCTGGAGGAGAAAAATCAATGAAACCAATTCGGCTCGCTGCGGGCTTGGGCGCAGCTTTCATGCTTTCCGCTACCGTATCAACCATCGCGCTGGCGCAGGCGCCGGTCTGCTCCGCGCCGGTCAAGGTGCTGGCGCAGCCGCGCGACGGCCTGACGCTTCTGGAGGACTCCAAGGCCGAGTTCGAGAAGCTTGCCGGCGCCGGCTTCCAGATCGACTATCTCAACGAGAACGACCGCCGGGCGAAATCACGCGCCGATGCGTCCACCGTCGGCAATTACAACGTCTACTATGTCGACGAAGCCAATGTCGCGCTGTTTGCCTCGTCGAAATGGATCGTGCCGCTGACCGATTATTACCCGGCTGACTATGACTATGCCGACTTCGACCCCGGCCGCCAGAAGGTCGCCACCTATGACGGCAAGGTCTGGTTCGCGCCGCTGACCGGCGGCGGCGACCTGATGGTCTACCGCAAGGACGTGCTCGAGGCCGCCGGCATCCAGCCGCCCAAGACGCTGGACGAACTGATCGCCGACGTGCCGAAGCTCACCAACCCGGACAAGGGCATGTATGGCATCGCGTTGCGCGGCGCACGCGGCTCGGGCGCCAATGTCTGGCGCTGGATGCCGTTCTTCAAGGCCTATGGCGGCCAGTGGTTCGATGGCGACAAGCCGGTCTTCAATTCGGACGCCGCCGTCAAGGCGACCGAGACTTACCTCAAGCTGTTCAAGGATTCGGCACCCGGCACGCAGACCGGCAGCTGGGATGAATCGACCGGCGCCTTCCTGTCGGGCCAGGTCGCCATCCTCGTCGAATCGACGCCGCTGTCGGGCATGGCGGTCGATCCGAAGACCTCGCAGGTGGTCGGCAAGATCGGCTTCCTGCCGCCGCCCTCGCCGCTGCCCGGCGGCGGCTACGGCCATGGCCTCGCCATCGCGGCGAAGGCCAATGCCGACGATGCCTCGAAGAAATGCGCCGGCCTGTTCATCGCCTGGGCGACATCGAAGGAAAACGAGAAGCGCCGGCTCGACGCCCACCAGTTCGGCGAGCTGAACCGCACCAGCATCCTGGCCAGCAAGGAGTTCGCCGACATCTACGGCGCCGATCTCGGCCAGGCGCTGGCCGAAACCGGCAAGGCCACGGCGGTCAACTTCTGGCAGGATCCGCGCTGGCCCGATCTCGGCGACCGCTGGGGCATCATTCTCGAGGAACTGGTGACGGGCACCCGCACCGACATCAAGGGCGGCCTCAACGAGCTCGATGCCTATGCCACCGAGCTGGCCAAGAAGAAGTAGGGCATCCTCCCGCCCGTGGCGCGCGGTCCGCGGCATTGTCCGCAATGCCAAGGACCTGCGCGCCGCGGGGACTTTGCCCAATGAGGAAATCATGCCGACACGACCGAGACGCAAGCGAGGATAGATGCCCATGGCCCGACGCACGTCGCTCCCTGTCACTTTCGTCGTTCCGACCATCGCCATCCTTCTGGTGCTGTCGATGGTGCCGACGCTCTACGCCATCGTCATCGCCTTGCAGAACCGTGAGCTGAGCACGCCCGATTATTCCTGGGTCTGGCTGTCGAACTTCGTCGACCTGTTCCTCGACCGCCGCTTCCTCAACGCGGTCTGGGTGTCGGTGAAATGGGAGATCGTCACCGTCGTCGCCACCATGGTGGTGGCGATCGGGCTCGGCGTGCTGATGTTCGAGGTCGCCAGCCCACGCCTGCGCAATGTCTACTGCCTGCTCTTCATCATCCCGGTTCTGTTGCCGCGCGTCTCGGCGGCCTTCGTCTGGAAGTTCGCCTATCACCCGCTCTACGGCATCGCCACCTATCCCTACAGGCTCGTCACCGGCGGGCTGATCTTCGACCCGTTGTCCAAGCCGGCGACGGCTTTGTTCGCCGTTGCGTCGGTCGATGTCTGGCAATGGGGGCTGTTCTTCGCCGTCATCGTGCTGAAACTGCTCGAAACCCTGCCGCCGCAGCCGATCGAGGCGGCGCGGCTCGACCATGCCAGACGCTGGCAGATCCACGCCTATGTCACCTTGCCGATGCTGAAGGCGCCATTGATCAGCCTGATGTTCGTCAAGATGATCGAATCGCTGCGCTCCTTCGACCTGATCTATGTCATGACCCGCGGCGGTCCGGGCGTTGCGACCGAGACGCTCGACATGTACGCTTTCTCGCAAGGCTTCATCGAATCCGGCAAGGTTTCATACGCCTCGGCCATGGCCGTGCTGATGATGATCGCCACCGTCATCACCTTCACCATGCTGTGGAAGCGGGTGCAGGCATGAGGCCCGGCAGACTGATCGGCAAGGCCATTTTGGCGCTGGCTGGGTTCCTGGCCGTGTTCCCGCTGCTGTGGACGGCGCTCAATGCGCTCAAGAACAATGTCGACATCATCACCCGCGTGCCGCGCCTGGTGTTCACGCCGACGCTTGCCAACATCGGCTATATCATCGGCCGAGACAGCGTGCTGACCGGGCTCTACCACTCGGTCGTCGCCTGCGGGTCGGCCGTGCTGATCGGCGTCGTGCTCGGTCTGCCGGCGGCTTACGCGGTGGCGCGCTATCCCAACCGCTGGGCCGGCGACATTCAGTTCTTCGTCCTGTCGCTGCGCTTCCTGCCGCCGGTGGCGGTGGCCATCCCGCTGATGGTGATCTGGCTGCAGGTCGGCCTCTACGACACTTTGCCGGCGTTGATCATCACCTATTCGCTGCTCACCATCTCGGTGATTATGTGGCTCGCCATCCCGGCCTTCCAGAGCGTGCCGAAGGAGATCGAGGAAGCCGCCTTCGTCGACGGCTACGGCGCCTATTCGGTGTTCTGGCGCATCGCGCTGCCGGTGGCCGCCCGCTCCTTGGCAGGGGCGGTCGCTTTCAGCTTCGTGCTGGTCTGGAACGAATTCCTGATCGCGCTGATGCTGTCGAGCTCCAACGCCAAGACCTTGCCGATCGTCGCGTCCGAACTCTCCCAGCAAGGCATGAACGTGCCATGGGGCATTCTCAACGCCTCGGTCGTGCTCCTGTCGCTGCCGCCGCTGCTGTTCCTCGGCGTGCTCAACGGCTTCCTGAATTCCGTTTTCCGGCAAAAAAAGACTTGATGTGAGGATTTCCCGATGCGGGCACTGGTGCTTGAGAAAAAAGGCGAACTGTCGCTGCGCGAGATCGCGCTGCCGCTCGATGTCGGACCGGACGACGTCAAGATAGCCATCCACACGGTCGGCGTCTGCGGCAGCGACGTGCATTATTACACGCATGGCGCCATCGGCAGCTATGTCGTGCGCGCGCCGATGGTGCTCGGTCACGAAGCCGCGGGGACGGTCGTCGAGACCGGCGCCAATGTCGAGACGTTCAAGGTCGGCGACCGCGTCTGCATGGAGCCGGGCGTGCCGAACCTGTCGTCGCGCGCGATGAAGCTCGGCATCTACAATGTCGACCCCGACGTCAGTTTCTGGGCGACGCCGCCGGTGCATGGCGTGCTGGCGCCCTATGCGGTGCACCCCGCCGCCTTCACCTACAAACTGCCGGACAATGTCTCCTTCGCCGAGGGCGCCATGGTCGAGCCCTTCGCCATCGGCATGCAGGCGGCAAGCCGAGCCCGCATCGTCCCCGGCGATGTCGCCGTCGTCGTCGGCTGCGGCCCGATCGGCATCATGATCGCGCTTGCCGCCCTGGCTGGCGGGTGTTCGAAGGTACTGATTTCCGACTTCTCCGCGCCCAAGCTGAAGATCGCCGCGCAGTACGCCGGCATCGTGCCGGTCAATATCGGCGAGCAGTCGCTGGCCGAGGCGGTCGCGGCGGCGACCGACAAGTGGGGTGCCGATATCGTTTTCGAGGCCAGCGGCAGCCCGAAGGCCTTCGCCGATCTGTTCGATGTCGTGCGGCCGGGCGGCGCGGTGGTGCTGGTCGGCCTGCCGGTGGAACCGGTGGCCCTCAACGTGCCGGCGGCGATCTCGAAGGAGGTGCGCATCGAGACGGTGTTCCGCTACGCCAACATCTTCGACCGCGCCTTGCAGCTGATCGCCTCCGGCAAGGTCGACCTCAAGCCGCTGATCACCGGCACCTATGATTTCGCCGACAGCATCGAGGCATTCGAGCGCGCTGCCCAGGGCAATCCGGACGACGTCAAGCTGCAGATCCTGCTCACCGGCGAGAAGGGATGATCATGTCCGCGATCGTTTGCTCCCATGTCGACAAGGCCTATGGCGCCACCACGGTCATCCGCGATCTCAACCTCAGCATTGAAGAGCACGAATTCGTCGTGTTCCTCGGCCCGTCCGGCTGCGGCAAGTCGACCTTGCTGCGCATGCTGGCGGGGCTGGAGGACATCAGCGGCGGCGAGGTCTCGATCGGTGGCAAGGTGGTCAACGATCTCGATCCAGGCGACCGCGGCATCGCCATGGTGTTCCAGAACTACGCGCTCTATCCGCACATGACGATCTTCGACAACATCGCCTTCGGGCTGCGGCGCCAGAAGGTGCCGGCGGCCGAGATCCGCAAGCGGGTTGACGCGGTGTCGAGGACGCTCGGGCTTGACCCTTACCTCGGCCGCAAGCCGGCCGAGCTTTCCGGCGGCCAGCAGCAGCGCGTCGCCATTGCCCGTGCGATGATCAAGACGCCAAAGGTGTTCCTGTTCGACGAGCCGCTTTCCAATCTCGACGCCAAATTGCGCAACCACATGCGCGTCGAGATCGCGCGCCTGCACCAGTCGCTGAAGACCACCACCGTCTACGTCACCCACGACCAGCTGGAGGCGATGACGCTCGCCGACCGCATCGTGCTGCTGAAAGAGGGTGTCATCGAGCAGATCGGCCCGCCGGCGGAAATCTATCTGCGCCCCGCCAACATGTTCGTGGCCGGCTTCATCGGTACGCCGAACATGAATTTCGTCGAGGTGACGGTCGGCCGCACAGGCAATGGCTGGACGTTGACCGGCGCCGGAACGGTAATTTCGATCGAGGGCCGGGGTTTCCATCTGCGGCATGGCGACCGCGCCGTGCTGGGCATCCGGCCGCCGGACCTGAAGACGGCCGGCGCCGCCGGCATATTGCAAGGCACGGCCGATCTCATCGAATTCCACGGCAATGATGCGCTGGTGACATTCGGCTCCGGCGGCAAGGAGATCAGCGCGCTGGTCCCGGCGCGTGAATGCCCGGCACTGAATGCCCCTGTTCGCTACACATTCGAGGAAGAGGCCATCCATTTGTTCGACGCGACGTCAGGCGCGTCGCTGCGCAAGCAGTAGGCAAAGGCTACCGGATGGCGTCGAGCGCCTGGCGCTGGCGGTGCATCTCCAGGAAGATACGGTAGTCGCGATCGAAGCGGGCGCCGGCGGCCGGGTTGGCGGCACGCCTCTTGCCGCCTTGCTGCATGGCAAGGCAGGCGGCGTTGAGGTCGGGGAAGAGCCCGGCGGCGGTGGCGGCGACCATGCCGGTGCCGAGCAGCACCGCCTCGTCGGCCAGCGGCTCGACCACCGTGCAGCCGGTGGCGTCGGCGTAGAGCTCCATCAGCAGCGGGTTCTTGGTGTGGCCGCCGGTGACATGCAGCGTGTCGATCAGATAGCCGTTCTCGTTCAGCGCCTCCAGCACATGGCGCACGCCGAGCGCGATGCCGACGGCGGTGCGCCAGTAGAGCTTGCACAGGCTGTCGAAGGACGAATCCAGCGTCAGCCCGCTGACGACGCCAACGGCATGCGGGTCGGCGAGCGGCGAGCGGTTGCCGTGAAAATCCGGCAGCACATGCAGGCGTGCGGCGAGGTTCTCGCCCTCGGCGGCGCGCAGTTCGGCGACCCGTTTGGCGATCTTGGCATGCATGGCGGCGTCCGGCTCGCCGCCGGCGCCGTGCCAGCGGATGATGTGGTCGAGCAGCGCGCCCGTGGCCGACTGGCCGCCTTCCGACAGCCACAGCTTCGGCAGCGCCGCGCCGTAATAGGGCCCCCAGACGCCGGCGAAAGGTTGCGGGTCGGGCGACATCGCCATGACGCAGCTCGACGTGCCGGCGATCAGTGCCAGATGCCGGCTGATATCCTGCTCGTCGCCGGCAAAGCCGCCGAGCACGCCAAGCGCGCCGGCATAGGCGTCGATGACTCCGGCGCCGACCCGGCAGCTTTGCGTCAGGCCGAGCTCCGCCGCCGCTTGCGCCGTCAGCGGACCAATGTCGGCGCCGACTGGACTGGCCCGCTCCGGCAGATTGCCGTGCTCAAAAAGGTCGTCGAGGCCGACGATCTCGAAGAAATCGCGCTGCCACGCGGTGCCTTCATGCGCCAGATAGGTCCACTTCGCCGTCAGCGTGCATTGCGAACGAGCGAGCGAGCCGGTCGCCTGCCAGGTCAGGAAATCGGCCAGGTCGAATAGATAGCCGGCTTCATTCCACGTATCTGGCAGATTGCGCTTCAGCCACATCAGCTTTGGCGTCGCCATCTCCGGCGACATGACGCCGCCAATATAGTTGAGCACCTCGTGGCTGCTCGCCGTGCATTCATCGGCTTCGGCGATGGCGCGGTGGTCGAGCCAGACGATGGTGTCCCAGCGCTTCTCGCCGGTGGTCGAAACGCTGAGCTGATTGCCTTGCCGGTCGCGCACGACCAGCGAGCAGGTGGCGTCAAAGGAGATGCCGACGATATCTTGCGCGGCGACGCCGGCTTTTTCGCGGGCGGCACGCACGGCGGCGCAGACCGCCGACCAGATATCGCGCGAATCATGCTCGGCATGATCGGGCTTCGGCTGGTTCATGGCGATTGGCCGATCGGCGCGGCCAAGCAAGGTACCACTGGCATCGAGAATGCCCGCGCGAGCGCTCCCGGTGCCGACATCGACCGCGCAAACAAACTGTTTCGTCAAGATGCTCTAACTCTCGCTCCCAGGCCTGCAATCAGATCGGGCAATTGCAGCATGTCAGCGAATATAAAGTCCGGTTCACTCGACGCAAGCCGCGCTTTCAAAGCGGGGTTGCCGGCATGCGCACCGCCGGTGAAGGCAAGGACGCGCATGCCGGCCGCGCGCGCCGCCGCGACGCCGGCCGGACTGTCCTCGATGACGAGGCATTTGCGCGGATGTGCCTGCATGCTGGCGGCGGCGTGCAGGAAAAGGTCGGGCGCCGGCTTTCCTTTGGCGACCATGGCGGCGCTGAACAGATGCGGCTCCATCAACCCGAGCAGACCGGTAACGTCGAGCGCATAGCGGACGCGCTCCAGCGTGCCTGAAGAGGCGACGCAGAACGGCAGGCCGAGCTTCGGCAACATCTCCCTGACGCCGGGGATCGGCTTGAGCTCCTCGCGGAACTTTCGCATCAGGTCGACACGCATGGCGGTCAGATGCTGATCGCTGATCTCCAGGCCGAAGTCGCTGGCAAGGATCTCGCGCACGCTTTTCACGCTCTTGCCGAGGAAATGCTCGTAGGCAGCGTCCTCGCTGACAGTGCCGCCGGCACGTTCGATCATGCCGAGCAGCGCCGAGACGGAGAGCGCCTCGCTGTCGACCAGAACGCCATCGCAGTCGAAGATGACCAGTTCAGGCGTCATGATGGCTGATGGCTCTCAGAGCTCGCCGGCGATGTAGCGGGTCAGTGTGGCGCGCGCGCCATTCGCCCACAGCACGTTGAGCGCATGGCCGAAGGCCTCGACGAATGCCTTGGCGCGGCCGACATCGCCATAGATGTCCTCCATGGCGAGCCAGGCGGCGGGCGCCTCCTTTGCCGCCTTTGCCGTCGCCTGCAGCCGGTCCCAGCTCGGGTCGTTGGGTTCGATGACGGCGCCGCTGTCTGACGTGCCGAAGCAGTAGCGGCACCACAGCGCCGATTCCAGCGCCAGGCCGGCGACGCCTTTTCCGGCCTTCAAGCGGTCGGCGATGGTCGGGATGATGAATTTCGGCTGACGGTTGGAGCCGTCGAGGCAGAGCCGGCGGATGGTGTCGCCGATCTTGGGGTTGGAGAAGCGTTTCTCGATGAGCTGGTAATAGTCCTCCAGCACTGTGTCCGGCACCGGCGGCACGGTCGGGATGATCTCGTCATGCTCGAGCTTGTCGAGAAAGCCGCGCACCAGCGGCTCCTGCATCGCCTCATGGACGAAATGGATATCCATCAACCCGGCCGGATAGGCGATCGTGGCGTGGCCGCCATTGAGGATGCGGATCTTCATCAATTCGTAGGGGGCGACATCCCTGACGAACTGTACGTCGACCTTTTCCAGCGGCGGCCGGCCATCGGTGAAGCGGTCTTCCAGCACCCATTGCCGGAACGGTTCGCAGAACACCGGCCAGGCGTCCTCGACGCCGAAATCCTCGGCCAGTATGCCGCGCTCCCGGTCGGTGGTGGCCGGCGTGATGCGGTCCACCATGCCGTTTGGAAAGGCGACGTTGCTGCTCACCCAACTGGCCAGATCCTCGTCGATCAGCCGCGCCAGGCCGATGACGCCGTCAGAGGTGACATGGCCATTATGGGGGATGTTGTCGCAGGACATCACGGTAAACGGCACGGTGCCCTTGTCGCGCCGGCGCAGCAGTCCGGCCAGGATGATGCCGAACACGGTTTTCGGCGTCGCGCCCGGCTGCGCGTCGGCGACGATATCCGGATGGGCCGGGTTGAAGACGCCCGACGCCGGGTCGATGAAATAGCCGCCTTCGGTGATGGTCAGCGAAACGATCTTGATCGCCGGGTCGGCCAGCCGTTCGATGATGCCGGCCGCATCGCCGGGCATCAGGAAGTCGATCATGGCGCCGGTAACGCGGGCGCTCATATGGCCTTCATCCTGCTCGACCACCGTGGTCAGCCAGTCCTGCTCTTCGAGCTTGCCGCGCCCGATCTTCTCGCCCTCGAACACGCCGGCGCCGACCAGCGCCCAGTCATGGCCGACACCTGAATTGAACAGATCGTCGAGATAGACCGCCTGGTGCGAGCGATGGAAATTGCCGACGCCGAAATGCACGATGCCAGCCTTGAGCTTCGAGCGGTCGTATTTCGGAACGGCAACATTGCCGGGCAGGCTGGCGAGGTTTGAAGACGAGAGTTTCACGGTCATCTGTTTTACCCTTTGGCCGGCTTCGGCCTCGTTACTCCGCCCCTCCCGTCCTCTCTGGAGAGGGTAAGGGACGGCAAATGCCTTATGAGGCCGATGGGGGCCTCGGATATCGGCCTCTGCTCCTCGCGGCGGGACGAGAAGCAGAGGCCGCCCCTCTCAACTCATCCACTGGCCGCCATCGACATTGTAGGTCTGGGCGACGATGTATTCGGCCTCGTCGCTGGCCAGGAAGACGGCCATGCCGGCGAGGTCCTCCGGCCTGCCCATCCGGCCGTAAGGCACCCCTTCGCCAACAAGCCGCTTCTTCTCGCCCTTCGGCCGGTTCTCGTATTTGGCAAACAGGGCATCGACCTGATCCCACATGTCGCTGTCCACGACCCCGGGCGCGATGCCATTGACGTTGATGCGGTGCCTGATCAGGTCGAGCCCGGCCGACTGGGTCAGCGAAATGACGGCGGCCTTGGTGGCGCAGTAGACGCCGACCAGCGGCTCGCCGCGCCGTCCGGCCTGGCTCGCCATGTTGATGATCCTGCCGCCCTTGCCCCGCGCGATCATCGAGCGGGCGGCCGCCTGCAGCATGAACAGCGTGCCTGCCACATTGACGGAGAACAGTTTTTCATAGCTCGCCCGCGAAATCTCGACGATCGGCGCCAGGTCGAACAAAGCGGCGTTGTTGATCAGTATGTCGAGGCCGCCGGTCCTCGTCTCGACCGCCTTCACGGCGGCGTCGATGGAGGCCTGGTCCGTGACATCGAGTTTGACCGCATAGGCCTTGTCGCCGATCTCTGCCGCCGTCTTTTGCGCAGCCTCGAGATCGATATCGGCAATGGCAACGACAGCGCCTTCGCGTGCATAGGCTTCGGCGAAGGCCTTGCCGATACCACGCGCCGATCCCGTGATCAGCGCCGATTTGCCTTTCAGCCTCACGTCGCCATCGCCTTGCCGTCGGGGCCGAAGCGATGCAGCTTGGCCTTGTCGGGCGTGAGGTAGATGGTGTCGCCATGATGCACGGCCAGCTCGCCGTCGGCGCGCACCGTCAGCGGACCGACGCCGTCGGTCTGGACATGCAGGAACGTGTCGGAGCCCAGATGCTCGGCAACGCCGACGGTGGCCTTCCATTCGCCCGCCGTGGTCGAAATCTGCATGTGCTCGGGGCGGATGCCGATGGTCTTGGCGCTATATTTGGCGGCCGGAGCGCCCTCGACCAGGTTCATCTTCGGCGAGCCGATGAAGCCGGCGACGAACAAATTGCGCGGCGTCTTGTAGAGCTCCATCGGCGAGCCGACCTGCTCGATATTGCCGGCATTCAGCACGACGATCTTGTCGGCCATGGTCATCGCCTCGACCTGGTCGTGGGTGACGTAGATCATGGTCGTCTTGAGCTGATGGTGCAGTTCGCTGATCTCCAGCCGCATCGTGCCGCGCAGGGCGGCATCGAGGTTGGACAGCGGCTCGTCGAACAGGAAGGCCGAGGGTTGGCGCACGATGGCGCGGCCGATGGCGACGCGCTGGCGCTGGCCGCCGGAGAGCTGGCCGGGCCGGCGTTCGAGATAGTTGGTGAGGTTCAGGACGCGCGCCGCGTCCTTCACCTTCCGGTCGATGGTAGCCTGGTCCTCGCCCGCCATCTTCAGCGGGAAGGCGATGTTCTTGGCCACCGTCATATGCGGGTAGAGCGCGTAGGACTGGAACACCATGGCGAGCTTGCGCTTGGCCGGCGCCTCGCCGGTGACGTCGCGGCCGTCGATGTTGATGGTGCCGCCGCTGGTGTCCTCCAGCCCGGCGATCAGCCGCAGCAGCGTGGACTTGCCGCAACCGGACGGGCCGACGAAGACGACGAACTCGCCATTCTCGATCACCAGGTCAATGCCCGGAATGATGACCGTCGACCCGAACGATTTGGAGACGTTCTTGAGCGTGATGTTTCCCATGGTTTCCTCCCCGAGGGGTTATTGTCCGACGTTCTTGAGCGTCACGTTACGCCACGGCTTACTTCACGGCGCCAAAGGTCAGGCCGCGCACCAACTGCTTCTGGCTGAACCAGCCCATGATCAGGATCGGCGCGATCGCCAGCGTCGAGGCCGCCGAAAGCTTGGCCCAGAACAGGCCTTGCGGGCTGGAGAACGAACTGATGAAGGCAGTCAGCGGCGCTGCCTCCGTGGTGGTCAGGCGGATCGTCCAGAACGCCTCGTTCCAGGCCAGGATGATGTTCAAGAGCATGGTCGAGGCAATGCCGGGCACCGCCATCGGGGTCAGCACATAGATGATCTCGTTCCACAGCGAGGCGCCGTCCATGCGCGCCGCTTCCAGGATCTCGCCGGGGATTTCGCGGAAATAGGTGTAGAGCATCCACACCACGATCGGCAGGTTGATCAGCATCAGCATGACCATCAGGCCGATGCGGCTGTCGAGCAGGCCGGTGTCGCGGAAGATCAGGTAGATCGGGAACAGCACCGCGACCGCCGGCATCATCTTGGTGGACAGCATCCACATCAAAATGTCCTTGGTCCGCTTGGTCGGCGAGAACGCCATCGACCATGCCGCCGGAATGGCGACCAGCAGGGCCAGGACGGTCGATCCAACCGAGAGCAGCACCGAATTGAAGAAGAACTTGAAATAGCCGCTCTGCGCCTGAACCTCGGTATAGCTCTCGAAAGTTCCCGACGGGATCAGCGCGAAGCCCTGGATCGCCTCCTGTTCCGACTTGAACGAGGTGATGATCGTGTAGAGGATCGGGAAGAAGATCAGCAGGGCGACGATCCAGGCGGCTACCGTCGCGATCGTCTTGTGCTGGGTGGTGACTGCACGGGCCATCTTGTCCTCCCTTACTTGTCGAGGTTCTTGCCGACCGCGCGCATGGCGAAGAAGGCGACGATGTTGGCGAGAATGACGGCGATCACACCGCCTGCGGATGCCTGGCCGATTTTGAACTCCAGCAGCGCCTTCTGGTAGACGAGGAAGGGCAGGTTGGTGGAGGCGTAGCCGGGGCCGCCATTGGTGGTGACGAGGATCTCGGCATAGACCGAGAGCAGGAAGATCGTCTGGATCAGGATGACGACGGTGATGGCGCGCGACATGTGCGGCAGCGTCAGATAGATGAAGCGGCTGATGAAGCCGGCGCCGTCCATTTCGGCGGCTTCCTTCTGTTCGCCGTCGAGCGACTGCAGCGCGGTCAACAGGATCAGCGTCGCGAAAGGCAGCCACTGCCAGGCGACGATGATGATGATCGCCGTCATGGGATGCTGCCCGAACCAGTCGATCGGTTGCGCCCCGAAGAAGCGCGCTATGTCGGCGAACACCCCATATTGCGGGTGCATGATCATGTTCTTCCAGACCAGCGCGGCCACCGGCGGCATGACGAAGAACGGCGAGATGACGAGGATGCGCACGATGCCCTGTCCCCACATAGGCTGGTCGATCAACAGCGCCAAGAGGATGCCGCCGATCACCGTGATCAGCAGCACGCTGATCACCAGGATCAAGGTGTTGAGGATCGACTGCAGGAAGGCCGGGTTGGAATAAAACAGCGCGTAATTGGAGAAGCCGACGAACCCGTCGCGGATCGGGTTGAGCGGATTGTACTGCTGGAAGGAGAACCAGATGGTGATGACCAGCGGCACGATCATCCAGACGAACAGCAGCACGACGGATGGTGCCATCATGAAACGGGCAAGCGAACGGGTCTGCTGAGTAGCCATGACGGTCACCCTTCAATGGTCAGACTGGAATTTTCAGAGGCGTTGAAGGCGGCCGCCCGAGCTGGGAACTCGGGCGGCCGTTGCCGGTCGAGGAGGCAACCGGCATTCGGCACCGGGAGGAGCCTTACTTGATATACCCGCCTTCGGTCATCGCCGCGGTTGCCGCGTCCTGGGCCTGCTTCAGCGCATCGTCGACGCTCGACTGGCCGGCAAGCGCCGCCGAGAAGAGCTGGCCGACCGTGGTGCCAAGGCCCTGGAATTCAGGGATGGCGACGAACTGGACGCCGACATAGGGCACCGGCTTGACGGTCGGATGCGTCGGGTCGGCGGCGTTGATGGAGTCCAGCGTCATCTTGGCGAACGGAGCCGCCTTCTGGTACTCGGCATTGGCATAGAGCGAGGAGCGCGTGCCCGGAGGAACGTTGGCCCAGCCTTCCTTCGAAGCGACGAGCTCGGCATAGTGCTTGCTGGTCGCCCACGACACGAACTTCTCGGCGGCGTCAGCCTTCTTGGTGCCGGCCGGAATGGCGAGCGACCATGCCCACAGCCAGTTGCCGCGCTTGCCGAGGCCATTGTCGGGCGCCAGGGCATAGCCGACCTTGTCCGCGACCTGGGATGCCTTGGGATCGGATACGAAGGAGGCCGCGACGGTGGCGTCGATCCACATGCCGCACTTGCCCTGCTGGAACAGTGCCAGGTTTTCGTTGAAGCCGTTGGAGGACGCGCCCTCGGGACCGTCGGCCTTCATCAGGTCGACATAGAACTGCAAGGTCTTCTTCCACTCGGGCTGGTCGAATTGCGGCTTCCAGTTCTCGTCGAACCAGCGGGCGCCGAAGGAGTTCGACATGGCGGTCAGGAAGGCCATGTTCTCGCCCCAGCCGGCCTTGCCGCGCAGGCACACGCCGTTCACGCCATTGGCGCGGTCGGTCATCTTGTCGGCGGCCTGCTTGATGAAGTCCCAGGTCGGCGCGTCGGGCATCTTCAGTCCGGCTTTCTCCATCAGGTCCTTGCGGTACATGACGAAGGAGCTTTCGCCGTAGAAGGGCGCGGCGTAGAGCTTGCCATCGACCGAAAGACCGCCGGCGATGGCCGGGATGATGTCCTTGACATCATAGTCGTCGCCGAGCTTGTCGAGCGGCAGCAGCCAGCTCTGCTTGGCCCAGATCGGAACCTCGTAGGTGCCGATGGTCATCACGTCATACTGGCCGCCCTTGGTGGCGATGTCGGTGGTGACGCGCTCGCGCAGCACGTTCTCTTCGAGAGTGACCCAGTTGAGCTGGATGTCGGGGTTGGCCTTGGTGAAGTCGTCGGTCAGCTTCTGCATGCGGACCATATCGCCATTGTTGACCGTGGCGATGGTGATGGATTCGGCATGTGCGGCAAAAGCGAGAGCGCTGGCCGACAACAAGCCCAGGGTGAGCGTGCGCAGTTTCATCAAATTCCTCCCATGAACCAAGATGAGCATTTGCCTTGGCTGTGAGCAATTACTCACTTGCCGTGAATTATGTCAAGCCGGATTCGATGCTGCAGCGCAGCACCGGACCTGCCGATGGACGGACGACGGGCGCCGCACCCGCGCCCGACATCAGGCGGCGGGACAGGGAGGCCTGGAGGATTGGATCGGGAGAAAAGCGCCTCTCAGCAGGCGATCTCGGCCAGCAGCCAGTCGCGGAAGGCGCGGATCTTCGGCACGTTGCGGCGTGCTTCGGGATAGACCAGCCAGTAGGCGTGGCCGTCATCGCCAACCAGGTCGAAGGGCTGGATCAGGCGGCCGTCGGCAAGTTCCGCCTTGAACAGCGCCCGGGTCAGGATCGCCACGCCATGGCCCGCGATGGCCGCATTGGCCTCATAGGCCTGCGCGCCCATGCTGCTGCCGGGTCGCTTGGCAAGATCATGCGCATGCACGCCGGCCGTCTCGAACCATTGCGTCCACCAGACATCGCCCGGATCGAGGATCGGCAGCCGCAACAGGTCGGCCGGCTCCTTGACGCCGCCGATGCTCGCCGCGAGCTTCGGGCTCAGCATCGGCGTGAAATCGGCGTCGAGCAGCTTGTGGGCTTCTAGCCCCGGCCATTTGCCGCTGCCCGAGCGGATGGCGAGATCGACATCCTCGCGGGCGAAATCCGTCAGCCGGCTCGATGTTTCGAGCCGCACGGCAAGTGCTGGATGAGCCATCTGGAACGAGCCCAGATGATGCGCCAGCCAGTTCGAGGCAAAGGTCAGCACGGTGGTGACACACAGCAGCCCGTCCGCGCCGCCGCGCGCGGCGGCATAGGCCTGGCTGAGAATGGCAAAGGCCTCACTGACCGCCGGCGCCAGCCTTTGGCCGGCTTCGGTCAGCTCGATCTGCCGCGGACGGCGCAGGAACAGCGGCGCCCCGACGCGCTCTTCCAGCACCTTGATCTGATAGCTGACGGCGGCCTGTGTCATGGCGAGTTCCACGGCGGCCTTGGTGAAGGAAAGCTGCCGCGCCACCGCTTCGAACACCCGGATCGCCTGAAGCGGCGGCAGTTGCGAAACCTGCGGTGAGCTCAGATCCGGCATAAAGGCTCCTTATGGGTCCTTATCGACGTTCGATTGGCAAAGCCGGCTCGCAAGACCGACATTTACTGTCAACCCGTCATTCGGGTCCAGGATAGCGAAGGTTGACGATCATGACCATGGCGCAGCAAAAATGCACTCCCGCTCCCGATCACCGCTGGATTTCGTGGCTTGCGGACGGATTCGGCTGGTTCGCGATCAGAAAAAAGGCGCATCTCGATATCAGGGACCTGTCGCCGCATCTGCAGCGCGACCTAGGTTTCCTCGATGGCAACGACCCTTTCGGCCGGCACAGATAGACTTACTGGCTTTATCGCCAGAGGGTCCGCGGCCGCATCCGGGAGGCGGCAGCGCTTCCCGGTCAGATGCTGGCCAGCAAAGCCGTCGCCGTCCGTTCGTCGGTGATGAGTCCGTTGACCAGCCGGCGATTCACGGCCGCCAGGATGCCCGGCAGCTTGCGCTCGCCCATGGCCAGCGCGATGACCAGCGATTTCTCGCGCGACGGCAGCGACGCCGACGACACCCGGTCGTTGGTGATGCCTTCGATCATGCGGCCTTCCCTGTCGAACACCCAGCCGACGATCTCGGCGATGCCGCCAGCCTTCTGCAAGGCCTTCAACTCGCTTTCGGAAATGAAGCCGTCCTCGTAGAGAGGCGCCTTCGGCCCGAGGTCGCCGATGCCGATGAAGGTGACATCGGCTTCCGCCGCAAGCGCCAGCGTCGGCTGGATCATCGGCTGGTTGAGCAGCATCTCGCGCTCCTGCGGCGACGAGGCGATGACCGGCAGCGGCATCGGGAACGAACGCGCCTTGACCCGGTCGGCCATGGTGAAGATGACGTTGTAGAAGGCGGCCGAACCGTCAGGCGAAATGTTGCCGGTCAAGGACACCACCTTGTGCTGCGGGCATTCCATCGGCGGCAATTGCTCGATCGCCGCCTTCAGCGTGCGCCCTGTGCCGATGCCCATGACGATCGGCGTCGGAGAGCGCAGCCGCCGCTCGATCTCGGCCGCCGCCGCCTCGGCGATGCCGATGGTGGTGGAGGATGAATTGGGATCACTCGGCACCACTTCGACCAGGTCGAGCGCGAAGCGCGATTTGAGCCGGGCGGCAAGGTCCAGGCAGTTGGCGATCGGATGATCGACGCGGACCTTGATCAGGCCTTCCGACACCGCGAGCGACACCAGCCGCTGCGCCGTCTGCCGCGAGATGCCGAGCGTGGCGGCGATCTGGTCCTGTGTGTTGCCGGCGACATAGTAAAGCCAGCCGGCGCGCGCCGCGTCGTCCAGCCTGTTGCTGCCGCCATCCTGCCGGGTATTCACGTCCTGCCTCCGCAAACCGCTGCTCACAGGAGCGGTCCGCTCCCAGTTTCGCAGGGAACGGCTTCTTGCGCAATTGTCAATCTGAAGGGCAATTGTTTGGCGCGCACGGCCGGGATTTTCTCGCTTACGCCATCGCGACGCGCAAAGCAGGGTGGCTTCGCTTCCGGCGGCAGTCGCCTTCTGTGATCGCGACGGTTTATCTCCCGGCGCAAACCCTTTAAGGGGATCGCAAAAGGAGCGCTGCATGACACCGAAGGCGGTTTTCTGGGACATGGACGGCACGCTGGTCGACAGCGAGCCGCTGCACGAGGCAGCCCTTGTGGCGGCAATGCGCAATGCTGGCCTCAAGCCGCCCGCCGACCTTCATGAGCGGGTGCTCGGCGTTGCCGCCTGGCCGGTCTACGAAATGATGCGCGACGAGTTCGGCCTCGATCTTCCCTTCGACGACTGGATCATGCACAAATACGAGCACTATCTGCCGCTGGTGGAGGGGCTGAAACCGCGACCTGGCGCCATAGAAGTCTTCAATGAATTGCGCGCGCTTGGCGTGCAGCAAGCGGTGGTCTCGAATTCGGACCGGATGATCGTCGACGCCAATCTGCGCATGGTCGGCCTCTTCTATCCAGGCATGAAAACGATCAGCCGCAACGATGTGCGTGATGGCAAGCCGCACGCCGAACCGTTCCTGCGCGCCGCGTACCTGGCCGATGTCGATCCCGCGCACGCCGTGGCGGTCGACGACAGCTGGCCCGGCGCCATGGCGGGACTGGCGGCGGGCATGAAGACGATCTTCTGGCCGGAAAAGCCGATGGGAGGACCGCCCGGCGCCATCGTCATCAACAGCGCCGAGGAATTGCGGGCTCAGCTCGGGCTCTAGTTCCGGTAGACCGGCTCTTCCTCGTCGAGGATGGCCTTCAACTCGGCGAGATGGCGCTCGGCCTGGCCCGGATAATCATCCATTTCGCTCGCCGTCTTCTCGGCAATGGCGTCGGACAGCGTGCGCAGCGGCCGGCCGGTCCACAGCGCCTTGATATAGGTCTCGGCAGCGCGCTCGAAATAGAACATGCGGTTGAAGGCATCGGCGACGGTGTCGCCGATCACCAGCACGCCGTGATTGCCCATCACCATGACCTTGACCTTGGGGTCGGTGAGAAGCTGCGAGCACCTCTCGCCCTCTTCTTCGAAAGCCAGCCCGCCATAATGCGCGTCGACGACATGGCGGTTGAAGAACATCGCCGAATTCTGGTCGATCGGCGGCAATGTCGAATCGGCCAGCGAGGCCAGCACGGTGGCATGGATCGAATGCACATGCATGACGCAGCGCGCGTGCGGCACGTTGCGGTGAATGGCGCCGTGCAGGCCCCAGGCCGTCGGGTCGGGCGCGTTGGGGCCCGACAGCGTGTTCGGATCGTTGGCGTCGATAATCAACATGTCGCTCGCCTTGATGCGCGAGAAATGCACCTGGTTGGGATTCATCAGGAACTGCGTGCCGTTTTCATTGACCGCCAGCGAGAAATGGTTGGCCACCGCCTCGTGCATGTTGAGCCGCGCCGTCCAGCGAAAGGCACAGGCGAGATCGACGCGCTCTTCGTAGAAGGGCAGGTTGGTCAGCGTTTCCTTCTGCAGGCGGGCGATGCTCATCGAAATCCTCCGGTTTTGGCGAGAATGCCGCGACCGACTGCTGCCCGCAACGGGTTTCGGTTGGTGCAGGGGAGCTGATGCCTGTCAGGCCGCCGTGCTGGTGGCGGTGCCAACCCTCAGCCCGCCATGCTCGACGATGAAATCGATGACCTCCCGCAAGCCTTTGCCGCGCGACAGATCGGTAAAGCCGAACGGCCGCTTGCCGCGCATGCGGGCGGCGTCGCTCTCCATCACGTCGAGGTTGACGTTCACATAGGGCGCCAGATCGCTCTTGTTGATGATCAGGAAATCGGAACGGGTGATCGCCGGTCCGCCTTTCCTTGGGATTTCCTCGCCCTGGCAGACCGAGATGACATAGAGCGTCAGATCCGCGAGATCCGGCGAGAAGGTGGCGGCAAGATTGTCGCCGCCGGATTCGATGAAGATGATGTCGAGATCGGGGAATTTCCGGTTGAGCTCGGCGATCGCCTGCAGATTGATCGACGCGTCCTCGCGAATGGCGGTGTGCGGGCAGCCGCCGGTCTCGACGCCGACGATGCGGTCTTCCGGCAGCGCCTGCAGCCGGGCCAGCATCATGGCGTCTTCCCTGGTGTAGATGTCGTTGGTGACGACGGCGATGGAGAACTCGTCGCGCAGCGCCTTGCAGAGTTTTTCGGTGAGCGTCGTCTTGCCGGAGCCGACAGGGCCGCCAATACCGATGCGAAGGGGACCGTTGGCTTGGGTCATGTCGGGAACTCCATGATGGCAAGGATTGCGAAGCCGAGCCCGATCAACAGGCACAGCGGCGAATAGTAACGCACATCGAGCCGCGCGAAAGGCTGTTCGGGCGCCAGGCGCCGCCACCACGGCGTGAAGCCGGCAATGCCGCGTCCCAGGAACACCAGCCCGATGAGCAGCGAGGTGGTGGCAAGGCCCTCCCTCGGGAAAGGCGAGGCAAAGAAGCCGATGAGCGCCAGCGGCCAGAGCGTCGCCAGGCCGAGACAGGCGGCAACGGCGAAACTGGCAAACGGCGTCGGCATGTCCTCGACGCCGCGAAAGCCGACGACCGCGCGGGCGCAGGAGGCCGCATCCCTGCCCGGCCAGATGCCGCCAATGCCCCAATAGACGTGCAGTGCCGTGATCAGCAGCAGGACGAATGAAAGCGCGAAGGCGAGGACGATCATGAACGGAACAGCCGCGAATACTGGGTTTCGTGCCGCATCGCCATGATGTCGGAGACGAAGGCGCAGCCGCCGAGATCGTCCAATGTCGAACCGGACGCGCGGTCGGCGGTCGAGAGCGCCAACGGCTCGAAGCCGGCCAGCAGCGTGGTGGCTTCGCTCTGGCCGATGACACCGAGCCTGATCGCCGCCTGGACGAGATTGGAGAAGAAGGCCTGCAGGAAGGCGGACAGCGCGTCGTGCAGTGCAATTTCATTGCCGCCGGCAATGGCGCCGACGGCGATGCAGTAGGCGCATTCGGCGGGCATGCGCTCCAGCACCGGATTGGGCCAGGCCACGGCCGCTTTGAGGAAGGCCGCGCCTTGCAGCATGGTCTCGGCATGGCGTTCCCGCGAGCCGGCGAGCGCCTCGGCCAATGCGGCCACTTCGTCGAGATCGCCGGCGTTGCGGGCGCGGCGCCAGCTCTCGGAAAACAGCACGGCATCGTTCCAGCCCGAGCCCATCTCGACCAGCGTTTCCAGCCAGTCGCCCAGGCTCCCGGCATCGATCACCAGCCCGTCGTGCACCGCCCGTTCGAGACCGTGGCTGTAGGCAAAGCCGCCAACCGGAAAGGCCGGCGACAGCCACGCCATCAGCCGCAACAGGGCGATGCTCGAAGGCCCGTCAGTCATGGTCGTGGTGATGATGGTCGTCGTGGGAATGGCTGTGCGCGTGCGAATGCGATTCGCTGTGCGCGTGCGAATGGGCCTCCGCATGGCTGTGCGCATGCGCGTGCCCGTGATCATGCCCGCCGGAATAAGCGCCGCGCACCGGCTTGAATGGTTCGGAGACCTCGCGCACCGTGGCGCCGAGCCCTTCCAGCATTGCCTTGATGACATGGTCGCGCAGGATGACGATGCGATCCGCCTCGATGCCTGCCGCGAGGTGACGGTTGCCGATATGCCAGGCCAGCTCGGTCAGATGCACGCCGTCGCGGGCGCGGATATCGTAGACCTCTTCCGGCGCCGCGATGATCTCGACATGGCGGCCATCCTCCAGCACCAGCCGGTCGCTATCGTTCAGGGCGACGGGTTCGGGCAGGTCGACCAGCACCTTGCTGCCGTCGGACAGTTCGATGGCGCGGCGGCGCAGATGCCGCTCGTCATGCGCAAGCACAGCCTTGGCAAACGCCGGCGCCGCGCCCGCCTCGCCCGCGGCCAGCACCGAGACGGCGCGCGGGAATTTGGTGAAGTCGGTGTTGAGGTTGAGCTTCATTTCATGGAGCCTCCGTTGGCCTGCGCCCGTGCGCGGGCTGGGCGCGAAAGCACCCGGTCGAAATAGGCGTTGACGCGGTCGGACTCGATCGGGAATTTTCCGGCGCGCGCCCAGTTGCCCATGTCGCCGAGCAGCACGTCGACCGCGGAAAACCGGTCGCCCAGCGCAAACGGCTTGTCGCCGAGCCGGCGGTCCAGTGCCTTGGCTTCCGAGGCGAAATCGTACGCCGCCGCCGGGCCGACATCGACGCGTACCTCCTTCGGCAGCAGGAAGCGGTGGCGCAATTTGTTCCACAGCGGCGCCTCGAACTCGCTCTGGGCAAAATGCATCCAGGAATCCATCTCGGCACGGCCGGCGACTCCGGGGCTGGCGCCCATGCCTTTGTTAGCGTGCTTGTCGGCGAGATAGACGCAGATCGCCGCCAAATCCGTCACCGTCAGCTCGCCGTCGATGAGGACCGGCACCTTGCCCGACGGGTTGAGCGCATAGGCTTCCGGCGAGCGCAGTCTGACTTCGACGAATTCATAGGGCTGCCCGAGCTCCTCGAGCATCCAGAGAACGCGGCTGACCCGGGATCCGCGTGATCCGACGGCCTTGTACATGCTGGGATCCTGTCTTTTCCTGGACTCTAGACCATCCGCTACAGTCATACGATCGTGTCGAAGAGCCGCAGGATGAACGATATCTGGTAGATCAGCGCTGCCGCGACGAAGGCGATGTGGAAGCGGCGGTCGCGCACCAGGATCGCCGCGATGCACAATGCCACGAAGACCGGCGTGCGGAACAGATATTCGTTGCCGAAGCGGGCAAAATGCTCAGGCCCTTTCAGCAGCGTATCGACCACATCGAGCAGATAGGTCGCCGCCAGCAGGCCGAAGAACCAGCCCCGGCGCGAATAGAAGAAATCCTCGTAGCTGGTGTAGTCCAGCATCGAATCGGGAAACAGCAGCGCACACAGCAGGAACAGCGTGATCGCGTAGAAGATGATGAACAGGTATTTGCCGAAGGTCCAGGTCTCGATGGCGTAGAGCCCGAACTCCCACCACCAGAAATGCACCAGCATCAGAAGCACCGAGGCGACCCAGGCCAGATGCACGGGATAGAGCCGGTATTGGCCGGGATGCTGGACGATGCGCGCCACCCCCGACAGCAGGCGGGCGACACCAAGCCCGATCACCATGCCCATGACGATGCGGATATGCGGGAAGATGTCGTGGGGAGAGGCGATTTCGGTGGCCATGCCTGATCACGATGGGTTTCTGCTAGACCGCATATTGCGGCCTATGCCTACCAGCCGCAACGGAATTTGGCCGGCCGACCTCAGAACAGAAAATACCGCTGCGCCATCGGCAGCACCGTCGCCGGCTCGCAGGTCAGCAACTCGCCATCGGCGCGCACTTCGTAGGTTTCCGGATCGACTTCGACATGCGGCGTGGCGTCGTTGAGCACCATGGAATGCTTGCCGATGCCGCCACGGGTGTTTTCCACGGCGACGAACTGTTTTTCGACGCCAAGCCGGCCATGCAGCCCCGACTCGAGTGCCGCCTTGGAAACGAAGGTCACCGACGAGTTGGTCCTGGCCTTGCCATAGGCGCCGAACATCGGCCGGTAGTGCATCGGCTGCGGGGTCGGGATCGAGGCGTTGGGGTCGCCCATCGGGGCGGCGGCGATCATGCCGCCGATCAGCACCATCTCCGGCTTCACACCGAAGAAGGCCGGGTTCCACAGCACCAGGTCGGCACGCTTGCCGACGGCGATCGAGCCGATGTCTTTCGACAGCCCATGCGCGATGGCCGGATTGATGGTGTATTTGGCGATGTAGCGGCGGACGCGGAAATTGTCGTTGTCGCCGGTCTCCTGCGGCAGCGAGCCGCGCTGGCGCTTCATCTTGTCGGCGGTCTGCCAGGTGCGGATCGCCACCTCGCCGACGCGGCCCATGGCCTGGCTGTCCGACGAGATGATCGAGAAGGCGCCAATGTCGTGCAGGATATCCTCGGCGGCGATCGTCTCCTTGCGGATGCGGCTTTCGGCAAAGGCGATATCCTCGGGAATCGACGGCGACAGATGATGGCAGACCATCAGCATGTCGAGATGCTCGGCCAGCGTGTTGACCGTGTAGGGCCTTGTCGGATTGGTCGAGGACGGGATCACATTGGGCAAGCCGCAGACCTTGATGATGTCGGGCGCATGGCCGCCGCCCGCGCCCTCGGTGTGGAAGGCGTGGATGGTGCGGCCCTTGATCGCCGCCACCGTGTTTTCGACGAAGCCGGATTCGTTCAGCGTGTCGGTGTGGATCATCACCTGCACGTCGTAATCGTCAGCCACCGACAGGCAGCAATCGATCGCTGCCGGCGTCGTGCCCCAGTCCTCATGCAGCTTCAGCGAGCAGGCGCCGCCCAGCACCATTTCCTCCAGCGCCGCCGGCAGCGAGGCGTTGCCCTTGCCCGACAGGCCGATATTCATCGGGAAGGCGTCGAAGGACTGGATCATGCGCGCCATGTGCCATGGCCCCGGCGTGCAGGTGGTGGCGAGCGTGCCATGCGCCGGCCCGGTGCCGCCGCCCAGCATTGTGGTGATGCCGCTCATCAGCGCTTCCTCGATCTGCTGCGGGCAGATGAAGTGGATATGCGCGTCGAAGCCGCCGGCGGTCAGGATCTTGCCCTCGCCGGCGATGATTTCGGTGCCGGGGCCGATGATGATGGTGACGCCGTCTTGCGTGTCTGGATTGCCGGCCTTGCCGATCGCCGCAATGCGGCCGTCCCTGAGGCCGATATCGGCCTTGAAGATGCCGGCGCTGGCGTCGATCACCAAGGCGTTGGTGATGACGGTGTCGACCGCGCCCTGGGCGCGGGATACCTGGCTCTGCCCCATGCCGTCGCGGATCACCTTGCCGCCGCCGAATTTTACTTCCTCACCGTGAATGGTGAGGTCCTTTTCGACCTCGATGAAGAGTTCGGTGTCGGCCAGCCTGACCTTGTCGCCGACAGTCGGCCCATACATCTGGGCGTAGGCGGCACGCGAGATTCTGGCCATCAGCGATTGCTCCCGAAATGCGGTGTGGTTGAGGCTGGGCTGCACATTGTCGCCATCCAATGGTCACGCAATGACCCGCTGAGTGACACCTTCTGATCCCATTTGGCGGTTGAGGTTGGCAGGTCACCCCAAAACGACCGTTTGCCAAATCGATGGAAGGAAAATCCATGCGCAAAACGATAATTCTTGCAGCCGCCGCCAGCCTGATGCTGGCCGGTGCCGCCAGTGCCCAGCAGCAGCCCGCTCCGGCCACGCCTGCCCCCAAGGCGACGACTCCCGCCCCCGGCGGTCAGCAGGCCGCGCCGGCGATCCAGAGCGTCAACATTGTCGACATCACCGAGCTGCCGAAGGACACCCAGACGCAGGTCAATCAGGTGATCGCCCAGCGCGGTGACGCCGGCCTGCAGAAATTGCGCAGCTCGATCGACGCCACCCCCAAGGTGAAGTCCGCCCTCCAGGCCAAGGGAATTACCTCGGCGCAGGTGGTCGCTGCCAGCATGGAACCAAACGGCGCACTGACCCTGATCACCAAGAAGGCCAGCTGACGACACGGCGCGGCGGGCCGGTACCCGGTCCGCCGGCCGTATTGCGAGGGGAACCATGGCAAGGCTGGAGTCGTTTCGCTTCCTGATTGTTGAAACAGATTGCGAAAGCGAACGATGACCTCCACCACCTCGCCCGATGCCCGATGGCCGCATGCCATTGCGGCGGCCGCGTTTCTGGCAGCGAGCCTTCCCCAGGCCGCGCTGAATGCGCAGGGCCGTGAAAGCCCGGAGACCGTCGACCGGATCGTCGGCTCGCAGGTCAACGAGGAACAGGCCAAGACAACGGCAGAAATCGGAAAAGTCAGTTCGGCGATCGACCGCACGCGCGAAAACATCGGCACGGTGCGCAAGACCTCCAAGCTCGACAAGGTCGATATCGTGTTCCTGACCGACGCGGCGCGCAGCGAAGGCGGCCCGCCGCCGGTCATCGAGAACAAGGTGCGGCAGCACAAGGATGATGTCGCCGAATTGCGCAAGGAGATCGAGGCGAACGCCCTGCTCTTCAATGCAATCGATTCGCGGCGCTTGGCTGCGCAGGACGTTCTTGCCGTCGCGTTCGACGATCCGGGAAAGATCGTCATCTATGCGGCCGCCAAGCCGTCGGACTGAGCCGAAAGCACGATTTGCTTTCAGGCTTGCCCAAACGCCGTTCGCGGTCTTCGAAGGCCAAGCGCGAGACGCCACAGAACTCACAGCTTGCCCATCACCTTCTGCTGGAATCCAAAGACCTCGCGCTTGCCGCCGAGCGGTACCAGCGTGACGTCGCGTTCCTGTCCCGGCTCGAAGCGCATGGCGGTTCCGGCGGCGATGTCGAGGCGCATGCCGCGCGCCCGTTCACGGTCGAATTTCAGCCCCTCATTGGTTTCGAAGAAATGGTAGTGGCTGCCGACCTGGATCGGCCGGTCGCCGCTGTTGGCGACTTTCAGGGTGACGGTCGGCAGGCCCTTGTTGAGCTCGATGTCGCCTGGGACGGGGATGATTTCGCCGGGGATCATCTGATGTCACACGAGGCCGAAGGCAAGACCAAGACCGATCGTAGCCCAAGCCGCTCCCGCGGCACGAGCCAGACCACGGAACCTCATGCCAAGGCTCATTCCGGCGGCGATGCCAACGGCATGGAGCAGCACCGTGGCGACGGCAAAGCCGGCCGTATATTCGAGCCCGCCGGCATTTTCCGGGACTTCGGTGCCGTGGGCGTGGCCGTGGAACAGCGCGAACAGGCCGATAATGGCGACGCCGGCCGAGACCGGCAGATCGACCGCCAGCGCCACCAGCAGGCCGAGCGCCACGACGGAGGCCAGTATGCCCGGCTCGACGAACGGCACCGGCACATGCGCCATGCCGAGCGCCGCGCCGGCAAGCATCACGCCGACAAAGGCCGCCGGCCACGCCCAGATGGCCCTGCCGCCCTTGATGGCCGCCCACAGGCCGACGGCGATCATCACGGTTACATGATCGAGGCCGGACAAGGGATGCATGAAGCCGGCCGTGAAGGAGGAGGGGGTGCCGATGCCGACATGGGCATAGGCCGGCATGGCGGCGGCCATGAGCAGGATCGCCGCGAGGCACAGGCGTTTGGCACGGATCATTCTACTTGCCTTTCGTTTGCGATTCAGCAGTCACGCTGCCTTGCGCGGGCCGCAGCCCTCGGCCTTGAGGACGCGCTTGGTCGACGCAGGATATTTTTCCAGCTTCACTGCCGGGCGGATCGGCCGGGCGGAAAAATTGCCGCCGCAATTGGGGCAGACGCCGCCCAGCACGTTTTCCACGCAATCGGCGCAGAAGGTGCATTCGAAGGTGCAAATCAGCGCATCCGTCGCCTCCGGCGGCAGGTCCTTGTCGCAGCACTCGCAGTTTGGGCGCAAATCGAGCATCTCGGTCTCCTCACCTGATGGGTTCGTGCACGGTCACCAGCTTGGTGCCGTCGGGGAAGGTCGCTTCCACCTGCACGTCATGGATCATCTCGGCGATCCCTTCCATCACCTGCGTGCGGGTGACGACATGGGCGCCGGCCTCCATCAGTTCGGCCACCGGGCGGCCGTCGCGTGCGCCTTCGACGACGAAATCGGTGATCAGCGCTATCGCTTCCGGATGGTTCAGCTTGACGCCGCGCTCCAGCCGCTTGCGTGCCACGATCGCCGCCATGGCGATCAGCAGCTTGTCTTTTTCCCTCGGCGTCAGGTTCATGCGTTTTCCAGAATCACAGTGACCATAATTTGGGCAGTCCCGCCCTTCCATTGAGCAATCCGACGAGCGGAACCAGCCGCTGGCGCAGTTGGTAGCCGTCCCCGGCGTAAAGCCTCGCAAGAAGCTTGCCAGATGCCTGCACCCCCCAGGCGCTGGCGCCGCCCTGGTCGCCGATGATCTCACGGACCGGGTCGAGAAAGGCCCCGGCTCGCGGCGACACCAGCAGCAGCGTCGCCACGGCGATCGCGCCGCCGGTGGCCGCCGGACGTGCCAGGGCACCAGTGATATCGGGTCCGATGCGGAAATCCTCGGCATGGATGAGCAAACCATCCTGGCGAACGCGCCAACGGTCACGGAAAGTGCCTTGCGCGGCGCGTTCGCCCATGGCCAGGCGGCCGAAGACGGTGGCTTCCAGCACCAGCGCCTCGGCCCCCCCGGCGAGTTCGACGTCCAATGTGCGGGCAAAGGCCGCCCGGTCGAAGACGATGGTCTCCTGCGGCAGCCAGGCGATGCGGGCGTTCTCGCCGACCGTCAGCTTGACCCGCACCTCTGCTTGGTCGGATGCGGCGCGGTAGACCTTTTCGCAAGCCTGGGTCGTTATCGACGCCGAGGCATTGGCGCCGACATCCACATCCCAGCCGATGCGGTCGCCGCCGGTCAGTCCGCCGGCGGTGTTGATCAGCACCGCCTCCAGCGGGTCGGCCGAAACGGCCGGCAGCCTTATCTTGGCGGAACCGTCCTGATAGAGGCGCCGCAGGCGCGTGCGGCCGCCGGCGCTGGCGCAACCCAGCTGCGCCAGGCCCGCGGCGCGCTGGGCCAAAGAGGCCGAAAACTTCGTATATTCGATCGTATCCACGCCGTCAGGTTAAGCACTGCGGCGGTTTTGTCGATATATAGCTTGTTGCTTGATGGCGTTTCCGTTTCTATAGAGGGAGCCACCTCGATACGGTCAGGCGATGCTTGGCGGGGGTAGAAGGCGACGATCGCGGCCTGATATCGAGGACAGAAGGCGCTGTTCAGTTGGCGTCGAGAAACGACAAAGTGGGGAAGAAACCGAATGGCTGACCAGCTGGCAACGGACATCATCGAAAAGATCAAGGCCCATGCCGAGCCGGGCGGTGAAGAAATCACCACCAGCACCGAATTGACGTCGCTCGGCATCCATTCGCTGGAGCTGACGGAGATCATCTTCGACCTCGAGGAGCAGTATGGCATCGAGATCGAGATGAACACGGTCGATGCCTGGAGCAATCTGAAGAATGTTGGCGACATGGTCGAGGCCGTTCGCGCGCTGATCGCGAAAAAAGCCTGACCGAATGCTGAAACGCGTCGTCATTACCGGCATTGGCGGGCTGTGCGGCCTAGGCGTCGATGCGCAGTCGATCTGGGCTGAAATGCGGGCCGGCCGTTCGGCCATCGGCCCGATCGACAATCCCTTCCTGCATGACCTGAAGGTCAAGACCGGCTGCGAGATCAAGGCGCTGCCCGATCACGGCATCGAGCGCAAGCAGCTGGTGTCGATGGACCGTTTCAGTCTGCTGGCGGTTATCGCTGCGAAGGAGGCCATGCACCAGTCCGGCCTGGCCCCGCATGCCGACAACACCTATCGCATGGGAACCATTGTCGGCGTCGGCGTATGCGGCTTCGAGACCGTCGAGGAGAACTATCGCGCCATTCTGATCGAGGGCAAGAATCGCGCCGGCATCTTCACCGTGCCCAGGGTCATGCCGGGCGCGGCCTCCGGCCAGGTCAGCATGCACCTTGGCCTGCGCGGACCGGTCTTCGGCGTCACGTCGGCCTGCTCGTCGGCCAACCACGCCATCGCCTCGGCGGTCGACCAGATCAGGCTCGGCCGCGCCGACGTCATGGTGGCCGGCGGCACCGAAGCGCCGCTGGTCTGGGGCGTGCTCAAGGGCTGGGAGGCATTGCGCGTGCTGTCGCCCGACACCTGCCGGCCGTTCTCGGCCGACCGCCAGGGCCTGGTGCTGGGCGAAGGCGCCGGCATGGCGGTTCTGGAAAGCTACGATCACGCCATGGCGCGTGGCGCCACCATCCTCGCCGAAATCGCCGGCGCCGGCCTTTCGGCCGATGCCTCCGACATCGTCGCCCCGACCATCGAGGGACCGGAAGCGGCGATGCGCTTCTGTCTCGCCGATGCAGGGCTCAATCCCGAAGACATCGATTATCTCAACGCGCACGGCACCGGCACCAAGGCCAACGACCAGATCGAGACCAACGCGATCAAGCGCGTCTTCGGCGAGCACGCGCGCTCGCTGTCGGTCTCCTCGACCAAGTCGATGCACGCCCATTGCCTGGGCGCTTCGGGCGGGCTGGAGATGATCGCCTGCGTCATGGCGATCCGCGAAGGCGTCGTGCCGCCGACCGCGAATTACCGCGAACCCGATCCCGATTGCGATCTCGACGTGACGCCCAATGTCGCGCGCGAGCGCAAGGTGCGCGCCGCGATCAGCAACGGTTTTGCTTTCGGCGGCACCAACGCGGTGCTGGCATTCAAGGCCATCTGATCCCGGCGGTAACTACCGCCCCCCGGGGCGGTGACCACCTGCCTCCGCGCGATCTTACGCGCGCTCGGCGATCCGCCGCGGTGGATTCGGTTTTCTGTCCGTGCATGGCGAAACTGTCGCCGGCATATTGATCCTGCCCGGCCGCGCGCCTAATTCTTGGCCACCCGCCAACACCACGCGTCCCGTGGCGCAAATCCCCCGCTCAGGAGTTTTTCGATGGCCGACCTGTCCGCCTTTCCGATCACCAGCCGTTGGCCGGCCAAACATCCCGACCAGATCCAGCTCTATTCCGCGACGACGCCGAACGGCGTGAAAATATCGATCGCGCTGGAAGAGCTCGGCCTGCCCTATGAGCCGCATCTGATCAACATCAGCAAGGACGAAAGCTGGACGCCGGAATTCCTGTCGCTCAACCCCAATGGCAAGATCCCGGCGATCATCGATCCCAACGGCCCGGACGGCAAGCCGATCGGCCTTTTCGAATCCGGCGCCATCCTGCTCTATCTCGCGGACAAGACCGGCCTGCTCGTCCCGGCGGACGCAGCGCGGCGCTACGAGACGATCCAGTGGGTCTTCTTCCAGATGGCTTCCGTCGGGCCGATGTTCGGCCAGGTCGGCTTCTTCCACAAATTCGCCGGCCGCGAGATCGCCGACAAGCGCCCGCTGGAACGCTACCGCGACGAATCGCGGCGGCTGCTCGGCGTGCTCGATGGCAGGCTGAAAGGCAGCAAATGGATCATGGGCAACGACTACACCATCGCCGACATCTCGCTGCTCGGCTGGGTGCGCAATTTGATCGGCTTCTATGAAGCACGCGACCTCGTCGGTTTCGATGATTTCGCCAATGTGGCGGCATGGCTGGAGCGCGGCCTGGCGCGGCCGGCGGTCCAGAAGGGCCTGACCATTCCGGCAAAGGGCTAGAACGGCCTGTCGCCGTAAGGCGAGGCCCTTTGCCAAAGATGCTCGGCCGGACGAAGCAACCTGCTATTTCGCCTTGGCCTTCGAGCCGCCCTTGCCGATAACGGAGGCCGCCAGCGAGACGGCGCCGCGCGCGGTTGCGACCACGGCGCCTGCGGCGACATTCGCTGCCGTTCGAACGGCACCGGCTTTGGTCGGCGCCGATTTGCGCGGGCTGGCGGTCTTGGCGGCCGGTACGACCTTTCGGGGCGCGGCCTTGCCGAAAGCAGCCTTGCCGTCTTTCGAGCGTTCAGCAATCGCCGGACCAGCACCGGCTTTCGCTTGAGTTGCCTTCGCGGGCCTCGTCTTGGCTGGTTTTTTTGCCTTGGTTGCCATTGGAAAATCCCTTACGCCGGACAAACGGGTTCTGAGGCATAACGGCGCGAAACTCTTAAGGTTCCCGCCCCAAAATACGGAAAATTAAGCGTGTTAACCAATGATCAGGTCGGCGGCCCGGCGCCGGGCCAGCACGCGTTCGATGTTGGGCAGATCGTTGGAGGCGATCCAGGCGCGCGCCTCTTCGTCCGAACGGCCATGGCCGTGCCAGCGCTCCATCAGGCGGCGCTCGAGCTCATTGCGCGGCACGTCGACGAAGATCGAGAAATCGAACAGCGGCGCCAGCCGTGACCATGGCTCCTCGTCGAGCAGCAGGTAATTGCCTTCGACCAGGATGAACTTGGTCTCGGTGCCGACGATCGCCGCGGCGGCGCGCGACAATTCCATGCTGCGGTCGAAGACCGGAACGGCGATGTCGGGTTCACCGGCCCGGATGCGCTTCAGCAGGGTCTCGAAGCCGGCGAAGTCGAAGGTCTCCGGTGCGCCTTTGCGCGCCCGCAGGCCGCGCGCGTTGAGCACGATGTCGTCATAGTGGAATCCGTCCATCGGTACGACCTCCACCGCCCCTTCCGGCAAAAGGTCATGCAGGCCGGCCGACAGCGTGGATTTGCCGGAGCCTGGCGGTCCGGCGATGGCGACGATGAAGCGCTTTGCCTTGCCGGCGCGCTTGAAGATGGTGGCGGCGAGGTGGGCGATTTCGGACATGGGAGCCTCACTTTGCCTGGATGATCGGCAAAACATTACGCTGCATTTTGGCGGCAGTCGGCGGAAATTTCAAACCCCGCGCTCGCGCAAACCCCGCCTCAGGCGGCCGCGGGCTGGCCGATGCGCAGGAACGCGCTGTCGAATGCCACTTCCCTGGTCGATCCGCCCGCCGCGAGCCGCATCCGGCCGTCGGCCGTGGTGATCTCTCGCGGCGGGGTGCCGCCGGACGGGGACAGGGCGCCGATGACATGGCGGAACGAAAAGCCGCGGCCTTCGCCGAGCGCAAAGGCGGTCGCCACGCCTTCGCGCTTCAGCCAATTGTCGCCGATCGAGGCGGCATGGCCTATCGCCGAGCGGCCGTCCTCTATGCCGAGCACCCCGAGATGCCGGCCGCTCCACGGCGCGTAGTCGCGCCCGCCATTGCTCAGCCACAGCATGGTAACGGGCAGCTCCGCGGGGTTCTTCAGCACCAGCACCAGATCGTCCTCGGCCTGGCGTGCCAGCGCCGTCCAGCCCGGACCGCCATGGTCGGCCTCGACCAAAGTGATGAAATCCTCGCGCCGGTCCTCCATGCGGTATTGCGTCAGGTCGAGCGTGCCGCCGGCGGCGGCGGGAAACTGGCCGAGGTCGGCCGAACGCGCCGGATAGGCCAGCATGAAGCGGCCGCGCGCGGGATCGGGCTCCAGCGGATCGGCCAATGTCGCGGCAAAGCGCTTCGGCGAAAAGGCCAGGCTGCCGCCGCCTTTCATCACCGTCATCGGGTGATGGGCGACGGAAATCGCGCCGGAGCCGCCGGAAAACACATGTTCCTGATAGAGGAACGGATGGCCGTCGATGAGCGTAAGAATCTTGTCGACGCTGGCTCCCATCACCTTGTGCCGCAGCCGGAAGACCGCTCGCCAGCCGCTCTCCGTGGCACTGCTCTCGGTGACATCCCAGGCACTGTTGGCCGTCCAACCATGCAGCGGCGCTTCCTCGACATCGCTGCGCGAAAACGGCGCGCAGAGGAAGTCGCCGGACAGCCGGACCGTGCCTTGCGGCAGGTCCTTCGGCAGCGTCTCGCCTGCGTCGACCCAGGGCGCGCGGTGCAGCGGCTTCAGCCGGCGCCCGCCGCTCTCGACGGTCATGTCGGCGATGTGGCCGACGGTGAGGTCGAGCGAAACCGAAATACCCCTGGCCTTGATCGTGATCGTATCCATAACGCTCTCACCCGAATCTGAAGGCGCAAACAGAAGCCTTTCGGAGCGGCTTGCGCAAGCGTGATGCCGGCCACTTCCACCAAGTCTGGTGGCCAGCCCGCCTCAATCCCTGGGAACGGCGGCAGCAATCCCGGCCGTTCGACAAGCCAGCCAAAAGCATTGATGGCGAGCGCAGCCGAACTTTGAGGACTGTCCAGTTTTCCGCTACCTGCTTCGTTTCTTCCGGCCTTGTTCAGCCGATCCAGAACGTGATCGGCCGGTACACCTTCGCGCGATTTGGGAAAGGATTGGAAACAGCAGACCTGCAGTCAGCCGCACGCGTGCTGGTAACGCTGAAATAGGTGTGAGCTTTCGGGAGGTTGTCCATTCGGACCTGACCGAGGAGACTGGGGGTGCATGGCCCACCGCATCCCGGATTGATCGTGATGGCACGATAAGCCTTTACCCCTCCGCGGGCGGTCGGCCAGTTCCGAGGTGGTCGTGCTGGGCGAGACCACCGTGGCGGATTGGTTTGGTCGCTTCCGAAGGCGCCTGCAGTCAACCAGATGATTACGCCTTCAGGCTCGTCCGGGCCAAGCTCTACGTCTCTGTACGAAGGCAATGACGGCCATTTTGTCAAAACATGGCTCCTTTGCGCAAAGTGGATAGCGGGCCAGTAACATTAGATATAGTTTATGAAGAAACTGCGCGAAATCAATTGGCGCAACATTGCCGACTCACGGCTGGCGGGGACTATGAATAGACAAGACGTATTCCGGAAAAGTGTGCTCGGCGTATCCAGTACCTTCGCCGAGGCTACGATGAGGTGCGGCGCCAAGGGTTTGCTGGGGGTTGCCGTGACGGCGCTCGCCAACCTGGCAATGGTTCCGGGCGTTCACGCGGCGGAAGGTGGCGCAAGCTTCTACCTCCTTGGCTCGCGCGGCCCCATGGCGGGCTTCACCCCGCCGCCAGGCGTCTACTTCCAGAACGACTTTTATATCTATTCCGGCAATGCAAGCGTCGATCTCGACCTCGGCGGAAAGCTCGTGGCGGACGTCCATGCGAAGGCCCTTATCAATCTCTCGACCGCCCTTTGGGTTTCTCCATGGCAGGTCATGGGCGGCAATCTGGCATTCACTGCGACCGTACCGATCGGCGGACCCGATATAACGGGCAGAATTCTCCCGAGCCCGTTTTCGGTGTCAGACAGCATCACGACCCTGGGCGATCCCGTGCTTGGAAGCTTCATCGGCTGGCACAGTGGCGATTTTCACTGGCAGACCGGAGTGAGCGTGAACGTCCCGGTGGGTGAATACCACGAGGGCGACATCGCCAATCTGTCGTTCAACCACTGGGCCGCCGACATTTACGCATCGGGCACGTGGCTGAACTCCGCCACCGGCCTTGAACTCTCGGCGGCAACCGGCATCACTTTCAATGGCGAGGATACGGCGACCCACTACAAGAACGGCACGGACTTCCACTTCGAGGGAACAATCGACCAACACTTCAGCAAAGCTTTCGACGTCGGTTTGGTTGGCTACTATTACAATCAGTTGACCGACGACACCGGATCCGGAGTCCCCCCGGTGCTTGGCGGGTTTAGAGGCGAGGTGGCGGCGATCGGAGCCACCGCGGGCTATAATTTTCAGGTTGGCAAGCTGCCGGTTTCGACCCGGATCAAATATTTCCACGAGTTCGACGCCAAAAATCGTCTCGAGGGCGATTCGGTTTTTCTAACGGTTGCCATGCCGCTTTGGGTGGCTGGGCACTGAGCGCAGGAAGGGCTCATATTTTCAGTTGGCCTAAGCCAAAGTTGGCTAGCGCCAACAAAAAAGGGAGGGCTAAGATGAGCAGCGATCGAGACTTTCCGGCGGAAGCCGGTACAAGCAACAAAATCACGCGCCGGGACGCATTGATGGCCGGCACGGCGGTAGCCGTTTCCCGCTTGGTTGCACCAATCGGCCTTTCGGGCGCGCTCGCTGGCCTCGCCGGCGTTCAGCAGGCAGAGGCACAGCCGGCGGCCCCCAACATCGTCTACATCATCTCCGACGATCAGGGCTGGAAGGACGTGGGCTTCCACGGCTCGGATATCAAGACGCCCAACATCGACAAGCTCGCCGCCGAAGGCGCGCGGCTGGAACAATTCTATACCCAGCCGATGTGCACGCCCACCCGCGCGGCGCTGATGACTGGCCGCTATCCACTGCGCTACGGGCTGCAGATGGGCGTTATCCCGTCAGGTGGCAGTTACGGCCTTGCCACCGACGAGTATCTCCTGCCCCAGATGCTCAAGGACGCAGGATACAAGACCGCGATGGTGGGCAAGTGGCATCTTGGTCACGCAAAGACTGAATACTGGCCGCGCCAGCGCGGATTCGATTCGTTCTACGGCGCCCTGGTCGGCGAAATCGATCATTTCAAGCACGCTTCTCATGGCGTGATGGACTGGTACCGCAACAACAAGCCGCTGAAGGAGCCTGGCTTCGATAATACCCTGTTCGGCACGGAAGCCGCCAAGGTAATCGAAAAACATGACGGCAAGGCGCCACTATTCCTGTATCTGGCATTCACCGCACCGCATTCGCCCTACCAGGCACCCGAAGAGTACATCAAAAAATATGCTCATGTCGCCGATGAGCAACGGCGGCTCTATTCCGCCATGGTCTCCGTCATGGACGACGAGATCGGCCGGGTTGTTGCCGCGCTCGAGAAGAAGAAGATGCGCGACAATACAATCATCATCTTCCAGAGCGACAATGGCGGCGTGCGGGATGCAATGTTTGCGGGCGAATCGAAGGTCGGAAACAGCCTTCCGGCCGACAATGGGCCATATCGCAGCGGCAAGGGCACGCTCTATGAGGGTGGCACCCGTGTCTGCGCTCTGGCGAACTGGCCGGGCAAGGTGAAGGCCGGTGACGTGAACGGCCTGATACATGTCTCGGACATTTATCCGACCCTTGCTGGGCTTGCCGGAGCGAAGCCAACCAAGAACAAGCCGCTCGACGGCATGGATGTCTGGGGGACGATCAGCGAAGGCAAACCCTCGCCCCGCAGCGACATGGTCTACAATGTCGACCCGACAGGCGGCGCAATCCGTGAGGGCGATGTGAAGCTTGTATGGTCGGCCGGCGTGTTGGAGCGCGTCGAACTGTTCGACCTAGCCGCCGACAAGTCCGAAACTACTAACCTGGCCGACAAGAAGCCGGACAGCGTCAAAAAAATGAAGGCGAAGATCGTGGATATCGCCAAGCAAATGGCACCGCCGATGCTGATCGGGGAGGCGATCAAGCTGACCTTCGGTGCACCGCCAATTGCAGCGGATCCATCCTCGATGTTCAATCAACTCGGAGACTAGTTCGGCCCGGATCAAAGTTCGCTTCTATGGAACTATAGTCATGAGTGATGCAGGGATGGCTGTGCCGTCTACGGAGGATCTGGAGCATGTTCGTTCCGTTCCTAGGCACAGCCCGCCATTTCCAAACATGGTGCGAATCCCTGGTGGCGAATTCCTGATGGGATCAGATCACCATTATCCGGAAGAGGCTCCAACCCACCGCGTCGTGGTCGATGGTTTCTGGGCGGATGTGACGACTGTCACGAACGATGATTTTGCGAAATTCGTCGCGGCGACAGGGTACGTGACGCTGGCTGAGCGTCCTGCCAACGCAGCCGAGTATCCCGGCGCGCCGGCGGAGTTGCTCGCTCCCGCATCGGCGATATTCGTTCGACCGCAGCCTGGCACCAACCGAAGCGACCATTACCGGTGGTGGGCCTATGTGAAGGGTGCCAATTGGCGCCATCCACGTGGGCCTGCGAGTTCTATCAAAGGTCTCAACAACCACCCGGTAGTCCACCTCGCGTTTGAGGATGCCGAAGCCTATGCGAACTGGGCGGGAAAGGCGCTCCCGACCGAGGCGGAATGGGAGTTCGCGGCACGTGGAGGATTGGACGGCGCAGAGTTCGTATGGGGCGACGAATTGACCCCCGGCGGCCGGCATATGGCCAACACGTATCAGGGCGACTTCCCATTCCGCAACGACTGCGAGGATGGCTACGAGTGGACCGCTCCGGTCGGCTCGTTTCCTGCAAACAGCTATGGGCTCTACGATATGGCAGGCAACGTCTGGCAGTGGACCACGGACTGGTACCAGGAGCATCGCCGCATCGAAAGCCCTTGTTGCACGATGACAGATCCGCGCGGCGGCGAGCGCGACGCGAGCTACGATCCGCTGACGCCTGACATCAGGATTCCGCGCAAGGTCACCAAGGGCGGGTCCTTCCTCTGCGCGCCCAACTACTGCCGGCGTTATCGTCCCGCCGCGCGCATGGCGCAGGCGATAGACACGTCCACTTGCCACCTCGGCTTCCGCTGCATCGTGCGTCCGGTGTGAGGGAAGAGTGCGGAAGCTCGGCTGGCATAACCCGCAAGGGCAAAGAAGGGCAATGGCACAGTCTAAATGGGTGGGTAGGCAGTCCGTATGGGGTATATCAGCTCTGTTTCTCACGCTGACGGCGTGCGGAGCAGGACCAGAAGGCGTTCTGGCGCCAATCCCCGCGAATCTGGTATCGTCGGCGGCATCGGATGTAACGATGCTGGTCGCAACCAGCCGCAAGCCTTCCGGCGACCCAGCGACCCTGTTTACAGGCGAGCGCAGCCCGACGCTTTCCATGACCGATCTGACCATTTCAATTCCGCCGAAGCGGGCGCCCGGCACGGTCGAATGGCCAAAAACGCTGCCACCGAATCCCGAAAGGGACTTCGCTGTTGTTGCCGTGAAGAACCTGTCGATTCCCGAGGCTCACAAATGGCTACATTCTCACAATTCGAACGGCCATGTTCTCGTATTCGTACATGGCTTCAACAACCGCTACGAAGATTCGGTTTTTCGCTTCGCGCAGTTTGTGCATGACTCGCGAGCAAGGGTCGCGCCTATTCTTTTCACCTGGCCTTCGCGCGCCAGCGTGCTCGGCTACAACTACGACAAGGAAAGCACCAATTTCTCACGGACTGCGTTCGAGCGAACGTTGAAGGCCTTGGCGGACGACCGCAGCGTGACGGACATCACCCTCATGGCTCACTCGATGGGAACATGGCTTGCCATGGAATCGCTGAGGCAGATGGCATTGGAGGACGGGCAGGTTTCGCCCAAGATCAGGAACGTCATCCTTGCATCTCCCGACCTCGATGTGGATGTCTTTGGTCGCCAGTGGACCGAACTTGGACCGAAAAAACCGAAATTCACGATCACAGTTTCACGGGATGATCGGGCGCTTGCGGTCTCGCGTCTGATTGCAGGCAATGTCGATCGGGTTGGGCAGGCTGATCCGTCAAAGGAGCCGTACAAATCGAAGCTGGAGGCAGCCGGAATAACCGTCCTCGATTTGACCGACGTGAAGACCGACGATCGCTTGAACCACAGCAAGTTTGCCGAAAGCCCGGAAATCGTTCAGTTGTTGGGCGCACAATTGGGTTCCGGTCAAATCATGACCGACTCGCGAGTAGGCCTTGGTGACAAGCTGGGTCTGATGGTTGCCGGCACGGTCGACACTGTTGGCAACGCCGCGGCAGCGACGGTCAGTGGGACCGTTACGACGGTCGAGGGGAAAGCGGGCAAACCCCGGCCCGACGAACTGGAAACGATCCTGAAGGGCGATGCGACTACCGAATGATCCGTACTGGAGAACCGAAGCGCAGGACTTGTCGGTTACTACGGGCGAGGCGCTGAAGGGGGAGAACTCGTGGACACGATGGCGGAAACAGACGTTCCTTCCTTGATTTGGGGGTTCGAACAGCTCACCGAGCGTTTCGTTTCCGGACTGTTCGCGCGGCTTGCCGCTTTGGCCGACGTCCCCGTCGAACTTGAAAACCTGAAGGCTTCGCTCGCGGCCGGGGGGACGCCTTTGCTTGTGCTGTTGTTCGAGATTGTGTTGCTTGTTGCGCTCGTCGCGGGGGTGTTCATCCTGCTTGCCCGGCGGTTCAAGAAGACGAGCGCCACAAGGAGTGGATGGCGCAGATACTTTGCGGGTGCGACGGCTACCGTGGTGGCTCTGGTGGTCGGTTTCATCGCGGCGCGGCTGCTGGGCGGTTCTGGCGTGCCTTTGCAAACCCTTCGCCTTTGGACTGTGGCGACCGTGCTCGGCTTAATCATCCTCGCCGCCGTCAGATCACTCTTGATGGCATCGCGGCGAACCGAGTTCGCAGAGCGCTCCGTCCATCTGGCAGCGCTCGTGCGCGACCTCTCGCTTGCCATTGGCCTGGCGATCATCGCCGTTACGCTGGTCGCGACGTTGCGGCTCTTGAGCGTCGGGCCGGCCTTGGGGGATCTGCTGCGAACAGGCGTGGGAATTCCGATCTACCTTCTGTTTGCATGGGCGGTATGGCGGCACAGACGCACAATGGCAGTCGCCGTCGCCGGTCCGCGGCCCAGAAGCCGCTGGCGCACCCGTCTCGCCAAAATGTGGCCGGCAATCGTGATCGCGTTCCTGATAATCACCTTTCTCAGCACTCAGGCCGCGGTGACCCTGGGAGCATCGCTTCGTGGGTCGGCCGTTCTGCTGACCGCGTTGATGTTTCTCGCCGCGCCGCATGTCGACGCAATGATCGGGAACTGGGCGCAGCGCGGCTTGGAGTCACCTGACATCTCGATCCTGGCAGCGGCAGGGCGACAGACCGCCCGCTTCACCGTCGTGGCTATAATTGTTGCCATGCTGGGAACGCTATGGGCGACACCGCTGGCTGCCGGGTTCGGCATAGATCTCCGAGAGGTCGCCAAGGGCGCATCCGGGGTGGCGCTGATCATGTTGGGGGCGGCGTTTCTTTGGAATGTAGTGGGAGTAGGGACGGCTCGTGCCTTGCGCGCGGAGTTGCCCGCCGTAGGGGGTGACGAGGAGGTGCAGGGTGCGCCGCGTTCACGGCTGGGCACGCTGGTGCCGCTGCTCAACGCGGTCGGCAAATCGAGCATTCTGGCCTTGGCGCTGCTCTCGATCCTGGTGACGATCGGGATCAATGTCTGGCCGCTGATCGCCGGCATGAGTGTGTTCGGGCTGGCCATCGGCTTCGGCTCGCAGACGCTGGTGAAGGACCTGGTCTCCGGGCTGTTCTTCCTGATCGACGATGCATTCCGCTTCGGCGAATATATCGAAACGTCAGGCGCGAAAGGAACCGTGGAAAAAATCTCGGTCAGGTCGGTTTCCCTGCGCCATCAGCGCGGCGCCTTGGCGACAATCCCCTATGGCTCGATTGGCAAGATTCAGAATTTCAGCCGCGACTGGATGATCGAGAAACTGACCTTTCGCGTTGCATTCAACACCGATGTCGACAAAGTTCGCAAGATTTTCAAGAAGATCGGCCAGGATATTTCGGCCAACCCGGAACTTGCTGCAGATCTGCTCGAGCCGTTCAAAAGCCAGGGAATTGCCGAGGTTGAGGACGGCACGCTGGTCATCCGGGCTAAATTCAAGGCGAAAGCGGGCAGAAACTTCATGATCCGCCGTGCCGTTTTGATCGCCGTGCAGCAGGCATTTCAGGAAAACGGCATTCAGGCCGTCCCAAAGCCACTAACATCTAATCCCCCAGGCTAAAGCCGCGGTTTGCGATGCGCCGCGCCAGGGCAGACGGCCGGGCTGTAGGGCTATGGCGCTTCCGGTTCGCCGCACCGCTTGATCAACATCGCACCATAGTCGATCTCGGCGCCGAAGGCCTGCTCGACCACGTTCAGATCGGCGCAGACCATGCCCTCATGCTTTCCGCATAGGCGGTTGCGCCGAGAGCTTCAATCGCAAGATTAAGGGAGCTCGCCGGGGTATCTCACCAGCCGCAGCCTGCCTCATGAACACGTTCGCGTTCGCCACGCCTTCGTGGCTCGCGATGCTACGAGCTCGTCGAGCGGTATGATCTGTGCGGCTCGGACAGGTAGAAGCAAGCGGCATGATTGACGGGCAATGCCTCCAGGCTGGCGATGAGTTCGGGCGGCAGGCTACCGGTCTGCACTTGGTCGCTAGCGAGAAAGCCGTAGTTTAGGGGCGAGGCATTGGCCGTTTTCATGCAGGCTCCCTGATGTGCGATGTAGCTCGGACTGCCTCCCAGCAAGCGACGCGCTTACACCACTGGCTTGTATTCTGCTTGCCTGCACTGACGCGGATGATCTCATCCACGCGCTTGCACGTTTCTCCCAACCTTTGCTGCAAGTGCGCTGGTAAGCCCTGATTATTCCAGATCGACAGCAGATCGATGTCCCTGCCCATCTCTAGTCTAGTCTAGGCTTGCCATGGCCATCGCGTATGTCGCGATCTGTGCCCAGTAGCCGCGGAATTCTGCCTCTCAGTTTCGCATCGGCAACGTTTTTCGCGCCGATTGATTTGGCGCAATTTAAGCATAAGCTATCCCTAATATAACTGCGTTGCTATCCGCTTTGAGCAAAGGATCAGGTTCTTGACCTCGTGGCCTTCATCGCCTTCGCACAGGGATGTGCAGCTTGGCCCGGACCAACTTGGAAGCGCAGCCTCGGGAATGCTGGTGAAAATTGACCAGCTTTCGGCCGGCGGGGCACCCTCACGCATCCGACAAATTCAATCTCATGGCAAGTGGGCGCTTGACCTGGCCAACTTCAATTGCACCGTACATGCCGATGGCGGACTGGATAGCGACTCAGTGGTCGTATTGGCCGTGGAGCGCGCCTGCGGATCGACAATCTGCCGCATTCCACTTGAGGACGGCATGGTCGTCACAATCCCCGCTGGCACGATGATAACCGCAACTATCCAGCCCGGTCTTAGTTATGCGGCCTCCGTGATTCCGACCGCCCTCTGGGCTGAAATTCAGGCGCTTGCCGTGGGAATGTTCGCGGCCCAGGTCGCCGATCATCCGAAGGCCGTCAGGCTCTCAATCAACCAAGCACGAATTCTCCGGAACCAGGTGGAGGCGACTGCGAACAATCTCGTGGCAGCCGCTGGCGATTCAATTCAACTGGAGCAGCCCCCCGATGCATTCCTGGAATATTTGGGAGCGCTGGGTGGGGCTCGGGCTATTGCAGATGGTCGTGCACTCGCGATCGATCATTCTCCACGTCGATATCTCCGCCAAGCCTGGACGGCTGAGGATTTCATCCGCGTCCACATTCGAGAAGACCTACCGATCGTTCGGTTGTGCAGGGAAGTCGGCGTGAGTCGTCGTCAACTGGAGTACGCATTTCGTGCGACATTCGCGGCAAGTCCATTGGAATTCATACGCACTCTCCGCCTAAACGAAGCCAGACGGCAACTGACGACTGCACGTGCCAATGGCCTGAATGTCACGAAGGTTGCGATGGATGTTGGGATTACCCACCTTGGACGTTTCGCGACGAGCTATCGGCAACTGTTTGGTGAATCCCCCAAGGAAACATTCCTTCGTGCGGGAATATCGTGGCCGCGCCTGAAGTCGGCCGATGCAACGGATTGCCAGCCTGCGCCGATCGAATAGTGCTGTGCCATCACGGGACCGATAATCAGTTTTATCGGAGTTGCGCAATTCGGATAGCGGCGGGTGCACTCGAAAGGTAGTTTCCCTCCCTCTTGGGAGGATCAACAATGAAAAAAATTGTCTTGAAGCTAACCAGCGCTGCCGGGGTTGCCGCAATAATGTTTGTCGGCCTGCTCGATCCGGTTGCGCCGTTCTCCCCCTTCGTCGGCTACGCTCAAGCAAGAGTGGGGCATCCGCTCACGCCTGGCAGCGCCGCCGGGGTCGCCAGACGTACCACACGCCGAGTGATCCGCCGTTCAACTGTCTACGTGACGAAGCTGCCTGCGGCCTGTGCGAAGACCTCGGTCAATGGCATCCTGCTATGGCACTGCGGCGCCGCCTATTATCAGCCCTCCGGCGGACGTTATGTCGTCGTCTCCGTACATTAGCTGAGATGCGACACTGAGTGCGAATGCTGGAGGCCTGGCTTGGGCGCGGCATATCGTTTCCACCTTTCTTCTCTGGCGACCGTGGTCGCGTCGTTGATGTGCCCAACTGGATTTTGACCGGCGAACTCGCCGATATCCGCGCAGCATGCGGCGAACTCTGGTTTTAACAAGCGCCATCTGCCAGGCCCGGCTGACGTACGCGGGACCCGGGGTGTCGGCCATTTCCATAGAAACTGGTTGTTGCGCCACCGTGGCTGCATCGGCCACCAGGGCATTTCGCATCAGCTCGCCTCACTCTCCCTCTCGTGGGGAGGGTCGGCGAGCGGTCGAAGCGAAGCGAAGATCGTTCGACGGGGTGGGGTGGGGCCGGCCTCCCCCATCCCGATCCGCTATGCGGATCGACGTGCCGGGGCGAGTCACGAGTCTCGCCCGTCCTTCGGACCCCCACAAGGGGGAGGGTAAGCAGAGCTACTGCCGCTTGTATTCCCGCACCGGCGATTTCGTCCCGTCGGTGTAGGTGACCTGCACCGACATCGATTTCACGCTGTCGGCGACCTTGAAATAGCCCTTGGCGTCGTAGGGGATGGCGTAGGGGTCCTTCTTGTCGCAAGGCGGTATCTCGAGCGAATTGTCAAGCGCGGCACCGTTCAGGCTGTAATGCACCTCCTTGATGGCGCAGCGGTAGGACAGCATCTGGGTGAAATAGACCAGCCCGTGATTGCCGCCGGAGTCGAAAGCGATCCACGACGTCCAGAACTGGTCGAGGATCTGCTTGTCGCCTTGCTGCAGGGCGGCATCCGGATCGAAGCGTATGTCGAACGGACCGGTCTCGCGGCCCCTGATGTCGAGATATTTTATGCCGATCGTGGTCGCCGCCGTGCTGTCGGGCAATTCGAAGCTCGGATTGGCCATCGGCTTGCCGGTGCTCTGGTCCTTCATCGCCAGGAAGCCGGTGTCGGTGAACGGGCCGCTGTCGCCGAGACGCCAGGAAATCGCGGTCGCCGGTTCGGGCAGCGAAATGGTCATCGACCAGCCCTGGTTGGAGCGCATCGGCGTCAGCGAAGGCGCGAAGCGCGCGGGGTCGAGCACGTTGCCAAGTGCTGCCAGCCGGCTGCGGCTGCGCTCCAGCCAGTCGGCGAGCTGCGTCTGGTCGACGAAATATTTGAGCAGCCCGCCATCCTTCTCGTAGGACACGAACTTGGTCAGCGCCTGGGCCTCGCTACGCTTGTCGGTCAGCGTCTGGCTGCCGAGGCGGTCTTCCGAAAACTCCTGCGCCTTGAGGAAATAGGCCGGCGCATAGTCGGGATTGGCCGTGACGAAGGCGTTGAGCTTGTCCAGCCGCTGCGCGTCCTCGAACTGCAAAATATGCACCAGCTTGATCGACAGCGCCTTGCCCTTGTCGGCCAGCTGCCCGAACACTTCGCGGGCGCCCGCCTTGCCGTCCTGCACCCGAAGCAGCGTCGCAAAGCGCGTATAGGGGTCGATGGCGTCGACATCGAAGCCGGCAAAGGCGAGGTAGGAGCGCCGGGCGTTGAGCATGTCCCCCGACAATTCATAGACGCGGGCATTGTGGTAGAACTCGTCCGGCCGCTTCGGCTCGGCGATCGCCCCGCCCTGCGCCGCCAACTGGGCAAACCCCTTGGCTATGGTGTCGATCGAGGCGGCGATCTGCTCGGTGGTCGCCTGCAGCTTTTCGGCCTGGACCTGCTGCTGTTGCTGGCCGGCGACGAGCGTGTCGGTGGTCTGCTTGACCGCCTCGACGGTCTTCTGCGTCTGCGCGCCCTGCTGCGTCTGCTGCTGCTGGGTGGACGCGATCTGGTCGGTCTTCCGGGCAACCGTGTCGGTCGATTTCTTGACCTCTTCGACGGACTTTTGCGTCTGCGTCACCGTCTGCTCGATCCTGGCCACCTTTTCGGAGACGATGCCCATCGACTGCTGCAATTGCGCGATCGCCGGCACCAGGCCGGCGATGACCCCGTTCTGCGAATTGGTCTCCTGCTGCACCGCATAGACGCCGCCGGCAACCGCTGCCGCGCTGGTGGCGAACAACAGCGCCGGCAGCGCCTTGGCCGCCAGCACCAGCTTGAGCACGATGGCAATGGCGATGATGGCCGCCGCGATGGCCGCGACCAGCGCGATATAGGCGGCGAACGGCGCCAGCGGATTGAGCACGTCGCCAACGGCGCCGCTGATGAAAGCGACGCTGCCGGCCCATTTGCCGGTGCGGCTGAGCGATGCCTTGATAAGCGAGGGCGCTGCGCCCCCGGCCCCGATGTTCGTCATGCCACCCCCCCAAAGCCAGCCAATGCCACGCCCCTTCCCACAGGAAACGCGGCTCTGGCAAGGAAAGACACAGAAACAGGCGTTTTCGCGGCGGATAAAGGGCTCAAGTTCCTCGCCCCACGGGAGTGGGGAAGAGGTGGCTCGGCGAAACCGAGACGGAGAGGGGGCTGCGCCGACCTCGCCGGTTAGCGATCTGTTGCAAGGCCATGCCCTACGAATTCCCCCTCTCCGGCCCCATGGCCGCCCCCACAACCCCCGCCCGGGCGGGTTCGGGGCCACCTCTCCCCCGCCAGAGGCGAGGGCGAGGAAGAGGGTCGGGCTCGACAATCCTGGGACTAACAGCCATTAACCAAATGGACGCATCCAGCGCGTTACGTTAGCTTCGCCTTATCTCAGCAACAGCATCGCCAGAACAGTCCCGCCCTTGTCCAACCCGCCCTTGTCCAAATTGCGTCCCTTCCCGCTCCTCCAGAGAGTTTTCATCGCCCTTGGCCTGTTGCTGATGGTCGCCGGCTGCTCGACCACGACCCCGCCGGACCAGGTGCTGGCCGTGCCTGCACCGCCGCAGAAATATGCCGCCATCGTCGTCGACGTCAGGACCGGCAAGCAGATGTTCGAGGTCAACTCGACGGCGCAGCGCTATCCGGCCTCGCTGACCAAGATGATGACGCTCTACCTCCTGTTCGAGGCGATGGAGTCCGGCCGCGTGACCAAGCAAACGCAGATCCCCGTCTCCGACCACGCCGCCTCGCAGCCGCCGACCAAGATGCGCTTCCGGCGCGGCGAAACGATCGACGTCGATTCCGCCATCCGCGCCATCGTCGTCAAATCCGCCAATGACGTAGCGGTGGCGGTCGGCGAATATCTCGGCGGGACGGAGGACCAGTTCGCCGCCATGATGACATCAAAGGCGCGCGCGCTCGGCATGACCAGCACCACCTTCCGCAACGCGTCCGGCCTGCCCGACGACGGCCAGATGACGACAGCCCGCGACATGGCGGTGCTCGGCATGGCGCTGCGCCAGCGCTTCCCCCAGCATTTCCACTATTTCTCCGAAAGCGATTTCATGTTCCGCGGCAGGCTGGTGCGCGGCCACAACGACATGCTCGGCCGCGTGCGCGGCGTCGACGGCATCAAGACCGGTTACATCAGGGCCTCCGGCTTCAACATCGTCACCTCCTACAATGCCGATGGCCGCCAGCTGATCGTGGTGGTGATGGGCGCCGACTCAGCCCGCCAGCGCAACGACCATGTCGAGGCGCTGATCCAGCGCAGCCTGTCGCCGACCACGGCCGACAGCAAGACCAGGCTGATGTTCGCCGAACAGCAATAACAAGAGCGCAGCCTCCCCCTCACTTCGTCATCCTCGGGTCTTCGCGACGCCGCTGCCGCCCCTCGCTCCGCCCGCGGATGACGACGTTGGAGGACACCTCGCCCAACCCCCAACAGTCAAAAAACCCGCAGCCGGCTATTGTTATCCGATTGTCACGCAATCGTCTGGAAGCCATGGCATAGGCAGCGCAATCCGACAGTGGATATGCCCCGTCGCCTCGGCGTATCCTCAGATACAGCAGCGCCACAGCAGGAGCCCGCACCATGAGCACCGTTCCCAAGGCACCCGAGCAGCAGGCGGCGGACACCGAGAACGACAGCGGCGGCGAATATTTCGAGGCGCCGATCACGCCGGAAGACCTGCACGAGGGCTCGGAAGAGCATTTCGACACGCCCGAAGTGCCGGATTCCGAACCGACCGGCCTGGGTGCGTCGCGCATAAAGGCGAAAAAGAAGCCGTCGGCGATCTCGGGCCGCAAATTCCACAAGCGCGACCTGGTGCGCATCGACACGCTGCGCCCGAGCCTGGCCGACCGCATCCGCTCCGACCATCCGGACCTGCCCAGGGGCGCCCGCATCAGCCGCGAGGAGCTTGGCCGCTACCGCATGCGCTACATGGAGGAGCTGCTGCAGCAGGAGCACGGCGAATTTTCCGAACTCGACCGCCAGGTGGTGGAATCGATCGCCCGGCAGGACACGATTTCCGAAAACTCGGAAGAAGAGTTCGAGGAGCACCGCACCTTCCCCGACCGCGTTTCCGACAACATGGCCGCCTTCGGCGGCAGCTGGTGGTTCCTGATCTCGTTTGCCGCCGTGCTCTTGGTCTGGATCGGCGTCAATCTGTTCGAGGGCATCGGCGGCGCCTTCGACCCCTATCCCTTCATCCTGCTCAACCTCTTGCTCTCCTGCATCGCCGCCATCCAGGCGCCGGTCATCATGATGAGCCAGAAGCGCCAGGAGGTGAAAGACCGCCTGCGCTCCTTCAATGAATACCGCGTCAACCTCAAGGCCGAGCTCGAAGTGCGCCATCTGCACGAAAAACTCGACTACCTCATCTCCCGCCAATGGACGCGCCTGGCCGAGATGCAGCAGATGCAGCTCGACGCGATGAACGAGCTTGCCGGTACGAAGAAGGTGAAGCGGGCGGTGCGCGGCAGGCGGGTGGTGAAGGCGGGGGAGTGAGGCGTGATCCGCGAAGCGGACGAAAAGCCAATTGCTTGGCTTTTCGAATCCCGAACGGTGAAGACCCGGTCCGCCGTTGGGCGGATCAAAAGGTCCAGTGAACCTTTTGAAGGGGCTGAACGCCCCATAAGGGCACGGAGCCTGCGAAGGGCCGGCCGCGCGCGCACAATCGCCAATTGCCCGTTGAAGCCCGCGCCGGCTTCCGCTAAGAAGCCGTGACTTGCCGGTTCACCGGCTGGTTCGTTTTCCGGCCCGCCGGGAAGCACCCGTAGCTCAGCTGGATAGAGCGCTGCCCTCCGAAGGCAGAGGTCACAGGTTCGAATCCTGTCGGGTGCGCCAGTTTCAACATAAATATCAAATAGTTACCCGATCATGATTTTCGCAAGTGCCCTCGCGTTTTTTGCGCGGAAGCACTACGGAAGCACAAGAGATCGGACCAATTTCGACGCACCCTCCTGTGGAAAAAATGCCATGGAACTCTGCTCGACGATGACGCGGTGACCGAAGGCTGCCCATTTCGGGGGGATAGGATCTATCGGCTCATGAGATTGGCTTGCTTGATTATGGCAGCGCGAGAGTGCTGCCGCCTTTCCCCACATTCGGAGACCCCGCGATATTTTCCGTGACGAATCTGGGTCAGTGCTGCAAAGACCGGTGGGAACGGAAAGTCTGACCCGAAGCCGACGTACGTTTTCCAGACGCGAACGACGGCTTCGCGCCTCATCTCGGTCGCGAAGGCCGGCGTTGCGATTTCCCGAAAGCGGACATGGCGGCGATTGCGTTATAGGTCGCGATTGCGCCAAAAAGCGGTATTCAAGAGAGTTTGCTTTCTACAGGACGAATGCGAGTAAGAACTCGACCAAGAGCCCTTTGCAGCGCCACAGTTCCACCATAACCTGTCGCATGCGCCACGCCTGCCGTCGCGGCGTATAGATGGCGTTACGGGTTAGTTAACGCAGGTCTTGGCGCTGTAGATTGGTAGCAGGCCAAGACGGTCGATCGCCCTTCACAGCTGGCCTGCGCCGATGCGGTCTTGACGACGCAGGGCATTGAAGCCCTGCGCCGACAGCGCCCGCCCCCCGCTTCGGAAACGGAGATCTCCACCTTTAGGAGCGCGCTGCCGACACCGTCGCGATAAAGGCGCGCAGGTCGGCCAGCATCAGTTCCGGCTCTTCCAGCGCGGCGAAATGCCCGCCCCGCGGCATGTCGGTCCAATGCACGATATTGTAGGTCTTCTCCGCGAACGAGCGCGGCGGCGGCAAGAACACCGGATCGGGAAAGGCCGCAACGCCGGTCGGCACCTGGATGCGGGTGCCGGCCGGAAGCATCCGCGACTCCTCAAGCCGGCTGCCGTAGTAGATCCAGGTTGCAGTCACGAACGATGCGGGCGCGATGTAGAGCATGATGTTAGTGAGGAGTTCCTCCTCGGAAAACTTGCTCCAGATGTCGGGGTCGCCATCGGCGGTTGTCGGAAGATCGGCCCACTTGCCGAACTTTTCGAGTATCCAGCCCGCCGCTCCGACCGGGCTGTCGGCCATCGCGACGCCGAGCGTTTGCGGACGGGTTGCTTGCTCGTGAAAGTAGGCGCTCTCCCGATCGGCAATCGCGGCCCGCTTGGCGGCGAAGGACTTCTCCTCGTCGGTCGTCGGAGCGGCATCCTCCGCATGCACGGTCATCATGTTGATATGGATGCCGAGCAGAGCGTCCGGTCGATCATGCGCTGCCCAGACCGCGAGGGCGTGGCCCCAATCGCCCCCTTGAATGAAATACCGCGCGTCGCCGAACAGTTGGATCATCAGCCCATGCACGAGCGCAGCAGCCCGCCGCGGGCCGATCGGGCCCGTGATCGGGTAGGAGAACGCGAAGCCAGGAAGCGAGGGGACGACAACATCGTGCCCGTCCGCGGCGAGCGGCTCCAAGAGCCGCTCGAATTCGAGATACGAGCCCGGCCAGCCGTGGAGAAGCAGGATGGGCGGCTTGGAGCCGTCGCCCTTCACATGAACGAAGTGGAGGTGCTCGCCTTCCACGTCGGCCGTGAAGTTGGGGAGTGCGTTGAGCCGCCGTTCGACCGCACGCCAGTCGTAGCTGTCCCGCCAATAAGCGGCGAGCCGCTTGAGGTCATCAACCCTGACCCCCGCCGACCAGCCTCCCGCATCCGGCAGCTGGCTCCAGTCATAAGCCTCGACCTTGGCTCTGATCGTGGCGAGCCGTTCGTCAGGGATGTTGATCGTGTAGGGTGAAATCATGATGTTCTCCGCTTAAGCTGGGATGCGGTTCGATGGAAAGGGCGTCCACCGATCTGCTTCGAGAATTGGTATCCAGGCATGGCAAACGACAATCACGAACCCAGCAACAATTCCGCAGCGGCCTGATTGCCACACAATTCCTCATGCTCTCCACTTCAGGGAGACAGACGGAGGAGACGGACGCACCTCCGCAGCTTCGCGATCATATGGTAATTTCAATCAGCCCATCGAACGTCGCTCGTCCGGTAGACAACGGCCATGGCGAGCCTCGTCGGCCCTTCACGAAAATTCCGGAACGAGCGCGGCTGCCGCTTTTTGCATCGCGCCCCAGACCGCCTCGGTATCGTGTGCATCCGTCGATATCGTGCCGACCGATACACGAACCATCCAATGCCCGGCCGCGATGGCGGGGGTGACATAGGCTTGGCCCGACGCATTCACCGCATTCGCCCATGCGCGCGTGAAATCATCGAGACGATGGGACGGCACAGACTTCGGACGATACACAAGACATACGGTTTGCAGAACGACGGGTGCGACGACCTCCCAATCCGGTGTTGCTTCGACTTTCGAGCGGAGATCTTGGGCCAGGCCGATGTCTCGCCGCAACCTGGCTTGTAGCCCGGAGACCCCCTGCTCCCGTATGGCGAACCACAGTTTCAACGCCCTGAATCTTCGCCCGAGGGGAATACCGGTGTTGCGCAGATTGCGCACCTTCTCGTCGGCCTGGGATTGGAGGAAGCTTGGATCAGCAGACATAACCCGAAGCAGGTGAGGCTCATCACGCACGAAATAGAGCGAGCAGTCAAAAGGCACGCCGAGCCATTTGTGCGCGTTGATGACTACGCTGTCTGCCTCTTCGATGCCTTCCCACATCCATCGCAGCTCCGGCAGGATCATCGCATTTCCGGCCATGGCAGCGTCGATGTGGAGCCACAGACCGTGTCTGCGCGCTATGTCGGCGATCTTGGATACCGGATCAATGGACACGGTAGCGGTCCCGCCCACGGCCGCGACGATCGCACAAGGGGTGAATCCGGAGCGGATATCCGCATCGATGGCATCCTGGAGCGCCGCTGGATGCATTGCAAAATTGACGTCGACATCGACCATGCGGACATTCTCACGACCGAAGCCTGCCAGCAGCGCCGCTTTTTCCACCGACGAGTGAGCGCTTGTCGATGTGTAGATCGTCAATGGCTTAAGTTCCGCTTGCAGGCCTTGGCGAGCAAGCGAAAACCCCGTTGTTTTCTCCCGGGCACACAGCAGGGCGACCAAGGTGCTTGTCGATGCCGTGTCGTTGATAACGCCGAACCAGGCGGAAGACAGGCCAACCATTTGCCGGAACCAGTCTAACGTGACCTCCTCAATCTCCGTTACAGCGGGCGATGACTGCCAGGACAGACCCAGCACCCCCAGTCCGCCGCTCACCAGGTCGCCCAGGATACCTGAGCCAAGCGAGTTTGAGGGAAAGTAGCCGAAAAAGCGCGGGTGCTGCCAATGCGAGATATTCGGAAGAACGACCGAATCGAGATCGGCGATGATCTGATCGAAACCCTCAGCTTCCACCGGCGGGACGGCCGGAAGCATCGCTTTCACGTCGCCCGGCCGTGTCGCAGGTTGGACCGGGTAGTCGGATATCTTCGCATGATAGTCCGCGAGCCAGTCGATGATTTCGTGACCTCGTTGTCGGAATTCCTCGGGCGTCATTTAGACCTCTATGGTTGTTTACTTCGGAGTTGGCTGGATGTTCCAAGCTATGGGAGAACGTGTCTCGAATGGCAATCAGTGAAACGAGGCCGCGCCGGATAGGGGGCAGAACACTGTGATGCCACCAATTCAAAGATCTACCACCGCGGTAGTTTATGGCCGGCCAGAGCGCCAATTCCTGTAGCAACGGATATGGCGATCGGATACCAGAGGAGGACGAAGAGCGGGCTGTCGTCGTTGCAATTTGCGGCATAGAACGTCGCCGCTATCCCGGCTTACGCTAGGCCCGCTGCGGCCCCCGCAATTCCCGGCCGAGCCGGCGCTCCATTGCCGAAGGGCCGCAAGAAACGCTTGCTGATGACGGCGTTCACAGTGGCTTCGACGAAGGCCGAAGGTATATGACTGCCCGAAGCCCGGTAGGTCCGGGCAGATTACGGTGAGCGACGGAGCCAGCCGATCTGCCACCTGCCGCCATGGCATGTGTGTCCGCGGATAACCGTGGAGGAGAAGGACGGGCGGCCCCTCCCTCCCTTCCCTTCCTCAGCCGGATCTGACCGCGTGATGTTTGGATGGTTGTGAGCTCGAAGCCTGTGAACATCGAGTACGTTTTTCGGGATTTTCAGATGGATCTGTGTTCGAAATCCCTCTTGCCGATAATGGTTCCGGCGCTCGACGTGCGAGTAAACGAGCGGCGAGCGACCGAGGTTCACTAGCTGAGACCGAACGCCCTTTTTTCGCCGTCCCAACCGGTCTTGATCAGGAACTGCTCCCAGGTGAGACTGGAGGGATTGATCCGCCTGCTCCACGAGAGATCCCGGTCTTTCCGGAAATATCCGTATTCGACCGCGTATTCCGCCATGCCGATGTTTTCTCGAACGAGCTCGGGATTTTCCCCGAACTCCGGAAAATGACGAACCAGCTCATCAGGGGTGTAGGCTGATGCATACACAGCCTTCCGGCCCGTGACGCGCTTGAAGGTCTCGATCATCTCGGCCGGTGATAGAACGTCCCCGATGATCGGTAGCGTTTGCCCGGCATAGATGTCGGGATGGTCGAAGATTTCCAGAACGGCTGGCCCTGTCGCCGTCAGCGGATCGACGAAGGGTGCTCGGAAATGCTCCGGCAGATAGATCGGAAAGACGAGCGTGTCGCCCTCCTTACGCGGCGTATAATATTCGAGAAGGTTCGTGTAGAAGAACGCGAGCTCGACGAATGAGCTGCGAACAGGAAGACCCTGGATATAAGTCCCGACGCGCGCCTTGTCCGTGAAATGCGGCGCGAACTTCGAACCTCCGGTGATCTCATCGACGTTTTCCAGGGTGCTGAAGACGATGTGCTCGACACCTGCCTCGACCGCGACATCTGCGAGATCCCTACCGATATCGAACTCGTAGGTTTTCGGCGGGGCGACGACTGGAGTCATCAGGAAGGCGCCCTGCGCTCCCCGAAACGCTTTCACAAAATCGCTCCTGTGGTTGATCGCAAGCGGCACGGCGATGAGCTCAGCGCCCTGCTCGGCCAGCTTGAGGGCCGCAGGCGAGTCTGGACGACTTGTCAGCGCACGAACGTGATACCGTCCACTCCCCAACAACGACTCCGTCACGCTCCGGCCCTGCTTGCTCAGGCTGCCTGCGACGACAATGGTAGGCTTTTGATCGATCGACATGTGTATCTCCATCACTTTTCTGGAGCAGCGCAGCACGGCACTCCCTGGAGATTAAATCGCACCCTGTAGACCATATGTGAAATCGATTGATTTATGCGCTAGTATCCATGCCATGGATATGAAGCGTATCGACCTCAACCTACTCGTCAGTCTCGAAGCTCTGCTTGTCGAGCGCAACGTCACAAGGGCCGCAGCCCGGCTACATATGAGCCAGCCGGCGCTCAGCGCCCAACTGAACCGCCTTCGCGACCTGTTCAAGGATCCCCTGCTCGTGCCGGCGCATCGTGGCATGGTGCCGACCGCCAAGGCCCTGGAGCTGATCAGACCGCTCAGAGCTTCCCTGGATCAGCTCCGCGGAACCCTCCAGGGCCATGACAGCTTTTCCCCCGCGACAGCCGAGCTAACCATCTCGATCGCCTGCACCGACTACGTCGAGGCTGTGGTGGTGGCGCCTCTGATCGTGGCGCTGCGCGACAAGGCGCCCAAAATACGGGTTGCGGTGCACCGCTTGGCCCCGGCAAAGTTAACGCAGCAACTGGCGGATGGCGATGTCGACCTGGCCATCGCCACGCCAGACACCGGGAAAGCTTACCTGAGGACCTGGCACCTGTTTGAGGAGAGCTATATCCTTATCGGCCGTCCCGGCCACCCACGTATCAATGAAGGGGCGACCGCAGCGGGGTTTGCCGCGCTTGAACAGGTGATAGTCTCGCCTTCTGGAGGCGGATTTACGACCCCCGTCGACGCCACCCTGGAGGCCCTCGGTCACTCCCGCGCCATTGTCGCGTCCGCTGCCTCATTCCTTGTTGTTCCGAGCATTGTCGCCAGCAGCGAGCTCGTTGCACTGGTGCCGCGCCGCCTGATGCGCGACCGTTTAGCTGAAGTCGCGTGGATAGACGTCCCTTGGCTTTCGGAGCGGTTTCAAGTGGAGCTCATTTGGCACGAGCGCACTCACGCGCATCAGGGACAGCAATGGATCCGCGAGCAGATCCATCTCGCCTCCCGCTGACCCACGCCATTTCGAGCGAAAGACAGATGTCTCGGGTATTCGTTCAACGGCACTCCCTGACTGGAAACATGTCTTCACCGTAGTGATGGAGCCGGGTGTGATGGCGGCGGCACAACCATCGGACCGTCAACGGCTCCTCGTATTGATCGTGATGGGCGTCGACGGCTTCGACACCGCAAACTTCACAAGTTTGCCTATCAATCTCGCCTGCCTTTAGGGCTCGCTGAACCGCGAGATGGGCTTCGTATTTGCCGGGATTGGCCCGTCGCCAGTTGGCCTGGCGGGTGTCCGTCTTCAGCATGTTTCGCTCCGCTTGATAGGCTGTGATCGTTAGATAGCACGCTTTCAGCACGTGCGGCCAAGAGCGGGTTTATTATTCGATCCTACGGCGCCGCGCATAGTCGGAGTGCGCCAGGTCCATTCGTGCCGAGTTCCTTACGAAGGGGTGCCGATGTCGTTTAGCGGTCGGGTTCCAGCCCGGAACACCCTCTACGCAGACTGACGGCAATGCCAAACGGCGGAGCACCTCTAACGGGCACGCAGCGTTCTACAGGCAAGCCAAACGGCAGCTAATCGTCAAATCCGAACAGAAGCGGACGGTCTGGAAACGGCCCCAAACACGCTATTCGATCGTCGCCTCAGCGGGGGGGCGCTCGATGACACGGGAGGTTTTTTGCAGCACCAGCGGTTTTGAGAAGCCGGTGCGAGTGGCGCTCGGTCGGTCGTGGAACACCGTCTAAACCGTGGACCGGGTAGCTCAGGCAGCGGATCAAACAGACCCGCGCCGCTCGGAAGGCCTTTGTTGCGGCTGCAAAGGAGGCGGATATTCTGGTTGAGCGAGACCCGTGGGGTTGATCACCCGCCGCTTTCCATGGCGCCTTCGCTTGCCCTAATATCAACAGAGGTCGCCCAAGTCTGGAGCCGTCCATGTGCAACGATTACGAGCAGCATATTATTTTATTTGGGCTGAGTATTGCCGGATGATGGCGTCGCTGGCGCTCAAAGTCCCCCACCCACCAAACCGAACTCGATTTGCCTCAGGTGGACGACGTCCGCATTAATGACCCGGCACCAATAATGCGCGCCGCTGATGACACGATCGAGCTTGCATCGATGACGTTCGGATTCGCGCCGGCCGGACCAAAAGGCGGGCCTGTGTTCAACTTCCGCTCCGAAGGGCGGCAATTCGGGAACAGCAAACGCTGCCTCGTTCCTGCGTCCGCGTTCTTCGAATTCACAGGGACGAAGTATCCGAAGGCGAAACATCGCTTCACGCTCAACGGCTGTCCATTCATGGCCGTCGCTGGGCTTTGGCGCGAAGCTGTCGGCAACAAGCCGGCCACCTTTACCATGCTGACGACCGATCCCGGGCCGGACGTCGCGCCGTACCACAATCGACAGGTCGTGGTGCTTCAGCCTGAGAATTGAGTATCTAAAACCGACCAGCTACCAGTTGGCTCCTGATGTTCTGTATATCGTCGCTTCATCGGTCCAATGGATGATACGTGTTCATCTTTCCTGCTTCACGGTTGAAACCCGCCGATTGATCGGTACCGGCTTTCCGACGCCGTCGAGGCAATCAATGTGTCCGGCCTGCCAGGCCGACAGGATGCGCCAGGCGCACGCCTCGGCCTCCGCCGCCACTGCGCTCATGATCGCCAATCAGCTCGATCCCTGCTGCTCTGAGGGCGATTACGACGTTCTTCTGCATGTCGAACGCGCCTGGTAGATCGCTCTCGCCGGCCTCCATTCGTTGGATGGCTGACAGCGAGATGCCGGCACGCTCAGCCAGGCTTTTCTGGTCAATTCCAAGCAATGCCCGGGCTGCGCGAATCTGCGAAGCGCTAATCACATTTTGGTCTCCAGACTACGGCTGCTTCGTATTGAAACAGTCATCGACCAACGCGACGGCGTATGGAAAAACGGCGTTTGTGATCAGTAGAGTGTTCATCCCGGCTCGTCGTTTTTAAGCCGCGAAAACCAGAACGCGCTGATCAAAGCGCCTTTTACGCAAGGTAACAAAAGCAGTATCAGCGCCACAATAATAAGAGAGATCAATACCATTGTGACGGCGAAGTATGACAGAAGAAGCCCTTGGAACAAGAAATACAGGGGGGCTGCAAAGACGCCCGCAATGAGGATAGTGAACCAAGGCGCCGCGTCATCAGATTCTATGTCACCAAAGCGTTCTCCACAAACTGCGCAACGCTCCACCTGCTTCAGGTAGGTGCGATACAATTTCCCCTGACCACAATTAGGGCATCGGCCCACCAAGCCTCGTGAAAGGGCGGCTGGCAGGGTCGGTCGTGCAAATCTACCGCTTCCTTTGTCCATTAATGATAATGTATAATACATGACACTCAATGTTTCAACACCTATATATCCACTGTCTGACATGATGCTGCATGGGTCCAGCGTCAGCTTGCGGCTGCTGCGCCATCAGATGGACACGGTCTGACCATGCACGCCTGTTGCGGACTGTCATTTCAGATGATCGGCCAACTCATAAGGCCCACTTGGACGCCTGAGCGTTCGCACTGAAGCCTGCCGCCGCTATCTCGTCGACGATTCACGGCGGAGGGCATGGGTTCCGTGAGGAACAGCGGAAGCTATCTGCCGGCGGGTGATGGTTCCTGGCCGCTTGGCTGACCCGGTCCAGCGCGCTCAACACTTCCGGATCTCGGCCTGCTCCCTTGCAATTTGCGGCAGCCCTTCGACCAAGTCGCCCTGCTTCTGCTTCACGCTACGATCGTTCAAGGCTCCGTTTTCACATCGAAACCTGGGCAGTCGGGATGCCTTTTAGGTCTGGGGGCTTTTGCTACCTAGTGGCGGAAAACCCCTCCACATCGATAGTCAATTTCGGGCAACACCGGCCTTTGAATTCACTCCCTCAAGCAAGGCGAGCAGGCCTTTCAGAATTTCGATGGGCGGTGGCGGGCAGCCTGGAATGTGCAGATCGACAGGCAACGCCTCCGACACGCCGCGCACCACGGCGTAACTGCCGGCGAAACAGCCGCCATTCTGGGCGCAATCGCCGAGCGCGACCACCCATTTGGGGTTGGGAGTTGCGTCGTAGGTCCGCTTCAATGCCTCACGCATGTTTCTGGTCACCGGCCCGGTGACAAGCAGGACATCGGCATGGCGCGGCGATGCGACGAACCGGATCCCAAAACGCTCGATATCGTAGAAAGCGTTGTTGAGCGCGTGCATCTCGAGTTCGCAACCGTTGCAGGAACCGGCATCGACTGCCCGGATCGACAGACTTCGCCCCAATCTTCTATGAGCAACCCCATTGAGGGCGCGTGCGAGCTCGTCAACCGCCGCGTCGCTCACTCGCGGCGGACGCTCGGTCAGCGGCGGGCGTATCAGGCTTTCGAAGAGGAGCTTGCGCATGATGGCTTGCCTTGGACCCTTAGAGGTCGTGTCCTGAATACGAGCAGTTGAACGATTTGTTGCATAGTGGGAAGTCGGCGACGATGTTGCCTTCGATGGCCGCTTCCAGCAGCGGCCATTGAAACCATGACGGATCACGCAGGTGACAGCGCTCGACCAGGCCGCTTTTACCAATGCGCAGCCAGGCCAGAATGTCGCCCCGGAAACCCTCGACGAGCGCCATGCCTTCATGCGGGCCGCCTGTCTGTGCCAAGTCGACGCGGATCGGTCCACCCGGCAGCTGTCGCAGGATTTGCTCGACCAGGGACAAGCTCTGCTCGACCTCGTGAATGCGAATCCAGACACGGGCGTTCACGTCGCCTTCCTGGAGGAGAGGCACATTGAAGTTGAGCGCGTCATAGGGAGGATAGGCCAGACTGCGTCGCGCATCAAAGTCCCGACCGGAGGCCCGGCCGACATACCCTCCGGCACGATATTGTCGAGCGAGTTCCACCTTCAGCCGCCCAGTTGCGACTGTCCGATCCTGTAGCGACGCGGTGTTGTCGTAGAGTTCTACAAGCGCCGGAAACCGCTGCCTGATCTCTGCGATCAGAGAGCAGATCGCTGTCGTCCCCTCGTCGTTCAGGTAGGTCGCCACTCCTCCAGGCACGACGCGGTCGCGCATCAAACGATGGCCGAAGGCAGCATCGCTTGCCCGCAATACGCGCTCGCGCAGGACGCCGCAGTGGGCATGCATGAGTGCGAAGGCGGCGTCGTTGCAGATGGCGCCGATGTCGCCCAGATGGTTGGCCAGACGCTCCAACTCGGCCATGAGCGCTCGCAGCCAGACCGCGCGCGCAGGAACCTCGATACCAAGGGCCGCTTCGACCGCGCGGGAAAAAGCAAGGGAGTATGCCACGGTACTGTCGCCAGAGGTTCGGCCCGCCAGCTTGGCAGCATGGTCGATATCGGACCCCGCCATCAAGCCTTCTATGCCCTTGTGCGTATACCCTAGGCGTTCCTCCAGCCGGACGACCGTTTCGCCGCTGGCTGTAAATCGAAAATGCCCTGGCTCGATGATGCCGGCATGCACGGGCCCGACTGGGATCTGATGCAGGCTTTCCCCCTCGGCAGGCAGGAATTGGTAGGGGGGCGCCGTCGCAACAGAGGTCCGGACGTGGGCACTCAACGGAAAGCTGATGCCCCAGTAGCCATGATCAAGCCACCGTCGCGTATCGGGCGCGCCTTGTGGCAAGAGCCCGAACAGGTCCGCGGCCGCACGTTCAAGGCGCAATGCGGGCGGATGCAGCAGGCCGACCGATGGGTAGCGTCCATCCGGACATAGCAGGCTGACAACGCCGATGTTCCCGACAGCCTCGTCGAGTAGCGCCATGTGAACGGTGCCTGGTTCGCCCCAAAGACCGAGCAAGCTCAAGTGACCCTCAGCCAGTTGCTCGACGGCAAAGCTCCATCTTTTCGAAGTCACCACTGCGCGCGACCACGGGAAATGGTTGTCGACACCCTTGCCAGCAAGGATGAGGTCGGTCAGTGCGGGCATGTCATTTCTCCCATCCGCTTCATCCTAGAAGGTTGGCGACATGCTGGAACCATATGACCAGCGGTGGTGGCAGATAGATGCCGGCGGCAAACACAAGCGTCAGGTGGGAATACGTCGGAACGTAGGACGCCTCGGCGGGCGCGGTGCTGCCTCGCGGTTCGCCGAAAGCGACGCCGGTCAGCCGAAGCAGCAGGGCGCCGAAAGCGAGCAGAATCCCGAATACCAACGGCATCGCCAAAAGGGGGTGCCTTGCAAATGTCGAACTCACGACCAGGAACTCGCTCATGAAGATGCCGAGCGGAGGGAGGCCGGCAATGGCAACGACGCCGATGACGAGCGCCCAGCCAAGCCCCGGATGCGTTTCCGTAAGCCCCCGGATCTCGGCGATGTTCTGTGTCCCCTTGATCTGGGCGATGTGGCCGACCGTGAAAAAGATCGCCGACTTGGTCAGGCTGTGCATGACCATGTGCAGCAGTCCGGCAAAATTGGCGAGCGGGCCACCCATGCCGAAAGCGAACACGATGATGCCCATGTGCTCGATGGAGGAGTACGCGAACAGACGTTTGATGTCGCGGCGGCGGTAGAGCATGAAGGCCGCGAAGATGAGGGAGGTGAGCCCCATCGTGATCATCAGTGGTCCAGGCGCGATCGCGTCCGGGCTAGCCGCGAGCAGCAGCTTGAAGCGCAGTACCGCATAGAGCGCGACGTTGAGGAGCAGTCCTGACAACACCGCCGAAATCGGCGTCGGGCCTTCCGCGTGGGCGTCGGGCAGCCAGGCATGCAAAGGCGCAAGACCAACCTTCGTCCCATAGCCGAGCAGCAGGAAGACGAAGGCGACGTTCAGCAGCGCCGGGTCGAAGCGCGCTGCGTGCTCGATAAGCACTGTCCAGACCATGGCATTCGTGCCTTCGCCAACAATCGGCTGCGCGGCCATGTAGACGAGGATGGTGCCGAAGAGGGCAAGCGCAATGCCGACACTGCCGAGTATGAAATACTTCCAAGCCGCCTCCAGCGCCTCGTGCGTGCGATAGATGCCGACCATCAGCACGGTAGTCAGCGTAGCAAGTTCCACCGCCACCCACATTAAGCCGATATTGTTCGACACGAACGCCAGATTCATGCCGAACATCATGATCTGGTACATTGCGTGATAAAATCGCAAATTCGTCGCCGTCAGCCGTCCGGTATCCAGTTCGTGCGCAATGTAGGAGGCGCTGAACACACTGGTCGTGAAGCCGACGAACGTGTTGAGCACGATGAAAACGATATTGAGATCGTCGACGAGCAAATACTGACCGGGCTGCGGCCGATCCGTGACGAGAAGCGACACCGCAGCGAGCAAGGTCAGCAAGCTCGCGGCGACATTGAGGCCAGCCGTTATCCGATAGTTCGGCAGGGTCGCCAGGAGTGCGGCCGCGCCGACCGGTATCAGCAAGATGGCGGCCACCGCATCGAGGGAAAACGCGGTCAACGATGTTCCCCCCTGTAGTCGTCGAGCGCGCCGACATCGACCGAGTCGAATCTCTCGCGTATGCGAAACAGGAAGACGCCGATGACAATGAAGGCGATCAGAATCGAGAAGGCGACACTGATCTCGACAACCAGCGGCATGCCCTTGGCGCCCGTGGCGGCCAGCACCAGGCCATTCTCGAGCGACATGAATCCGACAACCTGGCTGACGGCGTTCCGGCGGGTGACCATCACCAGGAGTCCAAGCAGTATGATGGACAGCGCAAAGGCAAGATCCTCGCGGGCGAGGGGATCGGCGTCGGGAGTGACCCGCAGCATCAGCACCATGGACAGGGTCACCAGACCTATTCCGGCAAGCATGGTTGGACCGATCCCGACGGCGGTCTCGATGTCGCGATGGATGCCGAGCCGCTGGATGATGCGGTGCAGGCCAACAGGAATGATGATCGCCTTGAAGATGAGGGCGATCGCCGCCGTGACATAGAGGTGATGGGCGTCCTGGATGTAGGCCTGCCAGGCCACGGACAGGGCGAGCACGATTGCATGAAGTGCAAAAACGTTGATCAGGGCGAAGAGGCGATCCTGGTACAGCATCATGAAGCTGACCAGCACCAGGCCGCCGGCGAGCAGATGAGCGATGTCGAAGGTGAGGCCGTTCATCAGAGGCTCCGTGAGACGAACAGCAAGAGCGTGCCGAGCAACGCCAGCATGAGTGCTGCGCCCAAAAAATCCGGAACGCGGAAAACGCGCATCTTGGCGATCGCAGTCTCAAACACGGCGAGGAGAATGCCGCACAAGGCAAGTTTGCCAAGATAGGCCACGGCACCCAGAGCAAATGATTTCGGCCCAGCCTCGACACCAGCCAGCCCCCAGGGGAGGAAGACACAGGAAATCAGCGACACATAAAGCAGGAGTTTGAGGAAGGCTGCGAACTCGATCATCGCCAGATGACGACCGGAATATTCCAAGATCATCGCCTCGTGGACCATGGTGAGCTCCAGATGGGTCGATGGATTGTCCACTGGTATGCGGGCGTTTTCGGCGACCGCCACCATCACGAGAGCGATGAGCGACATTCCGAGCGATACCCGCAGGCCGACCTGCGGCGAGCCCATGAAGGCGGCGACCGTGGACAACTGTGTCGCTCCGGCGACCAGCGCCAGGCTGAACACAATGAGCAGCATGGCGGGCTCGGCCAGCGAAGCGATCATCACCTCGCGGCTTGAGCCTATGCCGCCGAAGCTCGTGCCGACATCCATCCCTGCGAGCGCCAGGAAGAATCGGGCGCTTCCCAGCAGCGCGACAATAGCTATGAGATCCGCGGTCCAACTGAAAGTGAGCCCGGTTGCGAATGTCGGGATAAGCGCGGCCGCGACCCAGGTGGCGGCAAAGATCAGATAAGGTGTCACGCGAAACAGCCAGGATGCGTTGTCCGCCAGAACGACTTCCTTTCGCATTAGCCGCAGGAGATCGCGATAGGGTTGGATCAGGGATGGACCTTGGCGGCGCAAGAGTCGTGCCTTCACCTTGCGCACGAACCCGGTCAGGAGTGGCGCCAGCAAAAGCACCAGCATCATCTGTGCGCCCTGAACGGCCAACTCAAGGATCAGGGCCATAGTGCGAGTACCAAAAGCAGGACAATGAGAAAGAGAAATACAAGAGTCAGGTAGCGCCTGATCGTCAGGAACTGCAGATGGTTCAGGTGGTCGGTCGCAAAGTCGATAGCCCTGCCGATAGGCAGGTAAAACGTTTCCCAGATCACATCGTGGATTTCGACAGTCAAACGAGCCGGGCCAGTTTCGCCAGGCGCCGGCACTTCGACTTTTTCCCGCGCGCGGAATGCGAACGCGCCGAAGACGCGTCGAATGGGCTGTGCAAAGCTTATCGATGTATACTGCGCGGCGGGTGTTACGTCCGGGAAGCCGCAACCCCAGGCCGGGCCGCGGCGGAGCGCATGTGAGGCGAAGCGGTGAATGACGAATGCCGCGAACGATCCGGAGACAGCAATGAACAGGAACACCAGCAGGCCATTGTAAGAACTGCGGCTCGCTGCGATTGGCACGATCGACAGCCATGGCTCAGCCATCTGCACAGGCATCCGGCTGCCAAGCAGCGGAAGTGTCACCGCTGAGAGACCGTCGATGACGAGACCCGGCACAATGCCAGCCAGGAGACAAAGAGCCGCCAGGGTGAACATTGCCGCTAGCGAATAGCGGTCGACCTCGTGCGCCAGTTCCAACGCGGCCGAGCGTGGCCGGCCGAGGAATGTAATCCCGAACGCTTTCACGAAGCAGGCAGCCGCCAAGGCCGCCGAGAGCGCCAGTAAACCGCCAACGGCGGGCACCATGACCTTCAGGCCCCATTGCGGCAGATCTGGGCTCTGCAGGACGGCCTGGAAGGCCAGCCATTCGGAGACGAAGCCGTTGAAGGGCGGAAGCGCCGAGATCGCCACGCAGCCGACGAGAAAGGCAAAACTGGTCAACGGCATACGGTGGATGAGACCGCCCAGTTTCTCCATTTCCCGCTCTCCGGTTGCCGTCAGTACGGCGCCCGCGCCGAAAAACAGCAGGCTCTTGAAAAAGGAATGGTTGAGGACGTGAAACAGCGCGGCGGTGAGCGCCAGCGCCGCGGCCGATGGCATGGCGTTCGCCTTGAAGGCCAGAGCAAGGCCAAGGCTGACGAAAATGACGCCGACGTTTTCGATGGTGCTATAGGCAAGAAGCCGCTTCAGGTCCTTTTCCATCAAGGCGTAAAGAATGCCGAGAACCGCCGTCAGGCCGCCCAGGAAAAGCACCACAACGCCCGACCACCATGCCGGCTCACCGAGCAGGTCGAAAATGACGCGTATGAAGCCGTAGATGGCGACCTTGGTCATGACGCCGCTCATCAGAGCCGAGACGTGGCTTGGCGCGGCCGGGTGAGCGAGTGGCAGCCATATGTGCAGCGGTACCAGGCCAGCCTTGGAGCCGGCGCCCAGCAGCATCAGAGCCAGAACGAAAGCAGCGACGAGCGGGGCGGAAGCGGCCGCACGCATCGCTTCGAACGTGTAGTTTCCGCTCGGGCCGGCCAGCAGGCCGAACGCAAGCAGCAGCGCGAGCGTGCCGAAGCTCGCCATCACGAGATAGATGTAGCCCGCTCTCGCATTGTCCTGCTCGCGATGGTGCGCCATGACGAGCGCCCAGGAAGCGAGCGACATGAATTCCCAGGAAAGCAGGAAAGTGAAGGCGTCGTCCGCCAGCACGACCAGATTCATCCCGGCGAGGAAGGCAGGGAAGAACGGCAGCACCCGATGCGGCGCAGACTCATGCCTGCCGTAGCCGAGGCCGTAAAGACTGGCCATGCCGCCGCCAAAATTGACGACGACGAGGAAAAAGGTCGAGAGCGCATCCAGACGGAAATGGGCGCCAATCCATGGCAGCCCAAGCGGCAGCTCGGCAGTCGACGGGGTTACGGGATCATCGGCGACACGGCTCGCGAGAACCAGGAGCACGGCCGCCGATATGCTTAGCGTCAGGCCGTAGATCAGGCGTGTTCCCGAACCCGATCCGTGGCTTGACGCAATCGCAAGCACCGCAGTTCCCAGGAGCGCAGCAACGCCCCACAGGAGGACTGCAGCCCCCGAAATCACGCCACACTCCTCACAGGGACTTTGGCGTCCGTATCAACCCCGCCCATAATTTTGGCGGGATCAAAATCTGCTTTCAGCCGCACGCCGCGCCCGCCGATTTGGCTGGAGGCGCCTTCAGAAATCAATTCGACGCCGGCGAGGTCAAGCGCCCCGATCAGCTTCATTAGGGAATCTACATTGCCCCGGATAATCGACTCACTGGCTTCCATACGTTGAATTGTCGGCACCGAAAGGCTGGACAATTCGGCAAGCCTGCGCTGGTCGATGCCAAGGAGCGCCCTCGCGGCACGCAACTGTGGAGCAGTTATCACGGTCGCATCCCCTTTTTGATCAGCTTTGACGTATTATCTCTAAGCGCTGCAGCATATATTAAAATGCGGCGCATTCAAATAATGATGCGTGACGCATCTGTCTCGAAGCTGTAGAAAACTGGGAGATACGAGTTGGGAGGCGCCGAGCCTCGCCGATTGGTGCCCTGCAATTGCGAAGAGCAGCCCGCTGCAAAATGACGGGCGAACCCCCTCGGCTCCGCATGAAGGGGCCAACGAACGGAAAACCAGCCGAGCGGCGGATTTAGGAATTGGCTGTGATGACAAGGTCATGATCCGGGTTGCGAAATATCATACCGATTTCGGCAACATCGAGGTTCTGCGGGCCAAGGACTCCGGTTCGTTCATTTATCGCCAAGGTGGCTGCTATCAAAGCGAGTGCGATCCGAATGGCGTCAGCGTCGTGCCGTATATACACGCCATCTTTGGTCTCCTCGCACAAGCGCGAGTGTCCGATGTCCTGATGATCGGTTGTGGCGGTGGCAGCCTGGGCACGATGCTGGATAGGATTGGTGTGCGTGTTACGATCGTCGACATCAATCCAAAGGCTTTCCAGATCGCCCGAAAATACTTTGGGTTACCTCGTGGAGTTCACTCCTTCATCTCCGACGGGCGGGATTTTTTGCGCGCCGGCCGTCATCGCTACGACGCTATCGTTCTGGACGCATATTCCGGGCGGCGCATCCCAGATCATTTGTGCGCCGAGACATTCTTCGGCTTGGCGCAGACGCGTCTCAAGAATTCTTCCGGTATTCTGATCGGTAACGTTCATGCTCGTCACGACCTCGACATCATGCCGGATCGCGTTGCTGTAAAGCTCGCCAATATCTGGGCGGATGTGAGACTGCTCGATATCCGCGGCGCTCTGGATCGCAACGCACTCGTCATGGCAGGCAAGGTACGAGATCTCGTCCAGCCAGTGCTGCTAATGCCGCCGTCCGTCGGAGCCGAGGAGATCGAACAGGAGCTTGGCCTCCTGGCGTTCAGGCCTTGGCATGTACCACGACGAGCTGCCTAAGGTGCGGCGCCACTGACAAAGCATGAGCCGAACGCCAAGTCATGCTGGGTTCTCGATTGCTTCTCTCGCCAGCCAGTTGCGAAGGTGGCACACTGCGGGCCGCTGCAACGCTTCGGAGGTGGCAACGGCATAACAGGCGAACCGTGTTGGCCACCAATCTTGTCGCCAGCCATCGCGAATGTGCCGCCAAATCCGGCATGTGGCAAAGCCCTGTCGCGCTACTGCCAGAGCCGCTTCATGCGGATGGACACATCCTCCAGGACTGGCATGGAGGCCAGCACAAGGAGAATGGCGGCAAGAAACAATGTCGCTGCAAAGCCGATGTGTTTGAAACCCACAGCGCCGATGACGCCGCCGATAAAGAACAATGCTACGAGCGACGCAAGCAGTCTCAGCTTTCTCCGATCTGCTTTCACGAACAGTCTGTCCGAGTCATTGCCTGAGATGTTCCAGTAAAGCAGCTTGCCGAGTTCGATGCCCATATCCGTCACCAGGCCCGTGACATGCGTCGTCCGGATTCTGGCTTCCGATAGCTTGGTGATGATGGCGTTCTGCAACCCCATGATGAAACAAAGCAGCATCACCGTCATTGGCACAAACAGCGCTTCATGACGCGCAAGATGGCCGCCGAGCAGACCGAAACAGATCAGCAGGATCGCTTCCAGGACAAGCGGGAATGCGTACTCGCCCTGTAGGCCTTGCCGCCGTCCCCAGTTGACCAAGACTGCCGAACAGGCCGCGCCTGTGACAAACGACAACAACGCCCCCAACCCGGAAAGCGCCAGCCCGACATCGCCGAGTGCCAGATGGTCCGCCATCGACGAAACGATGCCGGACATGTGGGACGTGTACTGCTGAACCGCCAGGAAGCCGCCAGCGTTGGCGGCTCCTGCGATGAACGTCAGGAAACGGGCGAGGTGCCGATCGGTTCTTTCGCTTCGTTCCTTTCCGGTCAACCGACGCAGATACACGATCATGAGCGAACCGTGTCTTTCCATGCGGAAAAGCAGGACCGCAAGCTGATGTGCCGGGAAAGGCTCATTGAGTGTTTCTGGAGATGGGGGCGGTGAATGCGTGGCGTCGATGCTGTGCTTTGTAGGCCTAGTTTGGCTTGCCCGGCAGCGTGTCTGGATGGCGGAACCTGACACCACGGCCGCCATCGTCGCTACGCACATGTTCGCTGAGAAGCTCGACGCCGGCGCGGTTCAGGGCGTTGATCACTTTCATCAAGCTATCGACAACGCCTCGCACATTGCCCTGGCTGGCCTCCATTCGTTGGATCGTCGGCAGCGAGACGCTCGCCATTTCCGCCAGGGTTTTCTGGTCGATGTTGAGAAGGGCGCGGGCAGCACGAAGCTGGGAAGCAGTGATCATTGGGTATCAGCGTCTGAATATGAGAAATGATATCCACCATGGTATCATTGACGTATGAAACATCAATACAAAGCGAGAAAATATTGATCGGCCCTTGGCACGACGGGGCTCGGCAATTATCGTCTCCGCATGACTCAACGCTACGAACCTTTTCAGGAGCCGACCGGCACCTGGACCGTCAACGATGCTTGGACCGGACGGCCCGCCGAGATGGGCAGCCGAACCATCGTTGGAATGAACCGGCACGATGCCGAGGAACTTGCCGATCTCCTCAACGGATTGAATGCACAAAGGCCGGAAGCGAAATCATGAAGGTCACGGACAGCAACGGCACTCCGCTGAGCGAAGGAGATTCCGTCACGCTCATCAAGGATCTCAAAGTCAAGGGCACGTCCGTCACCCTGAAACACGGAACGCTGATCAAAAACATCCACCTCACGGGCAATGAAGATGAGGTCGAGGGTCGAGCCGAGAAGGTCAAGAACCTGGTTCTGCGGACAGAGTTCCTGAAAAGGCGTAGGTGATCGGATTTCTTCACTATTTGGCAGACCGTATTGAAGACGCATTCGTGCGTTGCAGGGTGCAGGTCCGGAGTGAGGAAGGCCCATCCTAAAGGTTCCGCTCATTACCGGCCGCCATCTCGTATTCGATACGTTAGGCGTTCGGCTTGACTGAACTTTGGCGAGATTTACTTCGACATCCTCTCGACCAGAGCAAGTGGCTGATTTGCATTGCCCAGCACAGCCGCGAGAAAGGCCGAAAGCCGGAGCTGCAGCCTAAAGAGCAATCTTTTGGTAAGCTCCGGATTTCTACTCCGTAGGCAGAGGTCACAGGTTCGAATCCTGTCGGGTGCGCCAACTGCCTCAATTTGCCTTAACCCGCCACCGCCCGCACGCTCTCCCGCTCCACCAGCGGGCACTCCAGCTTGGTGATGGGATAGCGCCCGTGTCCGGGCGCCGTTGGTGCCTCGAGCTGTTCGATCGCCCATTGGCCCATCGCCATATGCGGCAGGATCGAAGTGGTCAGCGGCGGGAACAGATGCCGGGCGATTTCCTCGTCGTCATAGCCGACGACGGAGATGTCCTGGGGAATGTGCAGGCCGGCTTCCTTCAGCGCCTCGTAGCAGCCGATCGCGGTGCGGTCGTTCTGGCAGAAGATGGCGGTCGGGCGGTCTTTGAGCGCCAGCAGCTTCACCGTCGCGGCATAGCCCGCACTTGCCGACCAGTCGCCCTCGACCACCAGCTCCGGGTCAAAAGGGATGTCGGCGGTGGCGAGCGCGCGCCGGTAGCCTTTGAGCCGGTCCTGCGCGGCCTGCATCCACGGCTCGCCAGTGATGGTGGCGATGCGGCGGTGGCCGTGGCTGATCAAATGCCGGGTCGAGCTCTGGCCGCCGGCGATCTCGGAGGGCACCACGGCGGGAAAGGCGTAGTCGGCCGTGTAGCAATTGAGCAGGATCACCGGAATGTCGAGGCTGTAGAGGAAGTCGGGCGCGGTGATCTCGCGGGTGAAGATGGTCATGTAGATCAGCGCCGAAATACCCCGCCGGGTCAGTGCCTGGATGGCGCGCGGCTCCATCACGGCGTCGCCCATGGTCTGCGCCACCAGAAGCACGTTGCCGGCATTCCACGAGGCCTGGCGCGCGCCTTCGATCGCCACCACCGCCTCAGGGCTGGTCGCCAGCTGGTCGACGGCAAAGCCGATCACTCCGTCCAGCCCGTCGAAGGCGGCAACCGGCTTGCGCAGCGCCGAGAAGGCGGGCGCGCTGTAACCCAGCGCCCGCGCGGCTTCGATCACCCGCTCGCGGGTCTGCTGCGACAGCTTGATCCCTGGCGAATTGTTGAGCACGAAGGAAACCGTCGCCTGCGAGCAGCCGGCCGCTCTGGCGATGTCTGTCATGGTGACCCGCCCCTTGGGCTTGGCTGGCGCCTTGCGGCGCTTGACCGTCTCGATGGCCGGATCCGTCGTTTCACTCATGGCAGTCCTGTCCCCAATCCCGGCCTGTCTAGCGGCAGCCTGCCGGCCCGACAAGATGGCGCGGCGGCGCCAGCTTATAGAAACCGCCGCTTCGTTTATATCTATTAGTGGCCATGCGGTCCATCGATCATCAGGCTCCTTATGTGGGAGGAAAGCAATGACTGCGCGGCTTTGTATGCCGTGCGCCAAGGCATGGGCTCGCCAGCGCTTCGTTCACCGTGGTGCCACGATGTGCCCGGATATTGGCTGAAAACTAATAGTGTTTACTAATACAAAAATGCGCTGTAACGTCAATCCGTCGCGTCCGGCCTTGTAGGGTTCGGGGCGGCGGGAAAGCGAACGCGATGACCCGATGGCGAGCGGATTGCCTCCGCAAGCTCTGTCTCGGATAAGTGATATGTCAGACAAATCGGACTATTTACGAACGCAGAATGAGTCTCTAAAGTCCGTGGCCGTGGCTGGAACGAGGCCATTCTTGTGAGTGCCGGGAAACCCTGAGGAGGAGGGGTATCCAAGCCGCAAACGGCAAATTCAGGTGAGCACGCAATTCTAGTGAGCAAGACGGTCCAGCCCGACGGCTGGACCCAAACGGGAGGTTGAACATGAAGTCCTTGATACGCAATGCATCCGTGGCCGCCGCGGCCCTGGTTGTCGGCCTGACGGCGACGGCCATCGCGCGCGCCGACGACAAGCCGACACTGGCTTTCGTCGTCAACGGCGCTTCCGATTTCTGGAAAGCGGCCGAAGCTGGCGTCAAGAAGGCGCAGGGCGAACTGCCCGACTACAATCTCGAACTCAAATATCCCGAGCAATCCTCGGTCGCCATCCAGCAGCGGCTGATGGACGATCTGGTGACGGCCGGCGTCAAGGGCATCATGGTCTCGGCCGTCGACCCGAAGACCTCGACCGATGGCCTGAACAAGATCGCGTCTGAAACCGCGCTGTTCACCACCGACAGCGACGCACCGCAGACCAAGCGCGTCGCCTATATCGGCTCGTCCAATGTCGACGCCGGCAAGCAGGCGGCCGAAATCGCCAAGAAGGCGATGCCCAATGGCGGCAAGTGCCTCGGCTTCGTCGGCCTGCTCGGCGCCGACAACGCCAAGGAGCGCATCCAGGGCATGAAAGATGGCCTGGCCGGCACCAAGATCGAGCTCGTCGACGTGCGCGGCGACGATATCGACCAGGCGCGTGCCAAGAAGAATGTCGAGGACGCGCTGGTCGCCAGCCCCGACGTCACCTGCATGGTCGGCTTCTATTCCTACAACACGCCGCGCATCTATGAAGCGCTGCGCGATGCCGGCAAGCTCGGCTCCATCACGGTCGTCGGTTTCGATGACGATCCGATCACGCTGGGCGGCGTCAAGGAAGGCACCGTTGCCGCCACCGTCGTGCAGCAGCCCTTCGAATGGGCCTATCAGGGCATGAAGCTGATGGCTGCCTATCTCAAGGGCGACAAGTCGGGCATCCCGGCCGGCAACCTCATCATCATCCCGACCAAGATCATCGGTAAGGATGATGTCGACGCCTACGCCGCCAACCTGAAGGCGATGGCAGGAAACTAAGACCACAGGCAGTTCAGCCGGCTCAACTTGCTTGAGCCGGCTGTTCGCATTGACGAACACCGCGAGGAGCGTCAGTCTGCCTTAAAAGTCGGCCCGCCAATCCCTGTCAGGCATGATGAATTATTCCGATACATCCATCGCGGCAATCACCCCGTTTCTCAGCCTCGAGAACGTGCGCAAGACCTATCCGGGCGTCGTCGCGCTCGACGGGTTTTCGATGGAGGTCAGGCCGGGCGAGGTCATCGGCCTCGTCGGCGAGAACGGCGCCGGCAAGTCGACCCTGATGAAGATCCTCGGAGGCGTCACCACGCCGGACACCGGCACGATCACGGTCGACGGCACCGCTCACAACAGCTTGACCGTCGAAGGCAGCCTGGGCTCGGGCATCGCCTTCGTCCACCAGGAACTCAACCTGTTCGAAAATCTCGACGTCGCCGCCAACATCTTCTTCGGCCGCGAGCCGCTGCGCGCCGGGCCGCTGAAACTCGTCGACCGCTCGAAGCTGCGCGAGATGGTGGCGCCGCTCTTGAAGCGCGTCGGCGCCAATTTCTCCGCCGATGCGCAGGTCGCCGACCTGTCGCTGGCGCAGCAGCAGATGGTCGAGATCGCCAAGGCGCTGTCGATCAAGGCAAGGCTGGTCATCCTCGACGAGCCGACATCGAGCCTGCCGCTCGCCGAGACCGACAAACTGCTCGACGTCATCAAGGCGCTGAAGGCCGACGGCATCAGCGTCATCTTCATTTCGCACCGCCTGCACGAGGTCGAGCGCGTCGCAGATCGCGTCGTCGTGCTGCGCGATGGCATGCTGGCCGGCACGCTGGGCAAGCGCGACATCAATCACGACCAGATGGTCAAGCTGATGATCGGCCGCATGCTGAAGGAACGCGAAAAGGCCTCCGAGGCCGCGCGGGCGCCCGGCGCCACGGCACTTGCGGCCAAGGCCATCCGCACCCCCACCTATCCCAGCCGGCCGGTCGACCTCGATGTCCGGCGTGGCGAGATCCTCGGCCTTGCCGGCCTTGTCGGCTCCGGCCGCACCGAGCTGGCCCGCGTGTTCTTCGGCATCGACGGCAGCCTTGGCGGCACGCTCGAGCTCGACGGCAAGACGCTTGTGCTGGGGTCGGCGGCCGATGCCGTCGCGCACGGCATTTTCCTGGTGCCGGAAGATCGCAAGCTGACCGGCATCCTGCTCGACCTGTCGATCGCGCAGAATATTTCGCTGCCCAATCTGCCGGCGCATGCCAGGCGCTCACTGGTCTCGGCAAGCGCCGAGACGGCAACCGCCGAGAAACAGAAGAAAAATCTCGGTATCAAGGCGCCGTCGGTGCAGACGCGCACCGGCACGCTGTCGGGCGGCAACCAGCAGAAGGTCGTGCTCGGCAAATGGCTGGCCATGAACCCGAAGGTGATGATCCTCGATGAGCCGACGCGCGGCATCGACATCGGCGCCAAGGCGGAAATCTACGGGCTGATGCGCGCGCTGGCCGATGCCGGCGTCGCCGTGCTGATGATCTCCAGCGACATGGAGGAGGTGATCGGCGTGTCCGACCGCATCGCCGTCATGCATGAGGGCCAGATCTCGGGCATTCTCGACAAGGACCAGTTCAGCCAGGAAAACGTGCTGCTGCTGGCGGTGGGCAAGCAGCCGAAATAGTTTTTGCGCCTGGGTCGCGAGACCGCGCAACCTGCTCAGGCAGGCATTGGGGAGAAGACGATGAGCAAGAAAGATCTCGGCCTGCTGATCCTGATCCTGGTGGTCGGCGCAATCGTGGCCATCATCAATCCGCGCTTCCTTTTGCCGATCAACCTTGCCAATACCTCGAACCTGATCGGCCTGTTCGGCATCCTGTCGATCGGCCAGGCCTTCGTCATTATCACCGGCGGCATCGAACTGTCGGTCGGCTCGGTGGTGGCGCTGCTGGGAACGCTGTTCATCGACTTCATCGCCGTGCGCGAACTGGACTGGCCTCTGGCCTTCGTGCTGATCATCGCGCTTGGCGCCATCATCGGCCTGGTGCATGGCTGGCTGATCACCAGGCTGAAGCTGCAGCCCTTCGTCGTCACCTTGTGCGGCCTCTTGATCTATCGCGGCGTCGCCCGCTTCTACACCGCCGACGGCACCGCCGGCTTCGCCTTCGGCCAGAATTTCCCCGAGCTCGAATTCCTCACCGCGGGCCGCTCCTGGGGCGTGCCGAACAGCTTCATCGCGCTGATCGTCATCGCCATCGTCATGTGGGTGGTGCTGCACCGTTCGGTGTTCGGCCGCTATCTCTACGCCATCGGCAAGAATGAGGAGGCGGCGAAATATTCCGGCATCCGTACCGGCCGCATCGTCATGGCCGCCTATGTCATCTGCGGCGTGCTGACGGCGCTGTCGGCGATCTATTTCGCCATGTACACACGCTCGATCTCGCCGGCCAGCCACGGCCAGTTCTATGAACTCTACGCCATTGCCGCCGCCGTGCTCGGCGGCTTCTCGCTGCGCGGCGGCGAAGGCTCGCTGATCGGCGTCATCCTCGGGACCGTGCTGCTGCAGGAACTGCAGAACCTCGTCAATCTGCTCGGCATCCCGTCCTCCCTCAACTTCGCGGTCATGGGCGGCGTCATTCTCATCGGCGTCCTCGTCGACCAGCAATGGGGCGTGTTCCGCGCACGGCGGCTGATGGTCGATGCCGCCCGCAAGAACGTTGCCGGCGCGCCGGCGGAATAATCGCGCCGGCAACGCTGCCGCTTGCCCGACTCCAGTAGATATTATAATAGCATAACCCGGTATTGCTCGGGGGGTGTGCGGGACATGCGCTGCGATTTGCGAGGCAAGGTGGCGCTGGTCACGGGAGCGGGGGGCGCCATAGGCAGTTCCATTGCCAGGCGCCTGTCCGACAATGGCGCCGCGGTCGTCGTCGCCGACATCGACGGCGAGGGCGCAAGACAGGTCGCGGCCGGCTTGACCGATGCCATGGCCTGCGTCACCGACATCCGTGATGGCGCATCGGTCGACAGCGCGATCGCCGCGATCATGCGGCGTTACGGCCGCCTCGACATCCTCATCAACAATGCCGGCGTCAACACGCTGGCGCATCGTGTCACAATCGACGAATTCCCGGCCGAGGAATGGGACCGCATCACCGGCATCGATCTCGACGGCCTCTACATTATGAGCCGCGCGGCACTCGGTCCCATGCTCGCCGCCGGCAGGGGCGGGCGCATCGTCAACATCGCCTCGGTCGTCGGCCTTGCCGCCATGCGCCTGCAGAGCCCGTTCGTCGCCGCCAAGGCCGGCATCATCCATCTGACGCGGTCGATGGCGATCGAACTCGGCGCCAAGGGCATCCTGACCAACGCGGTCGCTCCAGGTTCGGTGATGACGGCGCTGACCGCCAAGCTGTTTTACGGCGATGACGGCAAGTTCGCCGGCCGCACGCAGGAATTCCTGGCCCATGTGCCGCTCGGCCGTCCGGCCGAGCCGCGGGAGATCGCCGAGGCGGTGCTGTTCCTGGCCTCGCCGGCCGCCAGCTACGTCAACGGCCAGGTGCTGGCCGTCGATGGCGGCTGGACGGCGGGATACATGATGTGAGTGGCGCGATGGAAATCGATCTCAACGGCGCCGCGGTGGCCCTCGATGGCGAGACCAACCCGATCGTCGACGCCGTGCTTGCCGCGCTGCGTGCCAATGGCGGCACGGTCGTCGAAGCAGGGGATGCCGCCGACATCCTGCTGATGTCCAATCCGCTGCGCCCGGGAACGACGATGCAGGATCCACGCTGCCAGCATGCCGATGCGCGCAGGGCAGCCGTGGCCATGGCCGAGCGCGGCGGCGGGCGCATCGTCTTCCTGGTCTCGGCCACGGCCGGCATGCCGATGCGCCGCCATCCGCGCTTTTCCATGGAGAACGCGGCGATTCTGGCCGGCATGCGTGCGTTGGCCATGGAGTTCGGGCCGAGGGTGTTGGTCAATGCCGTCGGCTTCGGCGCGGTCGAGGACGAAACCATGGTCTCGGGCGACAGGGCGATGCTCAGCCACACGCCGGTCGGCCGCGCCGGCTGCATCGAGGAAGCGGTCGCGGCCGTGTTGTTCTTCTGCGATCCGCTCAACACCTACACCACGGGCCAGATGCTGGGCGTCGACGGTGGATGGACGGCAGGCTATGGCCGCAATTTCTGAATTGCTGAGCATCGAATCGGGAGCGCTCGAGGTTGCCCTGGTGCCGCACATCGGCGGCAGCGTGAGCGCGTTGCGCTGGCGCGGCATCGATCTCATGCGCCGGCTCTCGGATGATGATCGCAAATCCGGCAATGTGCTTGGCGTCGCCATGTTTCCGATGACGCCCTATGCCAACCGCATCGCCGGCAACGCCTTCGACTTCGGGGCAAGACGCTGGCAGGTCCTGCCCAACAATCCGCCCGAAAAATTCAACGTCCATGGCAGCGGTTGGCAACACGCCTGGACGGTCACCGGGTCAGGTCCCGCCAACGCAACCCTGTCGCTGGTCATCGCCGCCGGAGCCGAGCCCTATTCCTACCGCGCGACACAGGCTTTCGCGGTTTCGGACGAGGGACTGAGCGTGACCATGACGCTGACCAATATCGGTCCGGTCGCCCTGCCGTTCGGTTTTGGTTTGCATCCCTGGTTCGATCGCGATCCGGACGTAACAGTGCAGTTCAAGGCCGAGCGCTTCTATCTCGAACAGCCCGATGGCATTTCGGGCGATCCCGTCACCTTGCCGCCCGAACTCGACTTTGCCGAAGGCAGACCCCTGCCGGGCGGCTGGCGCAACAACGACTATGGTGGCTGGGGCGGCGAAGCGACGCTGCGCTTCCCGGCACGGGGCGCGGGACTGCGCATGAGGGCTGACCCGATCTTCAAGCACCTGATGCTTTACGCCGATCCGACCAAGCCATATTTCTGTGTCGAGCCGCAGACCAACGCCTCCGGCGCTTTCAGCCGCGGCCGATGGGATGATCCGGATGAGGGCGTCATCGTCCTCGCCCAGGGTGAAAGTGCCGCCGGCACCGTCTGTTTCACGCCCTTTGCGCTTGAGCGCGGGGCATAAGGCGCTGCGCCTGACGAAGACGAATCGTCTAAATAAGCCCATTCCTGAGTTTGAAGCGGCGCATGCCACGCACGTTGACGGCCCGCCCACGGTTCAACAACTCGCGCATGATCGGCTCCCGCCGTGGCGGCGTCAGATGTTCGAGGATACGAGCACAGTCATGTTCAAGCAAAATCCCTCGAATAAGTAGGTCGCGCTTCACCAAAGGACTATCCATCACCCGATGAAAGAGCCCGAAGCCGAAGTGTATCTGGCTGCCATTGATGATGGTCCCAATCATATGATTGACCAGCGTCTCTTGTCTAATCTGAATGGCCACGGACGCATTTTTCTCGGCTTCCTCAAGCCGGGCCTTTGTTTCGGCCGAAAACCTGCCAAATTCGGATATTGTGGGCGTTCGCGATTCCTGGTCGAGAATGGCAGGGTCTTTTCCGCGTTTTTGTCTACGCCTTTTTGATTTGGGATTGCCCGCCAGCATTTGTCCGGTTCTTTGAGCGCCTTTCAGAAGCGGGCCAAGATCGTAACCGCGAAGCGCGCCATAAGGGACGTAACGAAGTGTTGCTACCAGCTCCGAGATCGACATCTTGTCGAGCCTAAGCGCGAGCTTGTCGGCGGAATAGACAATATCAACCTGGTAGCCACAACGCTCTAGGCATTGCGAAAAGCCGAGTTCTCCCTTCCGTATCGCGTGGGGGCGAATGTCGTAGGGCCTGTACCTTTGCCAAAACCGCCGAATCTGCACATCGGCGAATACGTTGCCGGCTACACTAAATGCGTAGCTGCCCATATGATGGGCAAACTCATGGTTCTCGTAGGTGCCAACGGCGTCATAGTCGCTCTGAACCAGGGCTTTGATCATGGAGTCCAAGCCAGGTCCGGCAATGTAAATGACACTGTCGTTCAGATAGATCATACGTTCGGGTCGGAGTTCCTCCAGCGCCAGATGCAAGGTCGCGGCACGGTAGGCTCCGAAGTCACGGCCAATGTTGTTGCGCACAAGGATGCGGTGCGCAAATGTCCTTAAGGTCGCGAGTTCATCCGGACGAAGATCGCCATTGCAGACAACAATGGCGTTGACGTGCTGGCGACGAAGCGTCGCCAGGAGGTCGAGAAAGTCGCTTGTAATCCCGATGAGGTGATATTTGACGACGATCGCATAACAATTGCCAATTGCCGGCGTCACGGTCTCATCGGAAGCAAATCGCGGCTCGCGTTCGGCCAGAATGCCTGGGAACTGAATTGTCTTGGCGGCCAGAACATACGCTCCTGCGGCCGCCCAGTTCGCAATTTGCCCGATCTTTTTCATGGCCGCGCCCCCTCCCGGCCCCGACAGATAACACTTCAGTCGAAGCTGTGAAATGGTTTACTCATGACGTGCAACGCTCGGTGCTGGGGGTGCGAACTTGGACTTCCGAAAGACTATCCGGACTGCAATCGGCAAGAATGGACGCGGCATCGAGATTGGCGCTTCATACTCGCCGATATTGCCCAAGGCCGAAGGTTACAAAACGCTCGTTGTCGATCATGCCGATGCCGACGGATTGCGTTCGAAATACGCTGCGATCGGCGTCGACGTTTCACGGCTTGAAACGGTGGACGCCATCGACGATGGCGGCGAATTCAGACAACTCGACCTGACTGGCGAGGGCTTCGACTTCATAGTGGCCAGTCACGTCTTCGAGCATCTCACGGACCCTGTTCATTTCCTCCAACGCTGCGAACGGGCACTCAAACCGGGTGGGCGGGTGTATCTCTTGATTCCGGATCGTCGATACACCTTCGATTATCTGCGCCCCAGTTGTACCGCGGGCCATCTGTTGGCCGCCTATATGGCAGGGCAAAAAAGGCATGGCACGGCGGCCATGTTCGATCACCACGCATCGCATGGAACGCGCGGAGGCGTGCAGGTCTGGCTGGAAGGGTTCAAGGGAGAGTATGCTTTCGCCGGAACACCTCAAGCAGGTTACGCGATGGCAACCAGGCAAGGAGACGACTATGTCGACTGTCACGCCTGGGTCTTCACGCCATCCAGTTTCCGCCTGGCCATGGCGGATTTGCACGCAGCAGGAGTCCTGGGACTTCGTGAAGAGCAATTTTACCCGACTGTAGGGTGCGAGTTCTTTGCGGTAATGTCCGCCAAGCCGGCGACGCATGGTCCCGACAGACTGGCCCTGGCGCTCGACGCGATCAACGAAGCTGGGCCTGAACACATCGCCGCGGCCGTCGTCGATCCTCCCGTGTACATCGGATCAGCGCCGTCAGCTCAAAATGCGATCGATGCATTCAAGGGCCAATGGGTCACTGCGTTCCCGGCAGCGCAAGGCTTGCAGGCGGGCACATCCCATTTGCACGAGGACCCACGCATACTTTGGCTCGCGGAGAAACTGGATGGCTGGCTCAACGGGAAGCAAGTCCTCGAACTAGGTCCCCTGGAGGCGGCGCATACCGCAACTCTGTTGTCGCAAGGTGCAGGGTCGGTCGTGGCCATCGAGGCCAATCGCGATGCCTTTCTTCGTTGTCTGGTCGCGAAGGAAATTCTTGGCTTGCGCGACGCGACCTTTCGGCTCGGTAATTTTGTTCCGTTCCTGGAGAGCGAAACAAAGCATTGGCCGCTGATCGTTGCCAGCGGTGTTCTCTATCATATGACGGACCCGCTGCACGTGCTGGACTTGTTGGCGGACCGAACCGATCGCCTGTTTTTATGGACTCACGTCGTCGACGACAATGCGATGCCGACCGACGACCGGCGGCGCGCGGCGCTTGGAGCGCCAGAGCAACGCGACTGGCACGGCCGAACGGTGACGCTTTATCCGCGCCCCTACGGACCGCTTGGCGCATCGACATTTTGCGGAGGCATGGACCGCGTACCGTGCTGGATACATCGCGACGATCTGCTGTGGGGGCTGGCCAAACTGGGGTTCGACGATCTGGCGATCGCACACGAGACGCCGGACAACGAGCATGGTCCGTCTCTGTCGATCCTGGCGAGGCGCAGCCCCAAGGCTACGCATAAAAAACCACGGCCCCTGCCAACCGCAAAAAAGGGTCTAAAAAGGGTATAGATCTTCGGCAACGTCGGAAAGCGAAACCGGCCAATCCAATTCTGTTTCACCTGTCTTGCGAAACAGGACGGCCGACATCAACGCTCCGGTGTGCATCTCGCCAAAATGCGTCGATATGTTGTGCACTCGCGCCACGATGTATGCCCGCACACCATCGATGGCTTCGATGATTTCAAACCCGGTCGATCTGTTGAGCAAGGCCTTCCAGGAGTGACTCGAAAACCGAAAATAGTCGCACGGCTCTTCGTGCAGAGCCCATGTCTGTGGCGCCAGGATAATCCCCAGAGCGCCTGTCTTGAGAACCCGGTTCATTTCGATCGCGGCCTTCCAGGGCATCAGGAGGTGCTCGAACACCGCAAATGACATGACGGCGTCATAGGTCTTGCGAGGCAGAAAGCGGCTCGCCTCATGAGCGTCTCCAACGATGTCGACGTTCTCGCCGTCAAGAATATCGAAGCCGGTGTAGACCCAGCCCGGCGGCAGGCTGTTGCGCCACATTGCACCAGTCCGGTTGCGCGAACCTATTTCCAGCAAATGTCCGCCGGAACGTGACCGCAACTCGGCAAAGAATCTGTTTACCAGGGGCAGTACCGAATCGTTTGGATCTGCCGCCGCAAGCGGGCGCACTTCCTTCGACCCGTCCGCCAATCTTATTTCGAGCTTCACATCCAGCATCTGAGCGTTGTCCAGCCCGGTAAAGACCCGCTCATCAAATCGGCACGACGCCGCAAGCCGCCCATAGAGTCGACTCAAATCCGCACTGGGAAGGCCAGTTTGCGACAGGACGACTGTGCGGCCATCCGGCAGAAGCAAGGCGAGCCCAACGACAGGGGATTTTGCGGAAAAAGTGAATCCTGAAACGTGAATCGCGCCGTGGAAACACGAACTGCGATCGACGATGCAAACAAGCTCGCTACCGATGGCGGGGGCGGTCAAATGTGATGTCGGACCAGCAATGGTCGAGTCCATGTTCATGGTGGCCTGCCCCCCCGCTAGCCATGGCTGCGGAATTCTGTGCCCGGTAGGGTAGCGCCTGTGCGCGGCAAACTGAAGAGGCAGTATAATCGGATCTTCAGTCAACCAGCCGATTGCGCCTGAACCCTAGAGAAGCCGCGCCAGCAGGCCGCCATCCACTTGCATGGCGCTGCCGGTGACGAAGGATGCGGCGTCGGAAATCAGGAAGCCGATTGCGCTGGCGATCTCCGAAGGGTTGGCGATGCGGGCGATTCTGTTGGGCTCGAAGGACAGGCCCAGCGCTTCGGCGCCGCCGGCCGCTTCCAGCCCGTCCAGCGTCATGCGGGTGGCGACCGAGCCGACCAGCACGGCGTTGACGCGGATGCGGTCGACGGCATAGTCGAGCGCGATCTGCCGCGACAGGCCGACGACCGCCGCCTTCGTCGCGGCATAGGCGGGCACGCCGGGAACCGTGGCATCGGCGTGCACGGACGCGATGTTGACGATCGAGCCACCGCCGGCCGCGCGCAACAGCGGCAAGGTCGCGCGGCAGACGCGGAAAATCGCTGTGAGGTTGACGGCGATGGTTTTTTCCCATTCCGCGTCGGAAACGTCTTCAAGCCGCTTGCCGGTGGGGTAGATGCCGGCGCAGTTGACGACGGCGTCGAGCCCGCCAAGCCATTCGGTGGCTGCCGTCACCGCCGACTGCACCTCCGCTTCGCGGGTAAGATCGCTCTCGCGGAAGATCAACTGGCTTTCGTCATAACGGCCGGCAAGGGCCTTGCCCTCTTCGCCGTCCAGTCCGGCGCCGAGCACCCTGGCGCCCGCGTCGGCGAGGTACGCCGCGGTCGCCCGGCCAATGCCGGTGGCAGCCCCCGTGACGAAAACGCGTTTGCCGGCGAACATCATGCTGAGGCCTGTGAAGCGATGGCGTGGCGTTCCGCTTGCGCCGCCGTCACCGAGCGCAGCACCCGATCCTCGCCACCGTCGCCGCGGCCAAATTCGTCGACGATGCGCCCGTCGGCGACCACGACGCAGCGATCGCAAAGGCCGATCAGCTCTTCCAATTCGGAAGCCACGATCAGCAAGCCTACGCCTTTCTCGGCGAGTTCAACCACAAGCCGGTAGATTTCATGACGGGTCGCCGCGTCGACGCCCTTGGTCGGCTCGTCGAGCAGCAGCACTTTCGGTGCCCGCATCAGCACACGGGCGAACAGCAGCTTCTGCTGGTTGCCGCCCGACAGATGGGTGACCGAAGCCTGCGGGGAGGACGCCTTGACGTTAAGCGCGCGCATGGCGGTGAGGATGGAGCTTCGCTCCAGTCCGCCGCGCACCATGCCATGCCGCGACAGAGGCGCGAGATTGCCGATGGTGATGTTGGCGCCGACAGGTAGGTTGAACAGCAGGCCGTCGCGTTTGCGATCCTCGGTCAGCAGCGCAATGCCGGCCGCGCGGGCATCCCTCGGCGATTTGATAGACACGCTCTGGCCGGCGATGCGGATTTCGCCGTCGGCCGGAACGCGGCCATAGATACCGTGCAGGATTTCGCTGCGGCCGGAGCCCAGCAGCCCGGCAAGCCCGACGATTTCGCCCGCCGCCACGCGGAGATTGATATCCCTGGCGCCATGGACCGCGCCGCTGTGGCCGGCGACCGTGAGATGGCGAACCTCCAGCGCCGTCGGCCGGCCGACGGGTGCCGCGTGTTCGGGAAACAGCCGCTGTAGCCTTTGACCCGACATCGAGAAGATGAAGGTCTCGGCGTCAAAATCCTCGCGCGCGATCCGTACCGCCACCTGCCCGTCGCGCAGCACCGTGGCGCGGTCGCAGATGGCCAGCACCTCGGGCAGGCGGTGGGTGATGTAGATCATCGCCACGCCTTGCGCCTTCAGGCGACGCAGCACGGCGAACAGCGCATCGACCTCGGTGCCGGAGAGCGAGGCCGTCGGCTCGTCCAGCATCAGCACGCGTGGCTTCAGCACGATGGCACGCGCAATCATCACCAGATGACGCTGCGCCGAGGTCAGCGACGCGACATAGGCCCTGGGGTTGATGTCGATGCCGAGGTCGGCAAAGATTTCGCCGGCCCGCTGCTCGAGCTTGCGCTGGTGGACCAGCATGCCTGTGCCCAGCCCGGTGCGGCCGGCAAAGACATTCTCGGCGACCGACAGCTGTTCGAGCACCTCGATTTCCTGCGGCACATAACCGACACCGTTCGATCGTGCATCGGCCGGCGAAGCGAAGCTGACGGGCCGGCCGTCGAGCTGGATCGTGCCGGTGTAGGAACCGGCCGGATGCACGCCGTTGAGGATCTTGACCAGCGTCGATTTGCCGGCGCCGTTCTGGCCGAGCAAGGCGTGGATCTCGCCGGCCACGACATCGAAATCGACGCCGCGCAGCGCCTGCACGCCGCCGAAATTCTTGGCGATGGCGGTGGCCGAAAACAGCGGCGCTGGGGTGGTGATGGACAAGACGCATCCCTTCGGAAAGCGCCGGGCCTGCAAGGCGCGGGCCCGGCGGCAGGTGTTACTGGCCGGCGCTGTCCAGCATCTTGTAATAGGGATCGAGATCAGCTGCGGTGATCACCTTTGCCGGCAGCGGATTGCTGTAGGGCACGGTCTTGCCCTGGGCGAGATCACCGAGAAGTTCGGCGACCTTGGCGCTCTCTTCATAGAGCGGCTGCGCGACGATGCCGTAGGCGGCGCCGGATCTCACCAGATCGAGATTCTGCCTGATATAGTCCATGCCGACGATGACGACGTCGCGTCCGGCCTTGCGGGCGGCGCCCGACCAGGTCTGGATGCTGTTGCCGGTGGTGCCGAAGGCGGCGGTCACATCGGGATTGCCCTGCAGGATCGCCACCGCTTTTGCCTCGGCCGCCGACGGTTCAAAGCCTTCCATCTGAGTGTCGAGCACCTTGATGCCGGGATATTTCGCCGCGATGGTCTTGCGGAAGGCATCCGACATGGCGTTTTCGGTGTCGTTGGAAGCGCCCTGCGTCAACGCCACGGTGCCCTTGCCGCCGAGCTTGTCGCCGATCGCGATCGCGGCATTGGTTCCCGCTTCGGCGATGTTCTCTCCCGTTGCCGCTTTCAGGCCGTTGACGGTCCCTTCGGGCGGCAGGACGTGCCAGGTGACGATCGGGAAGCCTTCCTTGGCCAGCTTGGAGATGTAGGAATAGATGGCCGGATCGGGACCGTATACCCCGATCGCGTCGTATTTGGTGCGGGCAAGGGCGGCCTCGGCAAGCGGCAAGGTCGCCGGAATATCCCAGTTGGTGGCGCTCGGGTCGCCGACCACCTCGCAGGTGTAGCCAAGTTCCTTGCATTTGTTGAGGAAGCCCGCCTGCATCAGCCGATGCACCGGGTGATCCTTCATCGCCTGCACCCAGAGCAGGTGAATGTCCGCCGCCCGGGCCAGGCTCGCCGAGCCGAGCGAGGTGGCGAGTGCCGCCGCCACCAATGCGGTTCGGATCAGCCGCTTTTTCAAATGGGTCTTCATGCCTTACCTCCCTTGGTTCGCCGGCATTTTTGCCGGCGCAATATAAGCGGCCTCTCAGGCGCCGGCGATGAAGTAGCGGCGGCGCACTATGTCGAGGCCGACAGCCATGACCATGATCACGCCGACCGCGATCTGCTGCCAGTTGGAGTTGACGCCAATGACGACGAGGCCGCTCTGCACCACCTTCAGCATCAGGATGCCGACGACGCCGCCGGCCACCGTGCCGGCGCCGCCGAACAGGCTGACGCCACCGACCACGACGCCGGCGATGACGGTCAGTTCCCAGCCGCTGCCGATCGAAGTGCCGCCGCTGCCGAGATCGGCCATTACGAACATGCCGGCGATCGCCGACAGCGCGCCGACGGTGATGAAGGCGCCGATCTTGTAGGCGCTGGTGTTGATACCGACGAGATGCGCCACTTCCTTGTTGCCGCCGGTGGCATACATGTTGCGCCCGAGCACGGTGCGCCGCAGCACGAAGTCGGCAAGGAGGGCGACGACGATGAAGAAGGCAAAGCTCCAGCCGAGGCCGAAGGCGAGATCGGTGCCGCCAATGGTGTTGATCGCCTCGGGCAGCGGATAGACCGGATAGCCGCCCGTCACCACCTGGATCAGGCCCTGGCCGATGAACAGCATGCCGAGCGTCTGGATGAAGGCAGGGATACCCAGCCTGACGACGATCAGGCCGTTGAGGAGGCCGATCAGCGCGCCGACGCCTATGCCGCCGAGAATGCCGACGCTCACCGGCAGGGCGGCCGCGGTCATCAGCTTGGCGGCGACCACGGCGGAGAGACCAGCCACCGAGCCGACCGACAGGTCGAACTCGCCGGCGACCAGCAGAATGGTCTGGCCGATGGCGATGATGCCGACAAAGGAGACGACGTTGAGAATGGCGCGGATGTTGCGCTCCGACAGGAAGGCCGGCTCGAGCAGCCAGAAGAAGGCGATCAGCAAAGCCATGGCCGCCAGCACGCCGACCTCGCCGACGGCAATCAAGCCGATCAGTCGCCGCCGGAACGAACGCGCGTCCCTGGGCGACGCGCTCACCTCAGCCGCGCTGTTCATCCCGACCTCCCTGGCAGCGACCGTCGCCGGCTCTTGCGGCCGGCCCCATGCGCCCGCGCCGATCCTGGCGCGCTCCTCTCAACCATTAAGATTATAATATTATAACTTGTCAACGATGAAATTTTCTGGCGGTGCATAGCTGGGTCCATCGCTGGCAAGCACTCGCGGCAACCGCTATGAATGGACGTTTCGGCGTGATCCGCAGGACATTGCCTTGGCGGATAGCGCTTTCTTGGAGCATGGTGATGGTCGATAAGCCGCCGGCGGACGAGAAGAAGCCGCAACGCCTCGGCGTCCGCGAGATCGCCAAGCGGGTCGGCGTGGCGCCGATGACGGTGTCGCGCGCGCTGTCCAATCCCGACATGGTCTCGCCGGAGACGCGCGCCAAGGTGCTGGAGGCGATCGAACAGGCCGGCTTCGTACCCAACCGGCTTGCGTCCAGCATGCGCGGCAACGGCCGCATGATCGGCACGGTGGTGCCGCCGCTGATCAATTCGGGCATTGCCGAACAGGTGCAAGGCATGTCCGACGAATGCCATGAGAGCGGCTATTCGATGCTCCTGGTGCAGGGCGAGTTCACGCAGGAGGCCGAGGAGAAGTCGATCCGCAACCTGCTCGGCTGGCGCCCGGTCGGCATGATCCTGCAGAGCTTCGTGCAAAGCGAAGCGGCGCGTGCCTTGCTGAAGAGCAGCGGCGCCCCGGTGGTCGAAATTTCCGAAATCAAGGGCCGCAAGCCGATCGACATGGTGGTCGGCGTCTCCAACTTCGAGACCGCCTATGCCATGACCATGCATCTGGCGGCCAAGGGCTACAAGCGCATCGGCTTCGTCTCGACGCCGATCCACGGCAATGACCGCCTGCGGCAGCGCCGCACCGGTTACCATGCCGCCCTGACGGAGCTCGGCATCAAGAACCATGCCGATATGGAGGTCGAAGTGCCAATCACCGCGCAGGGCGGTGCCGAGGCGCTGGTGACGCTGACCACCCGCCACCGGGATATCGATGCCATCTTCTTTTCCAGCGACACGCTCGCGGTCGGCGCCGTGCAGGAATGCCACCGCCGGCGCTGGGCCGTGCCGGGCAGGATCGCCATCGCCGGCTATGGCGACATGGATCTCGCCGCGCAGCTCTATCCGCCGCTGACCACGGTGAAGGTCAACCGCTACGAGATGGGCCGCCGTGCGGTGCGGCAATTGCTGGCAAGGCTCGGCGGCGACACCAAGGTGCCGACCATCACCAGCCTCGGCTTCGAGATCGTCGATCGCGAAAGCGCGTGACGGACTAGAGGCCACGCCACCCCGTCTCTTCCCGACGCCCGAGGCGCTTTTGCCAGCCCTCCGCGTGGACGTTGAGATAGGCGTCGGGATCGTAAGGGTGGTTCTTGATCGCCTCAATGTTGAGATCGATGCCGAGCCCTGGCGCGTCGGGCAGCGACAGATGGCCATTGGCCGGGTTGACGGTCGGGTGCCAGGTCACGAGGTCGCGCGTCCACGGGTCGTTGAAAGCGTCGAAGTGCTCCTGGATGAGGAAGTTCGGCACCGCGGCCGCCAGCTGCAGGCACACCGCCGTCGCCACCGGTCCGCCGCTCTGGTGCGGGGCGATGTGGCTGCCATGCGCAAGCGCGAGGTTGGCCACCTGCATGGACGGCGCAATGCCACCGAGCGACATCGGTTCGGGCTGGAAGATGTTGACGCCCCCACCTGCGGCCAGCGTGTAGAATTGCCCGACCGTGTCGTACATTTCGCCGGTCGCCACCGGCATCGGTGAGCGATGCGCCACTTCGTGCACCGTCTCTTGCCGGTCGCGCGAGGTCGGCTCCTCCCACCAGAAGATGTCGAGATCGGCGAATTTCTGCGCGGCCTGCAGGGCGGCGATCTCGGTGAAGCGCGCATGCACGTCGATCAGGATCAGCGTATCGCGAGGCAGTTCATCACGTAATTTTCGGCAGATCGCGTAGGAAAGCTGCAATTCCTCGCGCGAGATAAAACCTTGCGCGGTGCCGAACGGGTCGAGCTTGAACGCCTTGAAACCCTTGGTCAGAACCGCCTTGGCGGCCTCGAGGAAGGCCTCCGGCGTGCGCTCGGTGCGGTACCAGCCATTGGCGTAGCCGAGGACGCTGTCGCGCACCTGGCCGCCGAGCAACTGGTGGATCGGCACGCCGAGGCTCTTGCCCAGAATGTCCCAGCAGGCAATCTCGACCGCCGCGATCACCGTGCGGTGGATGTGGCCGCCGTCGAGCGAGACGCTGTCCAGCATGCGCTTGGCCAGCGCATTGATGCGGCGCGGGTCTTGGCCGATGGCGAGATGCTTGAGCTCGTGCACGCCGGCTTCGGTGGTCTTGATGAAGCCGTTCAGCGTGCCTTCGCCAATCCCATGGATGCCGTTGTCGGTATGGACTTTGACGAACAGCCAGTTCTTCCAGCCGGCACCGACGGCGAAGGTCTCGATTTCGGTGATTTTCATGCGGTCGTCCTAAGCCAGGGCTATGATCGCGGCGATGACGGCTTCTGATGTCAGGCCGTATTTCGCTTGCAGGGTCGGCACCGCGCCGCATTCGATGTAGCGGTCGGGCAAGCCGATGCGGCTGACTTTCTTCGCAATGCCGGCGTCGAACAAGGTCTCGACAACGAGGCTGGCCAGGCCGCCGACGACAACATGGTTTTCCGTGGTGACGATGTGGCTGACGCCAGCCGCGAACGCGGCCACCGCCTCGGTGTCGAACGGTTTGATGGTCGGCACGTGCAGCACGCCGGCGGAGATGCCTTTTTTTCGCAACGCGTCCGCCGCATCCAGTGCCCGCTCGGTCATGAAGCCGGTCGAGATGATGCCGACATCGGAACCGCCACGAAGCTTGCGCGCCTTGCCGATTTCGAAACGATAGCCGGCTTCAAATACCACGGGCACTGAACCGCGCAGCAGCCGCATGTAGACCGGCCCGTGACGCTCTGCGATCGCCTTGGTCGCCGCTTCGATCTCGGTCGCGTCGCAGGGGTCGATGATGGTCAGCCCGGGGATCATGCGCATCAGCGCCAGATCCTCGATCGCCTGGTGCGTGCCGCCATAGCCGGTCGTCAATCCCGGCAGGCCGGCGACGATCTTGACGTTAAGGTTGGAGTGGGCGAGCGCGATGGCGACGAAATCATAGGCCCGCCTTGTCGCGAACACGCCATAGGTGGTGGCGAACGGCACCTTGCCGGTACGCGCCAGCCCGGCGGCGACAGCGACCAGGTTCTGCTCGGCCATGCCGACATTGAAGAAGCGGTCGGGGAAAGCGTCACGGAACGGCAGGATGTCGGTGTATTTGCCGAGGTCGGCGGTCAGCCCAACAATGTCGGGACGGCTGTGGCCGAGCCGCGTCAGCGCCTTGCCAAACGGCGCTTCCACGCTTTGCCGGCCGCCGCGGACCGCTTCGTCCTGACCCATGGCCAGCGTGCGGCCGGCCTCCGTCGCCGTGCCGCTCATTGGCTTGCTCCCACGGTCTTTTCGAACTCGGCGATGATGCCGTCCCATTGCGCCACGTCGATGCGGAAGAAATGCGATTTCTCGGCGGTTTCGATACGCGGCACGCCCTTGCCAGTCAGCGTGCGCAGCACGATCGCCTTCGGCTTGCCGTTGCGCTCGCGCGCATCGGCCAGCGCGCCGACCACCGCCTTCATGTCGTTGCCGTCGATCTCCGATGTCTGCCAGCCGAAGGCGCGCCATTTGTCGGCCACCGGCTCCATGTCGAGCACGACAGGCCCGTCGGCCTGGATGCCGTTGCAGTCGACCAGTGCCACCAGCCCATCGAGCTTGAAATGGCTGGCCGACATCGCCGCTTCCCAGGTCGAGCCTTCCTGCATTTCGCCATCGGACAGTTCGACGAAGACGCGCGCCTCGGATTTGTCGATGCGCAGGCCCAGCGCCTGGCCGACGCCTTGCCCCAGGCCATGGCCGAGCGAGCCGCCGATGACCTCGACACCTGGCGTCGTGTCGAGCGTCGACATCTCCAGCCGGCTGTTGTCGGCGCCATAGGTGGCAAGTTCCTCGACCGGGATGATGCCGGCCTCGGCCAGCGCTGCCCACAGTGCGATCGAATAATGCCCGGTCGAGAGCAGGAAGCGGTCGCGGTCGGCCCACGCCAGATTGTGTGGATCGTAACGCAGTTCGTGGAAGTAGAGCGCGGCCAGCACATCGGCGATGCCGAGGCCCTGGCCGATATAACCCTGGCCCTGGCCGCGCGCCATGGTCAGCATGTGACGGCGCAATTGTATCGCCTTGCGTTCGAGCGCGCCGATATCGGCGCTGCCGGGTGGGGAGTTTCGCTGCATCTGATCAGTCCTTGTCGAGCCCGCCCGACATGTTGAGCCGCTCGGCGGTCATGTATTTGGGCGCATCGAGACAGAGCCAGACGACGGCTTCCGCGACTTCCGCAATCTCGGCCCGGCGGCCGAGCGGGATGCGGCGGGTGCGCTCGTCGAGGAAGGCCTGCAGGTCGCTTCGGCCATTGGCGCGGGCCAGGTCGACCTCGGTCGAGCGCTGCATTTCGGTGTCCATCATGCCCGGTGCCAGGCTGTTGACCAGCACACCATAGGGCGCCAGCGCTACCGCTGCGGCGCGGGTAATGGAATCGACCCCAGCCTTGCTCGCCGTGTAGGCGGTGTAGTCGGGCAGCGCCATGCGCGAACCCGGCGAGGTGATGTTGATGATGCGCCCCGAACGCTGCTCGCGCATCACTCGGCCCGCCGCTTTGCAGGCCATGGCAAGCGCGGTGACATTGAGCGCCAGCGTGCGCGTCCAGGCCTTGAAGGTTGCGTCGAGGAAGGGCTCGATCACGCCATAGCCGGCATTGTTGACAAGGATGTCGATGCCGCCCCAGCGCGCCACCACTTTCTCCACCGCCGCCTCCGGCGCGCCTTCCCCGGTGAAGTCGCTGACGATGCTTTCGCTTTCCGCGCCGGTTTCGCCGACCAGCGTGGCGGTCTCGGCCAGTCCCTCGCCATTGATGTCGGTGACCGCGACGACACAGCCGCGCCGCGCCAGCTGGATCGCCACCTCGCGACCGAGGCCGCCGGCGGCACCGGTGACAAGTGCCCTTCGTGGCGGCGTGTTGTGATTCTCGGCTGGCAAGAAAACCCTCCCGGTGGCCATCTTGACGCGATTGATACCGGTACCATAAATGGCTGTCAACGGCGATGTGCTATTGTCCCGCCGACCGCATGGTTCGCTGCAATGGGGAGAAAACAATGAAAGTCGTCGCGCTCGAGACGCTGCAGCTGGCGGAATTCCCCTTCCTGTTCTGGCTGCGCGTCTACACCGATGCCGGCCTGATCGGCACCGGCGAGACGTTCTGGGCGCCGGGGCCGGTCGCCGCCTACATCCACGACAATGTCGCGTCCTATCTCCTCGGCAAGGATCCGCGCGACATCGAACTGCACGACCGCATGCTGGGCAGCGTCTATGTCGGCGCCCGCGATTCCGGCGCCGAGCTGCGCGGCAATTCCGCCGTCAACATCGCGCTATGGGATATCTATGGCCAGGCGCTCGGCGAGCCGATCTGGCGGCTGCTTGGCGGGCGCACCCACAAGAGCGTGCCGGTCTACAACACCTGCGCCGGCTACAAGCACGTCCGGGCCACCAAGAGGAACGCCCTGTTCGAGCGCGGCGAGGACTGGTCGCTCAAGCCTGGCGATTCCAACGAAGGCCCGTACGAGGACCTGCTCGCCTGGCGCTACAATGCCGGCGATCTCGCCAGAAGTCTGAAGTCGGAAGGCATCGGCGCGATGAAGATCTGGCCGTTCGACATCGCCGCCGAGGCATCGAATGGCACGCGCATTTCGCTGACCGATCTGGACAAGGCATTGGAGCCTTTCCAGAAAATCCGCGACGCTGTAGGCCGCGACATGGAAATCATGGTCGAACTGCACGGGCTGTGGACCTTGCCGCCGGTGCTGCGCATCGCCGAGGCGCTGAAAGCCCATGACGTCGCCTGGCTGGAGGAGCCGATCCGCTACAACGAGCTTGACGCCATGGCCGAGCTTGCCCGCCATACATCAATACCGATCGCCGCCAGCGAGCGGCTCGCCTCGCGGCAGATGTTCAAGCAACTGATCGACAAGCGCGCGGCCAGCGTGATCATGATTGATCTCGCCTGGTGCGGCGGCCTCTCCGAAGCGCGCAAGATCGCCAACATGGCCGAGGCCAGCGAACTGCCTGTCACCTTGCACGATTGCACCGGGCCGATCGTCTATGCCGCCAGTTGCGCGCTGTCGGCGACCTTGCCGAACGTCAACTACCAGGAGGCGGTGCGCGCGTATTTCACCGGCTGGTACACCGAGATCGTCGCCGACATTCCGCCGGTCAAGGACGGCCACGTTGCGCCGCTCGAAGGGCCGGGGCTGGGTCTCAGCCTGCGGCCGGAGCTGTTTCAGCGGCCCGACGCGACCGTTCGGATCACCAGACTCTAGCCATCGCACGGCCCGGTCCGAAGCCAGTAGACATTATGCTATTATAATCTATGATGCGCCAAAGCGAGCGGCCAACAAGCTCGCCGCCGGCGCTCTGCCGCCCGGCGTCGGACGCATTTCAGGGAGGCTCTGGTGGCAATGTCTGCGGCGCGCGCACGCGACGATTTCAAGGGCGCTCCAAACCTGCCCGATCCAAAAATCCTGCTCGATCTGTTCGAACGCATGGTGCTTTTGCGCCGTTTCGAAAGCATCGCCCAGATCGCCTGCCGCAAGGGCGAAACACCCGGTTTCCTGCATCTCTATATCGGCGAGGAGGCGACGGGCGTCGGCGTCTGCGCGCATCTGCGGCCAACCGACTGGGTGACATCGACCCATCGCGGCCACGGCCACGCGCTGGCCAAGGGCGCCAATCCCGGCCGGGTGATGGCCGAGCTGTTCGGCAAGGTTGACGGCATTTGCGGCGGCCGCGGCGGCACCATGCATCTCTACGACCGCTCGGTCGGCCTGTTCGGCACCAACGGCATCGTCGCCGCCGGCATCGGCCATGCCGTCGGCATCGGCATGGGCGCCCGCCAGCAGGGCCGCGACGACATCGGCGTCGCTTTCTTCGGCGACGGCGCCGCCAACCATGGCGGCTTCCACGAGGCGCTCAACTTCGCCGCCGTGCAGCGGGCGCCGGCGGTCTTCATCTGCGAGAACAACCTCTACGCCACGGCGACGCCGCTGAAGTCGATCACGCTGAACCCAGAGATCGCCACCAAGGCCGCCTCCTACGGCATGCCCGGGGTTGCGGTCGACGGCAACGACGTCTTCGCCGTCTGGCTGGCGATGAAGGAGGCCGCCGAGCGCGCCCGTTCCGGCAAGGGCCCGACGCTGATCGAGGCCAAGACCTACCGCACCGTCGGTCACCATGAGGGCGATCCGGTCATCGGCACTTATCGCACGCAGGAGGAACTCGACGCCTGGATCAAGCGCGACCCCATCGACATGTTCCGCAAGCGGCTGATCGAGGACTATGGCATCGCCGATGCCGAGGCGCTCGCGGCAATAGAAGCGAGGATCGAGAAGGTGGTCGAGGAGGCTCTGACCTTTGCCCGCAACTCGCCCGAGCCCGATCCGGCGACGGTGCTTCTGCATGTCTTTGCCGATCCGATCAATCCGCCCGCCGCCTTGGCTTGGCGAGCCGTCGGCGAGACCCGCACGCAGGGATGGCTCGAGGCCGTACGTGACGGCATCGCCGAGGAAATGCGCGCCAATCCGGCGATCCTCTATTTCGGCGAGGGCACCGGCGAGCGCGGCGGCAGTTTCGCTCACACCAAAAACCTCTGGCAGGAATTCGGCGCCGAGCGCATGGTCGACACGCCGATCTCCGAGCAGGGCTTCACCGCCGCCGCCGTCGGCGCCTCGGCCACCGGAGCGCGCACCGTCTCGGACCTGATGTTCGCCGACTTTGCCTTCGAAACCGCCGGCCAGATCTTCCTGCAGGCGGCCAAGCTGCGCTACATGACCAGCGGCCTGATGAGCGCGCCAATGGTGGTGCGCGTCGGCGCCGGCGCGCTGCGCAGCTCCGGGCCGCATCACAGCGGCATCTATCATCCGGTCTTCGCCCATATGCCGGGCCTTATCGTCTGCGTGCCGTCGACCCCTGCCGATGCCAAGGGCCTGATGAAGACCGCGCTCAGGGCCGGCGATCCGGTCATCATGCTTGAGCCCAAGGCGCTGTTCGCCTCCAAGGGCGAGGTGCCGGTCGGCGAGCATTTTGTGCCTTTCGGCGTCGCGCGCATTGCGCGGGCAGGCACCGACATCACCATCGTTGCCGCCGGCCAGATGGTGCAGCGCACGCTGGAGGCAGCCGAGGCGCTCGCCGCCGAAGGAATCGAGGCGGAGGTGATCGATCCCCGCACCATCATGCCGCTCGACATTGACACCATCGTCGCCAGCGTCCGAAAGACCCATCGCCTGCTCATCGTCGACGAAGCCTGGGCGATGTGCGGCCTTGGCGGCGAGATCGCCCAGGCCATCAACGAGTTCGCCTTCGACGAACTCGACGCCCCACCGGGAAGGCTGCACACCGCGCCGACCTCGCATCCCTTCGCGCCGGTGCTGGAGCGCGCCATGCTGGTCGACACGGCGCGCATCGCCCAGGGCGTGCGCGACGTCATATCGGGCCAACCGCCGGTGCCGGACCATTGGTATACGGTCGGCCTGAAAAGTGCTGCGCCGGCTAACCCAACGCCTGCTCCAGCCAGATCCTTGCCCGCCGCTTCAGCGGCTGCCGCTCCCAGCGACGACGAGCCGATCACAATGCCGTTCGGCGATCTCACCGTCAGCGAAGGCACCGTCGTCAAATGGCTGAAGGCGGTCGGTGATCAGGTCAAGGAAGGCGAACTGATCGCCGAGATCGAGACCGACAAGGCCGTGGTCGAGATCGAGGCACCGGCCAGCGGGACACTCAACGCCATCGATCAGCCGGTCGGCGCCGTGGTGCCGATGGGCGGCCGCATCGGCGGCATCAAGAAATAACCCATCACCGAACTTGAAATCCGAAGGGGCTGGCATGAAGATCCTGTGCGCCAACTGGCAAGCCGCCGATGAGGCCGAACTCGAGCGGCAGCATTATCCCGATATGGAGTTCATCCTCGCACGCTCGACCAACGACAAGGCAGCCGCACTCGATCCTGCCGTCTGCGAGGTGGTCGACGCCGTCATCAACTATTCGCCCACCCACAATGTCGCCGCCGCGCCATCGGCCTTTCCCAAGGCGCGCATAGCGGTGCGTTCCGGCGTCGGCTTCGACAACATCGATACGGCGGGCTGGGGTGCGCGGAAGATTCCGGCTTGCAACGTGCCGGACTATGGCACCACCGAGGTCGCCGATCACGCCATCGGCCTCATGCTGGCGCTGACGCGCGGCACATCGGCCTATGGCGCCGAGCTTTCCAGCTATGGCGCCGAAGGCTGGCATTTCTCCAAGGCGCCGCTGGTCCGCCGGCACAAGGGCGCCACCTTCGGCATTGTCGGTCTCGGCCGCATCGGACTTGCGACCGCCCGTCGCGCCGCCGCCTTCGATATGAAGGTGGTGTTTTACGACCCGCACCTTCTGTCCGGTGTCGACCTGTCGACCGGCTACGAACGCGTCCATTCGCTCCGTGAATTGATGGAGCGGGCGGATGTGGTGAGCGTCCACACGCCGCTCAGCGAGGAGACCCGCAAGCTGCTTGGCGCGTCCGCCTTCGCCGCCGCCAGGCCAGGCCTTGTCCTCATCAACACCGCGCGTGGTCCGATCGTCGATCTCGACGCGCTGGAACCGGCGATTCGCGAGGGCATCGTCGCCGGCGCCGGCCTCGACGTCTTGCCGAGCGAGCCCGGCGATCTCGATCATCCGCTGCTCGCCGCCTGGCGCGCCCGCGAGCCTTGGATCGCCAATCGGCTGATCGTCACACCGCATGCCGCCTTCTACAGCCCGGCGTCGATGCGCGACCTCCGGCTGAAATCGATCGAGGTGGTCCACGCCTATCTCACCGAGGGACGGCTGACCAACTGCGTGAATTCGGAGTATCTGAAATGAACATCGCGACGGCGCAGGTCCGGGTGGCGGTTTCGCCCTATGCCCGCCGCCTGGCGCGCGAGCGTTCCCTGCCGCTCGAAACACTTCGCGGCAGCGGTCCTGGCGGGCGCATCCTGGCCGCCGATGTGCAAGGCTTCGTTCCGGTTGCCGCACCGCTCGCCTCGCCCAATGCCGTCGCCCCGGCAGCGGCCCTATCCCCGACCGCGCACCGGATCGCCGCCTTTGCCACCGCCGTTGCCCTCGGCGCGCTGCAAGACCTGCTGGCGGCGCTTGAGAGCTCGGGCCATGTGTTCGCCATCGACGACGTGCTGCTGCGTGCCGCCGGTCAAGCATTTGTCGAGATGCCGCAGGCAGCCAGGTTCGGTGGCGCTTCCGTGGCGCTGGAACTGGCAGGCCGGCAAACCGTATTCGCCATGATCCCCGAAATGGCCCTGACATCGCTGCGCGCCTTGCGGCTTGCGGCATTGGCCGACAGCCGGGATGAGACGGAAACTCCAGCGACCCTATCCCTGCGGCTGCTGCCGGCCAGCGACATCAGGCCGATGATGACGCCGCTTCTGCCGGGCCGCACCATGCGCCTGACCGTTTCGTCCGACACGCCGGGCGATCATGCCGAATGCCTGCTGACGACAGACGCGGCGAGCGTTGACGAGGCTACCGCTGCCGCATGGCTCGCGACCCTGAAATCGGCGATCGAACAGCCGCTTCGGCTCTTTGTCTGAGACGGTTGATCGTCAACAGCCTTGCCTAGCTTCGGGCGTGGGAAGCTATTATAAAAGCTTCGACACAGGCGCGACGAGGCACATGGACCACCCGACCATAGACAGTCTTCCCAGGCGCACGCTCGGCCGCGCCAACGGGCCGCTTTACCGCCAGCTCGCCGACATTTTGCGCGAGCCGATCGGCAACGGCACCTTCCCCGTCGGCGGCGAACTGCCGAAGGAAGCGACCATCGCCGAGCATTTCGGCGTCAGCCTGATCACGGTTCGCCAGGCGCTGCGCGATCTCGAGGCCGACGGGCTGATCCGCAAGCGTTCGGCCAAGCCTGCCGTGGTCGCGGCGCGCAGCCCCTCGGTCAATCTGAGCTGGAAGTTCAAGAATTTCGCCGACATGGCGGCCTTCACCAAGGATGCCGAGCTGACGGTGAAATCCTACCGCAAGGAGGTTTCGCCCGTGCTCCAGCGCCATTTCGGCATGGGCAAGGACGAGGCCGGCTATTGCCTGCGCAGCGTGCTGTCGATCGGCGAACAGCGCAAGGCGCAGATCACCACCTATTTCCCGCCCGACATCGGCGCGCGCCTGAAGCGGGAGGATTTTTCCGACGTGCTGATCTTCCGTTCGGTGCAGAAACATCTCGGCCTGCGACTCGACGTGGCGCATGTCACGGTGCGCGCCGAGATCGCCGACGAGGCGGTTGCCGCCGACCTCGGCATAACGCTCGGCAGTCCGGTGCTGACGGTAGAGATGCTCTACCAGTCGGCGGACCAGCGCAGCATCGAATTCTCGGTCGCCCGCCACCCCGCCGATATCTTCAGCATCACTTACGACGCGCCGAACGACCTGTCCTGAAGCGCGCCGGAGGCGGGATTTTCTGCTGACATCGCATAGACAGGCTCATAAAATTATAATAGCATGATAGCTAGGCTGGAGGGTCGGCCACGGGAGACGTCGCAAGAGGGGAACTCCGGCGAATTCGGCTCGTGGACGCAGCCTCTGGCAAGTCTGGGCAAATTGACAAAGGTGATTGGTACCGGTATCAATTTACCGTCTTCATCCGACTAAGATGGCGCAGTCCATCACCGGCTGGGCAGGAAATACAGGGAGGAAGACCATGAGACTAAGGAGCTTGAGCGCCTGCTTCGTGGCGCTTGCCGGGTTCGCGGCGTCGATGGCTGCGATGCCGGGCCATACATCGACCCCGAAACCGTACTCCATCTATCTCTCGAACAATTTCGTCGGCAATGACTGGCGCCAGCAGATGGAACGCGTCGCCAATGTCGCCGTCAACAAGGGGCCGCTGAAGGGCCGCGTCGACCTCAAGATCGAAAATGCCGAGAACACCGTTCAGGCTCAGATCAATTCGCTGAACAACATCATCCGTCAGAAGCCGGCTGCCATCCTCATCGATGCGTCGTCGGCCGAGGCGCTCAATCCCACCATCAAGAAGGCCTGCGACGCCGGCATCATCGTCGTCAGCTTCGACCAGACCGTGTCGGCCGAATGCGCCTACAAGCTGCATTCCGACTTCGACATCATGGCCAACAACCAGGCCGAATGGATGGCCTCCATCCTTGGCGGCAAGGGCAAGGTTTTCATGGATCGCGGCCTCGCCGGCGCGCCGATCTCGGAACAGTTCGAGAAGAACTTTGGTGCCGTGCTGAAGAAATATCCCGGCATCGAGATCGTCGGCTATTTCAACGGCAATTATGCCGCCGGGCCCGAGCAGGAAGGCGTGGCCAGCCTGCTTGCCGCGCATCCGGAAGTCGACGGCATCTTCTCGCAGGGCTACGGCACCGGCGCCATCAAGGCGCTGCAGAATGCCGACCGGCCGATGGTGCCGATCGTCGCCGCCGCCTTCAACGGCACCGGTGTCACCTGCGCCGAGACCAAGGGCGCCAAATGCTGGCTAGGCGCCAATCCGCCGTCGCTGTCGGCCGAAGCGATCAAGCTCGCGGTCGACATATTGGACACCGGCAAGAAGCCCGCCGACACCACCGTGCTGTTCAATTCACCCGGCCTGACCACGGATATGGTCGACGCGAAATACGCGCCGAATTCCTCGGCGGTGAAGATCGAGCTCGGCAAGACCGTATTTCCGGATCTCGCGCCAGGGCTTTCCCTGCCGGTGTCGCCGAGCTGGGTGGAGATCACCCCCAAGGAGGCCTCGGGAACCTGATTTGGTGATTGCGATGCGCCACATCAGGCGCGAAACGAAAAACGGGAGGAGAAAATCATGAAATCATTGAGCCGTAACATCGGCCTAGCAGCTTTTGCCGCCACCATGATGGCTGCCGGCATGCAGACTGGCCACGCCGAGGACCAGAAGCCCTACACCATCTATCTCTCGAACAATTTCGTCGGCAATGACTGGCGCCAGCAGATGGAGCGCGTCGCCACCGTCTCGGTCAACAAGGGACCGCTGAAGGGCCGTGTCGACCTCAAGATCGAGAATGTCGAGAACACCGTCCAGGCGCAGATCAACTCGCTGAACAACATCATCCGCCAGAAGCCGGACGCCATCCTCGTCGATGCCGGTTCGGACTCGGCCTTGAACCCGACCATCAAGAAAGCCTGCGACGCTGGCATCGTCGTCATCTCCTTCGACCAGGTGGTGACCGAACCCTGCGCTTATGCCGTTGCTTCAGACTGGGACCGCATCCCCTCCGTCATGGCCGAGTGGATGGCCACGCAGCTCGGCGGCAAGGGCAACATCATCCTCGACCGCGGCCTCGCCGGCGCGCCGATCTCGGCGCAGCTGCAGGGGGGCTATGAGAAGGTGTTGGCCAAATATCCCGACATCAAGGTCGTCGGCTACTACAACGGCAACTATGCCCTCGGACCGGAACAGTCGGGTGTCGCGGCACTGCTTGCCGCCAATCCGAAGATCGACGGCATCATGACGCAAGGCTATGGCTCGGGCGCCATCCAGGCGCTGAAGGATGCCGGCCGGCCGATCGTCCCGGTCGTCGGCTTCTCCTACAATGTCGCCGCCGTCACCTGCGCGCAGACGCAAGGCGCCAAGTGCATCCTGGGATCCAACCCGGCCTATCTCTCTTCGGAAGCGATCAAGCTGGCGGTCGACATTCTCGACACCGGCAAGAAGCCGGCCGAGCGTTCCGTCTCGGTCAAGGGCGATTTCGTCACTACCGATCCCTTCGAGTCCAAGCTCTATCCGGGCACCAAGATGATCAAGATCGCCATTGGCGAAAATGCCTTCCCGGACCAGGCGCCCGGCCTGACGCTGCCGATCACGCCCGATTGGGTCGAGATCACCGCTGCGGAAGCCGCCGGCAGCAAGTAACATCCGTGACCACGACCCTGTCTCCCGGCATCGCAAGATGTCGGGAGAACTTTTCGAAGGCGCATGCATGGACCTTGTCACTGTCAACGGCCTGTCCAAACGCTATGGCGGCATTGTCGCGCTGAGCGAGGCGACGTTCAGCGCCCGCGCCGGCGAGGTGCATGCCCTGCTTGGCGAGAACGGTGCGGGCAAGAGCACCTTCATCCAGATCCTGTCGGGCGCCGTGCAGCATGATGGCGGCTCGATCCTGGTTGATGGCCAGGATTATCGCCCGGCAAATCCGGATGCGGCGCAGGCACGCGGCATCGCCGCCGTCTTCCAGGAATTGTCGCTGATCCCTGATCTCAGCGTCGAACAGAACATCTGGTTTCGCCATGAGCCGCGCACGTGGCTTGGCACCGTCAATCGCACGGAGATGCGCCGCAAGACGCTGGCGCTGCTGGAAAAATACAACTTTCCGGCGCTTCGCCCGGATCAGGAGTTGCGGCGGCTGACCCTGGCCGAGCGGCAGATCGTCGAAATCGCCAAGGGCCTGGCCAAGGACCCGCGTATCCTGATCCTCGACGAGGCGACCTCGGCGCTGCCGGCACGGGAAGCCGAATGGCTGCTGAACCTTACCCGGCAGCTCGCCGCCGAGGGCAGGTTGGTGATCTTCATCTCGCACCGCATGGCCGAAGTGCGCGCCATCGCCGACCGGCTGACCATCTTCCGCAATGGCAGCACCGTCGCCGCGCATGAGGCCGATGCCGTGTCCGACAATGAGATCGTCACCCAGATGATCGGCCGCCATCTCGACCGGCTCTATCCCGAGCGTGTGTCCACCGCGACCGATCGCATCGCTCTCGGGGTAAAGGGGTTTTCGAGCGGCAGCCGGCTTTCCGGCGTCGACTTCGCGCTGCGCGAGGGCGAGGTGCTCGGCGTTGGCGGTTTGCAAGGTCATGGCCAGCGCGAACTGTTTCAGGCGCTGTTCGGCGCCACCAAGGCGAGCGGCTCGATCGAACTGTGGGGCAAGCCGGCCTCGATCGGCAATCCGCGCCAGGCGCTGACCGGCAAGGACGGCATCGCGCTGGTGCCGGAGGACCGGCGCGGCCAGGGCCTGCTTTTGACCAAGAGCGTGCGCGAGAATTTGACGCTGTCGGTCATCAAGCGCTTCACCGAAAACGGCTTGCTCAGCCGGCAAAAGGAAGCAGCGCTCGTCAAGGAAATGGTCGATTTCCTGCGTATCAAGGCCGGCACGCCGGAACAACTTGCCGGCACCCTGTCTGGAGGCAACCAGCAGAAAGTCATCTTCGGCAAGATGCTTTTGACGCAGGCGCGCGTGCTGTTGCTCTACGATCCGACGCGCGGCGTCGATGTCGGCACCAAGGGCGAGATCTTCCAGCTGATGCGCGACCTCGCCGCCAAGGGCTATGCGATCCTGTTCCATTCCAGCGACATGCCGGAACTCGTCCATGTCGCCGACCGCGTGCTGGTGATGCGCAACGGCCGCATTGCCGCGACGCTGGAGGGGGTTCACATTTCGGAGGAGGAAATCCTGCGCGCCGCCATGCTTGAAACCAGGGCGGCCTGAATCATGGTGATGTCCGTGCAGCAGACTGTGGAGATGGCGCAGAAGCCGGCCGGGACGAATCCCACCAAGCCGGCCATCGACTGGCGCGGCCGCTTGCTCGACCGGGCGCCGTTCCTGGTCGCCTGCCTGATGCTGGCCTTGATTGTCGGCATCTATGGCAGCCTGCAATCCGGCGTTTTCTCGCTGGACGAGCTCAACCTCGACACGGCGGCGGCGATGACGCTGATGCTGGCGGCGACCGGGCAGACCATCGTGCTGCTGCGCGGCGGCATCGACCTGTCGATCGGCGGCATGATCAGCCTCGGCACGGTGATCGCCGCGACGCGCTTTACCGACGATGCGTCGACCACGGCACTTTGGGCGCTGATCATCCTGGCGCTCGGTTTCCTGATCGGCGCACTCAACGGCCTGCTGATCTCGCTGCTCAAGCTGCAGCCTTTCCTGGTCACGCTCGCCACCTGGTCGATCCTCAACGGCATCGCCATGATTATCCTGCCGACCGATGGCGGCAGCATTCCCTCATGGTGGGTCGGCTTCGCTTCCGCACAGCTCCTCGGCCTGACCAACCCTGTCTGGATGCTGCTGGCGCTGCTGTTATTCTGGTGGTGGTTCCGGGCGACGCGGGTCGGCATCGCCATCCAGGCGACCGGCTCCAACGAAAAGTCGGCCTTCCTGTCCGGCGTCTCGATCGCAAGGGTCAACCTCGTCACCTACGGCCTGTCCGGCCTGTTCGCGGCCGGTGCGGCGCTGTTCCTGGTGACGCAGACCGGCGCCGGTTCGCCCACCATCGGCAAGGATTATATCCTTCCCTCTGTGGCGGCGGCGGTCATCGGCGGCGTCAGCCTGTTCGGCGGACGCGGCCATCTCGCCGGCACGCTGATCGGCGCCTTCGTGCTCACCCTGATCGGCAATCTGGTCTTCGTCCTGCATGTGTCGAGCTATTGGCAGCCGGTCGCCTCCGGCGTCATCCTGCTGCTCTCGGTGCTGGCCAGTTCCGTCGCCGAGAAAGCTGCAAGGAACCGTGCCCAATGAGCGCTTTCCTCGCCCGCAACCGCCTCATCGTGCTCGCCTATGCCGGCATGCTGGCGCTGCTCCTGGTCACGGCGCTGTTCTCGCCGGGATTCCTGTCGGTCTCCAACATGCGCTCCACCGTCGTGCTGGCCGCCTTCGTCGGCATCGTCGCGCTCGGCCAGACCTTCGTCATCATCGGCGGCGGCATCGACCTGTCGGTGCCCTGGGTGCTGAATTCGGCCGCAATCATCATGGCGCTGCTGTGCGGCGGGCAGGATCTGCCGCTGGTCTGGGTCATGCCGCTGCTGCTTGCCGGCGGCGCCTTCATCGGCCTCATCAACGGCATCGGCGTTGCCCAGTTCGGCGTGCCGCCGATCATCATGACGCTGGCCACGAACGTGATCCTGCAAGGCCTGATCCTGGTGCTGACCGGCGGTTCGCCCACGCCATCGGCGCCGGCCCTGATCCAGTTCCTGTCGGTGGGGCGGCTCAGTGGTTTTCCGGTCATCGCGCTGATCTGGCTGGCGCTGACGCTGGTGGCGACGCTGCTGCTCTCCAAGGCGGCGTTCGGCCGCCATCTCTACGCGCTCGGCACCAGCGCCACGGTCGCCGAATTCTCCGGCGTGCCGACCGCGCGCACCACCATCCTCACCTATGTCATCTCGGGCCTCACAGCCGCTTTCGCCGGCATGCTCTTGACCGGCTATTCCGGCCAGGCCTATCTCGGCATGGGCGACGCCTATCTGTTCACCTCGATCGCGGCGGTGGCCATCGGCGGCGCCTCCATCCTCGGCGGCAGCGGCCATTATCTGGGCACCGTCGCCGGCGCCATGGTGCTCACCATCCTCACTGGTCTTTTGCCGGCGCTGAACCTGTCGAGCGGCGCGCTGCTCATCGTCTACGGCGCGGTGATCCTGCTCACGGTCTCGATCGGCAGCGAGACCTTCGCCGGCCTCGGCGGCAGGCTGCGGAGAAAAGAGGGCTGACCATGGTCGAAATCACTTGCGTCGTCGATGCCAGGGCCGAACTCGGCGAAGGCACGCTCTGGGATCCCAAGGCCGGCGTGCTGTGGTGGATCGACATCTGGAAGAAGCTGATCCATCGCTACGACCCAGCGACCGGCAAGGACGAGACCTTCGAGACACCGGAATATCTCGGCTGCCTCGGCCTGCGCGAGAAAGGCGGCCTTGTGCTGACCATGGCCAATGGCTTTCACTTCTTCGACCCGGCGACCGGCACGTTCGCGGCGATCGTCGACCCGGAATCGCATATGCCGAATACCCGTTTCAACGATGGCAAGCCGGATCGCCAGGGCCGCTTCTGGTCGGGTTCGATGTTCGAGGTGCCGGGTCAGCCGATCGAATTCATCGGCGCGCTCTACCGGCTCGATCCTGATCTGTCGGTGCACAAGATGATCGACGGCATCGGCTGCTCCAACGGGCTCGCCTGGAGCCCGGATTCCAAGACCATGTATTTCTCCGACAGCCATGCCGGCGCGGTGTGGGCCTATGATTTCGATGCCGCCACCGGCGATATCGAGAATCGCCGAACGTTCATCGACATGACGATGACCGGCGGCGTCGCCGACGGCGCCACCGTCGATGCCGAGGGCTGCTACTGGGTGACCATCCCGGTGACCAGCAAGGTCTGCCGATACGATCCTGATGGCGAATTGATGCAGACCGTGGTTCTGCCGACCGACCTGCCGACGTGCTGCGAATTCGGCGGCAAGGATCTCGACATCCTCTATGTCACCTCGGCCGTGCTCAGGCGCCCGGCAAGCCACTTCGTCCGCCAGAAGAATCCGGGCGGATTGTTCGCGCTCGATGTCGGCGTCAAGGGCCTGACCCTGCCGGCGTTCAAGGGATAGCCAGTGTACCTCGAACATCGTTTCGCTATCGAAACGATGTCTGAAGTAGTGGCCATGCGTGCCGTCTTTATCGTTTGACCGCACGTGCCGCGCGGCGAACGCTTTGCAGCAGGATGGCGAGGCAGCCGACCAGCAGCAGCGCGCCGCCGAGCAGCGGCGGCAGGGCCAGCAGCTTCACCGCCGCCGCGACGGCGGCCACCAGCATCAGTGCCAGCAGCGCCAGATTGCCGTCATCGACGAACATGCCGAGGAATTCCCTGGCAACAAGGCGGATGACGCTCATCGGGCGAACCCTCCGGCTGATACAGTATAGGTGCCGCGCAGCCAGCGCACCATGGCAAAGGACGCCAGCGCGACGATGGCGAAGATGGCGAGCAGAGCGAGATCGGCGCCCGGCCAGTCGGCGCCGATGCCTTCGCCGGTCCAGAAGATGCCGAAGCTGGTCAGCATCAGCCCGACCACGAATTTCAGCGCATTCTCCGGCACGCGCGCCAGCGGCCGGTGCACCGCCAGGCCGATAAGCATCACCAGGACGAAGGCTGCCAGCGCGCCCAGGCTGGCGTAGAGCGTCTGCCCATGGGCGGCGCCGACGGCAATGACGATGAACACCACCTCGACACCCTCGAGCAGCACCGCCTTGAACGAGGCCAGGCCGGCGAGGTGGTCGGCGCGGCGGTCATTGGCCTGCTGGGTGAGGGCGGCGGTCTCCTTGGAAAAGGCCGCGTCCTCGTCATGCAGCGCGATGACGCCGACGCTGCGCAGGATCGCCTTTCGCAGCCAACGCATGCCGAACAGGATCAGCAGCACCCCGACGACGAACTGCAGCGTGGTGATCGGCACCAGCGCCAGCAGCGGTCCGAATGCCAGCACCAGCGCCGCCAGCAACGCCAGCGCCAAGGCGGCGCCCGTCAGCGCCGGGCGCCAGCTGCGCGTCACGCCGACCGCAAGCACGATGGTGAAGGCTTCGACGACCTCGACGAAGGAGGCGAGAAATGCCGCCGTGACCGTCGGGAGGATGGGCGTCAGCGTCTGCATCAAAGCTTCCTGTCCTGTCTCGTTCGCCACGGGTTCTCTGAGCGGGTGTTCCAGGACGCGTGGCCCGGAATCACTTCTATGGTCAGCACCACATAGCGCTCCGGAAGCCGCGGGAAAGCAAGTGAACGCCCATGGGCGGCGCTTGGGGCCAATCGAGCCGCGCATACTGCGGCTGCGGGACGCACGCCTAAATCAGATCATGCCCGACATGTCGGAGAAGGCCATTGCCTTGAGCAGCAGCTCGGCGAAGCGCTCGCCGGCCACTTCGCGCGGGCCGCTATTGTCGATCGTGGTCACGCCGGGGCCGGTCAGGGTCACATTGGCGCTGCGCGCCAGGCGCGCCAGCACTTCGCCGCGCGACTCGCGGCCGCGCATGGCCAGCCGCGAGGCCAGCACGTCAGGCGAAGCAGTGATCTCGACAATGGCCAGATTGGCATAGCGCTCGCGCAAGGTGGGAATGATCGCGCGCGACACGTTCGCCACCGCCACATGGCCATTGGCGACCGACCAGTCGACATCGGCAGGCAGGCCGTAGCGCAAGCCATGCGCTTCCCAGGAAATGGCGAAGGCGCCGTCGGCCTCGGCCTCGACGAAGGCGGCGTCGGCCAGCGTGTCGTGATCCTCGCTCGCCGCATCGCTCGGCCGGGTGATGACGCGGCGCACGAACTCCAGCCGGGTCTCGTCGGCGAAGAGGGCACGGGCGTAGCCGATCACCGTGTCCTTGCCGGCGCCGCTTGGCCCCACGACCGCGACAAACACGCCATGACGAACGGGGAACGTTTCAGCTGACAATTCACGCTCGATCAAGGCCGACACCATCATGCGACCCGGCGCCCTTGCCGCCAGACGGTGCGCACCACTGGAACATGGTCATCCACACGCACGCGCACCAGGTCGGCGCGGCGGCCTTGCTCGATGATGCCGCGGTCGGTCAGGCCAACGGCCTCGGCCGGGTTCTTCGACACCATGGCGACCGCCTGCGGCAGCGAAATGCCTTCGACCATGTCGCCGAGGAAGAAGGCCGACTGGATCAGGCTGAAGGGAATATAGTCTGATGACAAGATGTCGAGCAGCCCGTCGCCGGCCAGCGTGCGCGCCGAGACATTGCCCGAATGCGAGGCGCCGCGCATGACGTTCGGCGCACCCATCAGAACGCCCAGGCCCGCGGCCTTCGAAGCGCGCGCCGCTTCCTCGGTGGTCGGAAACTCGGCAACGCGCACGCCCTGCTCGATCGCCTCGTCGACATGGCCCGAAGTGGCGTCGTCATGGCTGGCGAGCACGATGCCGCGCTCATGGCAGGCAGCCGCGATCACCGCGCGGTTCGGCGCCGAATAGCGCGCCGATTCCGCCATCCGCTTCTCGCAGAACAATTGGAAGTCGCGATCGGTCAGCTTCAGCTTGCGCTGGTAGTAGTAGGCATAGGTTTCGAGATTGACGAACTGACGCTGGCCGGGCGCATGATCCATCAGCGAAGCCAGCTTGACCCGGTCGTCCCGGTCGAAATTGGCGAAGGCCTGCAGGCAATCCGGCGCCGAAACCTCGCAGCGCAGATGCAGGAAGTGATCGGCCCGCAGACGATCCTGCGCGACGCTGTCCTCGATGGCATCGGCCAGCTTGCGGATATCGGCCAAGGTGAGGTCGGCGTCCTCGTCCATGCCGACGCGCAAGGCGTCGAGCACGGTGGTGATGCCGGCCGTCGCCACCTGCGCGTCATGGGCAAGCACCGCGGCGATCGGGTTCCAGCGCACCTTCGGCCGGGGTGCGTAATGGCCTTCCAGGTGGTCGGTGTGCAGCTCGACCAGCCCGGGAATGACATAGTCGCCGCCCATGTCCTCGCCGGCCATGTTCCCGCTGGTGTGGCTGCTGCCGGCATCGATGTCGGCGATAAAGCCGTCACGCAGCACCAGCGACCCCTCGACGATCTCGTCGGCAAGCACGATGCGGGCGTTGGAAAGAACGGTCTCGGCGGTCATTTCGGGCAGTCCTTTGGTTCTTCGAGCAGGGGTGTTCAGGCGATTTTCCTTGCCGGGCGGCGTCCCAGCGCGTGCTGCGAAAGCACCATGAACGGCGCGCCCGGTTCGGGTTCGACAAACAGCGTCAGCGCGTCGACCAGCACCGGCTGCCGCAGCACATCCGCGAACAGGCTGTCGATTGCTGCGCGCAAACGAGGGCTTTCCTGTGGCCCGGCGCGGCCCGACAGCGTCATGTGGAAGCGGAAGGTCTCGAAGACATAGGGGTAGCCCCATTGGCAGAGATTGCGGAACTCGGCCGGCTTCAGCGAATCCGGGCTGCGCCGCTCGATCTCGGCCTCGGTCAGCGGCGCGCGGAACCGGTCGAAATCGCGCACCACCTCATCGGCGAAACGGTTGAGCGGCGGCAGCGGCCCCTCCGGCACCAGCGCGAAGAAGCTGTCGATCTGGCTGACGACGAGACGTGGGATCGTCACGACGGGCGTCGCTTCGGCAAATTGGTCGAGCCCCGCGCGCAGCGAAGCCTCGGTCTCGTTGGCGGCCAGGCGGAAGGGTGCCTTCAGCGTCGCGTGGAAGCCATAGCGGCGGGCCGAGGCGGTGTGGAAGGCAACTTCCGCCGCCGACAAATCGGCCACGGCCTCAACCGGCCTTGTCGCCGCGCCGAACGGGTCACAGCCCAGCCAGTTGGCGGCGATCCGCGCCAGCGGTTCGTCCTGCCGGGGGGTGAAATAGATGGCATAACGCATCAAAAATCCTCGTCAGACCGCTGCCATAAGTGATTTCCATGACAGATTGACGAAGCTTTGCAGGGTTTTCGAAGGCAAATCACCCCAATAGGTCCTTAGCCGACGATTTTTCCGAGCTGGATCAACAGGTTCAGGAGGAATCTCGGACCGGTCAGGCCTTCATCAACCATTCGTGCTCGGGCGCATTGTGGAATTTCCACGTCCGCCTCGGTCCGGCCATGACGTTGAGGTAATAGAGGTCGTAGCCATGGCAGGCGGCGCAGGGGTGATACCCCTTGGGCACCAGCACGACATCGCCATCCTCGATCGCCATGGCTTCGTCGAGCGCGCGATGGCCATCCTTGTCGGCATCGGTGTAGACGCGCTGGAAGGCAAAGCCCTGCGGCGGGTTGAGGCGGTGGTAGTAGGTCTCCTCGAGATAGGATTCGGCGGGCAGATTGTCCTGGTCATGCTTGTGCGGCGGATAGCTCGACGTGTGGCCGCCGGGCGTGATGACCTCGACCACCAGCAGCGAATCGGCCGGCTTGCCTTCCGGCAGGATGTTGGTGACGTAGCGCGTGTTGGTGCCCTTGCCGCGCACCTCCTGGCCGAGATCGTCCGGCCCGATCACCCGAACCGGCAGGCCGCCGCCAAGGCCGGGCGCCGAGCAGACGGCGAGTTCGAGATCCGTGTCAGCCGTCACCGACCAGTCCGATCCCTCCGGCACATAGACCGACCAAGGCTTGCCCTCGAAGGGCGACATGCGCTCGCCGAGCAGGCCGAGATCCTTGCCGTCGGCTTTCGCTGTGCCCTTGCCGGTGACGTAGACCAGGCAGACTTCGCGGTCTTCCGTCTTTCCCGAGGCGCTTTCGCCGGGTTGCAGCCGATGCAGGTCGAAACCGACATAAGTCCAGCCGGCGCTTTTCGGCGTCACATGGGCGACGCGGCCATGGCCCTTGTCGGCTTTGACGAGCAGCTTGGACATCGGGTTACTCCTTCGGTTCGGACTCGGCCGTCGCCTTGTTCTCGTCGGCCGGCTTGTACAGATAAAAAAACTGCCAGACGGCATAGCCGGCGAAGCCGAGCGCGATGGTGCCCCAGAATGGCGTGCCGGTGGCGAACTCGATGATCGACCAGATGACGCAGACCGCGACGACGGCGACACGCCGCCACAACGGGCGGAAGAAGGGGTGCTCGGAATCTTTCATCGGGCCAATCTACAGCAACCTGCCTCGCCGTGAACCCGTCGCGTCAGGCATTCGGAAAACCCTGGGTTTCGACCGTGTAGCCGGCCGCCGTCATCACCCGCATCAGCTCCTTGTGGCCGACCTGCGCCATCTTGAGCGGCGGGTTCTTCTTCGGGTCCTGCTCTGCCTCGACCACGAACCAGCCTTCATAGCCATAGTCGGCGAAGCGCTGCACGATGGCGCCAAAGTCGAGCGAGCCGTCGCCCGGCACGGTGAAGGCGCCGAGCGCCACGGCGTCGAGGAAGGACTGTTTCGTGCGGTCGAGCTTGTCGATCACGGCCATGCGCACATCCTTCACATGCACATGGCTGATGCGCTTGTGGTGGTTGTCGATGGCGCGCAGCACATCGCCGCCGGCGAAGGCCAGGTGGCCGGCATCGAGCAGCAGCGGAATGCCTTCGCCGGAATGGCGCATGAAGGCGTCGAGTTCCGGCTCGGTCTCGACCACAGCCGCCATGTGATGGTGGTAGGACAGCGGCATGCCTTGTTCGGCGCACCATTCGCCGAATTCGGTCAGGCGCCTTGCATAGGCCTTCATCTCGTCGCCTGAAAGTTTCGGCTTGGTGGCCAGCGGCTTCGAGCGGTCGCCCTGGATCGAGCGGCCGACCTCGCCATAGACGATGCAAGGCGCGTTGACCGCCTTGAACAGCTCGATCATCGGCTGGATGCGATCCTTGTTCCTGCTCATCTCCTCATCGACCAGCGTGCCGGAAAACCAGCCGCCGCACAGCGTCACGTCGGCGGCCTTGAGGATCGGCAGCATGACGGCAGGGTCGTTGGGAAAACGCCGCCCCATCTCCATGCCGGTGAAACCGGCCGAGCGCGACTGGCGCAGGCACTCCTCCAGCGACACGTCATCGCTCAGTTCCGCAAGATCGTCGTTCCACCACGCGATGGGGGACATGCCCAGTTTGGCTTTCAAGTCGTCACTCCGGTTTAGAACAGTTCATTCTTGGGCCGCCGGCGCTGCCCCTCATCCGCCTGCCGGCACCTTCTCCCCGTATGGGGACGGGAAGAAGGGGGGTAGCTGCATCAGTCGCCGACGCTCTGCATCTGGCGCTTTTCGTCATAGGCCTTGCGCGCCGCGTTGACCTGCGGCCGCGCGGAGACTTCCGGCACCGCCACATCCCACCAATGGCCGCCGGCGTCGGTGGAGACCAGCGGGTCGGTGTCGATGACCAGCACGGTGGTGCGGTCGTTCGTCTTCGCCTTCTGCAGGGCGTTTTCCAGGCCGGCGATCGACGGCACTTTCTCTGATATCGCGCCCATGCTCGCCGCATGCGCGGCGAAGTCGATGTCGGGCAGGATTTCGTGGCGCGAATCCTTCAGGAGATTGTTGAAGTTGGCGCCGCCGGTCGCCATCTGCAGCCGGTTGATGCAGCCATAGCCTCGGTTGTCGAGCAGCACGATAGTCAGCTTGAGGCCGAGCATCACCGAAGTGGCGATCTCGGAATTCAGCATCAGATAGGAGCCGTCGCCAATCATGACGACCACCTCTTCGCCGGGTTTCGCCATCTTGGTGCCGAGCCCGCCGGCAATCTCGTAGCCCATCGTCGAGAAGCCGTATTCGGCGTGGTAGGAGCCGGGCGCGCCGGCCTGCCAAAGCTTGTGCAATTCGCCGGGCAGACCGCCGGCGGCATGCAGCAGCGTCACGCCGGAGCCCATGGCGCGCTGCACGGCGCCGATCACTTGCGCGTCGGACGGGAAGGCGGCGTTGGTCGACGCCGTCACCTTGGCCGCGTCGGCCTGCCAGGCCTTCTTGCCCTTGGCCGCATTGTCGGTCCAGGCGGCAGGCGCCTTCCAGCCTGTCAGCGCCGCGCCAAGTTCTGCGAGCCCCTCGGCCGCATCGGCGACCAGTGGCAGGGCGCGGTGCTTGCCGGCGTCGAAAGGCTGGACGTTGAGCCCGATGATGGTCTTGCCGGAATTCTTGAACAGCGCCCATGAGCCGGTGGTGAAGTCCTGCAGGCGCGTGCCGATGGCGAGCACGACATCGGCTTCTTCAGCCAGCCGGTTGGCCGCCGAGGTGCCGGTGACGCCAACCGCCGCCATGTTGAGCGGATGATCGTCCGGCAGCGAGGATTTGCCGCCTTGTGTCTCGCAGACCGGAATACCGGCGCCCTCGGCGAATTTGGCCAGCGCATCGGAGGCCTGCGAATAGAGAACGCCGCCGCCGGCGATCACCAGCGGCTTCTTGGCGCCCTTGAGTGCCGCCACAGCGGCGGCAAGCTCGTGGCGGTCCGGGCGTGGCCGGCGCTGGTGCCAGACCCGTTCGGCGAAGAAGCTCTCGGGATAGTCATAGGCTTCGGCCTGCACATCCTGGCAGAGCGACAGCGTCACCGGACCGCAATCGGCCGGATCGGTGAGCACCTGCATGGCGCGGTTCAGCGCCGGGATGATCTGCTCGGGCCGGGTGATGCGATCGAAATAGCGCGAGACCGGACGGAAGCAGTCATTGACCGTCGCCGTGCCGTCGGAAAAATCCTCGGCCTGCTGCAGAACCGGATCGGGAATGCGGTTGGCGAAGACGTCGCCGGGCAAAAACAGGACAGGCAACCTGTTTACATGCGCAAGTGCGGCAGCCGTCACCATGTTGAGCGCGCCGGGACCGATCGAAGAGGTCGCCGCCATGAAGCGGCTGCGGAAATTGGCCTTGGCATAGGCGATCGCCGCATGCGCCATCGCCTGTTCGTTGTGAGCGCGGAAGGTCGGCAATTCGTCGCGCACCTGGTAGAGCGCTTCGCCTATGCCAGCGACATTGCCGTGGCCGAAGATCGCCCAGACGCCACCGAAGATCGGCGTTTTCTTGCCGTCGATCTCGGTCATCTGGCGGGACAGGAAGCGGGTCAGCGCCTGCGCCATCGTCAGGCGGATTGTCTTGCTCATGGTGTTTTCCTCCGCAGTCCCAATGCCTTCTTATGCCGCCTTGCGGCCGCGCGCGGCAAGCCACGCCTCGGTCAACTGTTCGAAGCGCGAGGCCATGTCGGCGACAGCCTCGTTATCCGACATCCTGCCGGCCAGCCACTCCTCAGCCGCATGGACGAAGATGGTGCGGCCGACGGCGAAACCCTTGACGATCGGTGCCTTGGCGGTAGCGGCGAAAGCTGCCTCCAACTCGTCCTGCGGCGCTTCCAGGCCAAGCAGCACGATGCCACGGCACCACGGATCATGCTTCAGGATCACCGCTTCGATCCTCGCCCAGGCGCCGCTCGACGCCTGCGGCTCGAGCTTCCACCAGTCCGGCTTGATGCCGAGCGCATAGAGCTCTTCCAGCGCGCGCGGAATGGTCGTGTCGTCGAGCTTGCCGTGCTTGCCGGCGATGATCTCGATGAGAAGTTCCCGGCCGACTTTCCGCGCCGCCTCGAACAGCGCGCGCAATTTCTGCTGCTGTTCTTCCTTCAAGGCCGCCGGATCGTCGGGATGGTAGAAGCACAGGCACTTGATGCAGTGATCGACCGGCCATTCCACCAACTGCGAGCCGATATCCTGCGAGAATTCGAAGCGCAGCGGCCGCGAGCCCGGCAATTCGACAGGGCGGCCGAGCCAGGCGAAGGGATGCCCGGCGAATTCGAACATCGCCTCGCGGCCATGTTTCTCGTCGATCAGCATGCCGTAGCCGTCACGGCCGGCAGCGACCTTCGCCGCTGCCTTGACCGCCAGCACCTTGAAATCGCGGATGCGCGCCGGATCGGCACCGGCCTTCGCCGCCACGTCCTCGAGCTGCACGCGGTGGTCGCAGGCGAGCGCCATCAGCGACGGGATGTCGCGCCGCCGGGTGGTTGCCCAATGGATATGGTTGATCGCCTCGTCCTTGCGCAGCGCCCTGTATTTGCTGCCGTTCTTGAGGAAGAACTGCAGCTCATCGAAGGTCGGATATTCCGGCGCGCACAGCAGCCGCGACACGGCGAATGCGCCGCAGGCATTGGCCCAGGTCGCTGCCGTCGCATGGTCTTCGCCACCCAGCCAGCCGCGCAGGAAGCCGGACATGAAGGCGTCGCCGGCGCCCAGCACATTGTAGATCTCGATCGGAAAACCCTTGCCGACGACACCGTCTTCCAGATCGTCGCTGATCGGTCCGTCATAGACGATGCAGCCCATGGCGCCGCGTTTCAGCACGATGGTGGCCGACGACAGCGCGCGGATCGTCTTCAGCGCGCTCAGGCAGTCGTCGGCGCCCGAGGCGATCATGATCTCTTCCTCGGTGCCGACGATGAGATCGCAATCGGGCAGAACCGTCTTCAGCTGGGCCGAGACCCGGTCCGATTTGACGTAGCGCTCGAAGCCTTCGGCATGGCCGGCGAGGCCCCACAGATTGGGCCGATAGTCGATGTCGAAGACAACCTTGCCGCCCTTGGCTTTCATGATGCGGATCGCCTTGCGCTGGGCGGCGTCGCTGTTGGGGCGCGAAAAATGCGTGCCGGTGACGACGATCGAACGCGCCGAAGAGATAAACGCCTCGTCAATGTCTTCCGGCGCCAGCGCCATGTCGGCGCAGTCCGAACGGTAGAAGATCATCGGCGAAACGCCTTCGCTCTCGACCGAAAGCAGCACTAGGGCGGTCAGCCGCTCCTTGTCGGTCTTCAGCCCGTCGGTGTTGACGCCTTCACGCTTCAGCTGTTCGCGGATGAAGCGGCCCATCTGCTCGTCGCCGACACGCGTCAGCAGCGCCGAACGCAAGCCGAGCCGCGCCGTGCCGACCGAAATGTTGGCCGGGCAGCCACCGACCGACTTGGCGAAGGAGGTGATGTCCTCCAGCCGCGAGCCGATCTGCTGGCCATAGAGGTCGACGGAAGCGCGACCGATGGTGATGACGTCGAGCGGCACCTGTTTGGCGTCCACTGCTTCGCTCATTGGATCCTCCCGTCAGTCTTGTTGTCAGGAACAACATTGTTTGGGTAACACGCGCGAGCGGCAGCGTGGTGCCGGGAATATGAAATAATAATTCCAATCCATAGTCAATATGGAATGAGCATTCCTTCGTCTAAAATTGCCTGCCCGTGATCCCGAACCAAGGGACCGCGTAAGCGAAAAGTGGCTGCTGGTTTTCGGAAAAGATCATGGTCAAACAAGAAAGGGTGCCCGATCAGCCTTTGCGCTTGCGGCCCATATCGCGCCGCTTCTCGCCGACGCCGACGGTCAGCGCCATGGCCAGCGCCATCGTCGCCGACAGCGAACGGAAGCCTGCGAAATCCGCCTCGGCAACCTCGAACCAGACCCTGGCGAACTGGGCGAGTGGCGAAAACGAGCTGTCGGTGATGGCGACGATCGGCACGCCCTGTTCGGAAATGGTGCGTGCTTCCTCGATGGTGGCCGGCGCATAGGGCGAGAAGGAGATGGCGATGACGGCGTCCGCCGGCGTGGCGAAGGCGATCATCTCGGCGTTCAGGCCGGCGGCCGATTCGATCAACTGGTTGCGGATCTTCAGCTTGCCCAGCGCATAGGCGATATAGGTCGCCGCCGGATAGGAGCGCCGCTTGGCCAAGACATAGATGGTCTGCGCCTTCGCCAGCAGCGAAATCGCGTCTTCCAGATGCGCGTCATCCAGCGTGCGCGAAATGTCGTTGAGCGAGGTGCTGGCGGCGGCGACGAATCCGTCGAAGATCGCCCGGTGGCCGGCGCCACCCTCGGCCTTGGCGCGCAGCGCCTGTAGCCGCTCGTCATAGGATGAGTTGCGCTCGCGCAGCCGCTCGCGGAACACTTGCTGCAGGCTGGTGAAGCCGTCGAAACCGAGCTGCTGGGCAAAGCGGATCAGGGTTGAGGGCTGCACGCCGGCCGAGGCGGCGATGCTGGCGGCGGTGCCAAAGGCGATGTCGTCGGGATTGTCGAGCGCGTAGGCGGCGATCTGGGCGATGCGCTTCGGCAGGCTTTCACGCCGGTCGAGGATGGTGGCGCGCAGCGTCTCGAAGTCGCGAGGTATCCGTTCGTCCATCGTCGGCCCGTCCAAGCTCATCCGTGAAGCGTCCTCTCTGCCCCATCATAGCGAGCCCGCGCAAGAACGCCATAAAAAATGAGGCAGACATTCCATTCTTGGAGAAAATGGACTAATTCATCCACGCAGTGCTTCAGGCAGCGGAGGAAACGGAAAATGGTCGGCGTCGGTCTTATCGGCACGGGTTTCATGGGCAAATGTCACGCCATTGCGTGGAGTGCCGTCGGCGTGGTCTTTCCGGATGTCGCCAAGCCCCGGCTCGTCCATCTCGGTGAGGTCAATGAGGAGCTTGCCCGGCGCAAGGCCGGCGAGTTCGGCTTTGCCAGGGCCTCCGGCGACTGGCGCGCCGTCGTCAACGATCCCGAGGTCGATATCGTCTCGCTGACCACGCCCAACCAGTTCCATCCGGAAATGGCCATCGCCATTCTCCAGGCCGGCAAGCATCTGTGGTGCGAAAAGCCGATGGCGCCGAGCTTTGCCGAAGCCGAGGCGATGGCGGCAGCGGCCAGGAAATCTGGCAAGGTCGCTGCACTGGGCTACAACTACATCCAGAGCCCGGCCATCCGTCACATCGGCGCGCTGCTCGACGAGAACATCATCGGCGAGGTCAACCATCTGCGCATCGAGATGGACGAGGATTTCATGGCCGATCCCGAGGCACTGTTCTTCTGGAAGCACGAGGCCGCGTCCGGCTATGGCGCGCTCGACGATTTCGCCGTGCATCCGCTGTCGCTGGTCTCGGTGCTGTTCGGCCGCGTCGCCAGCGTCATCTGCGACATGGCCAAGCCCTATGCCGACCGCAAGCTCGCGACAGGCGGACGCCGCGCGGTCGAGACCTATGATATAGCGAGCGTCCTGATGCATCTGGAAAACGGCATTGCCGGCACGCTCCAGGTCAACCGCTCGGCCTGGGGCCGCAAGGGCCGCATCGCCATCCAGATATTCGGCTCCAAGGGCTCGATCCTGTTCGACCAGGAGCGGATGAACGAATTGCAGCTCTATCTCACCGCGGACCGCCCGACCGAACAGGGCTACCGCACCATCCTGGTGGCACCGCACCACAAGCCCTACGACGCCTTCTTGCCGGCGCCCGGCCATGGCCTGGGCTTCAACGACCTCAAGATCATTGAGTGCCACGAATTGCTGACGCGGCTTGCCGGCAGGCCGGCGCGCCTCATCGAATTCGCCGAGGGACTGGAGATCGAGCGCACCGTGCATGCCATGGCACGCTCCTTCGAGGACAAGCGCTGGGTGGATGTGCGGTAGCTCCCTCTCGCCTTACCCGCCGACAGCCGGGGTCTCCCAGCCGTCCACCCAGATCTGTCGCAACCGATCGCCTTCGCCCTTGAACCGCAACCCGGTCGGCTGGCAATCCTCGATGCGGTCGCTGCGAAAATTGCGGATCGCCTGACGCAACTCGCACCAGGCGACGATGTTGGCGGTTTCGGCGTAGTAGATTAGCGCGATCGGGCGGATCAGGCGCTCGGAGGCGCGGCCAAGTTCGTCGCGGTAGGAGAGATCGAGCTTCTCCTCGTCGCGGATGGCGCGGCGCACCAGCGCCAGGTCGATCGTGCCGGCCGAGGGCGCGGCAAAACCCCAGGCATGCAGCGCATTGGCGTCGAAGGTCTGGCGCAGCGGCGGCGGCACCGCGCCGGCGATCTTGCTGCTGACGCGCTTGGCCGCCTGCTTGAGCTCGTCGTCGCCCGTGCGCTCCAGCAGCGCCAGCGACAGCACGATCGCCTCCATCTCCTCGATCGAGAACATCAGCGGCGGCAGGTCGAAACCGGGGCGCAGTATGTAGCCGATGCCGCGCCCGCCTTCGATCGGCACGCGCATCGCCTGAAGTGCGGCGATGTCGCGATAGATCGATCGGATCGTCACTTCCAAACGCTCGGCGATCATGGCGGCCGTCACCGGCTGCCGCGCCAGCCGCAGGATCTGGATGATCTCGAACAGGCGTGACGCCTTGCGCATTTTCCTCACCCCGTTCCGACCCCAACTGACACACCATTGTCAGTTGGGTCGACCTATAGGACTGCCTATCGAATTGAAAATCAACAGGTTCCGCTGCGGCTTGGTGGGACAAGGCGACAGGCAACTGACATGGGTTACGCGGAAAATCTCTGGCTTTTCTTTATCCTGCTGTTCGGCATCATCGCCGTTCCGGGCATGGACATGCTGTTCGTGTTGGCCAATGCGCTGACCGGCGGCCGCGACAGGGGCCTGGCCGCGACCGGCGGCATCATGGTCGGCGGTATGGTGCACACGCTGAACGGGGCGATCGGCGTTGGCCTTCTCATGCATTTCGTGCCGATCCTGTTCAAGCCGCTGCTGATCGCCGGCGCCGCCTACATGGCCTTCATCGGCATCACGCTGATGCGCAGCTCCATAACCGTCGGTCATGACGGGCCTGTCGGCAGCCGCTCGGCGTGGAAGGCGTTTCGCCAGGGGCTGGTGACTTGCCTGATCAACCCGAAGGCCTATCTGTTCGTGCTTGCCGTCTATCCGCAGTTCCTCAAGCCGGACTACGGCCCGATCTGGGTGCAGGCGACCGTGATGGGGTTGATGACGGTGCTGACGCAGGCCGCGATCTATGGTGGGCTTGCCATCACCGCCGGGCGCAGCCGCAAGCTTCTGATCGCCAATCCGCGGGCGACCATTCTTGCCGGCCGCGCGGCCGGGCTGTTGCTCTTTGCGGTCTCGGTGTTCACCGCCTGGGAAGGGCTGAGGGCGGCGTAATCTGCCCTTTGTTGGAGCATGATCTCTGGACAAACGGAAACCGTTTGTCCGAGAAAACCGGTTTCCACTTTTCGGGATCATGCTCCAGCGCCGCCCCTCCCACATCGTCATCGGATCAGGCGGCGCCCTGCCGGCTTTCCAGCATGGCGCGGCGTGCCGACCGGCGCCACTCGACGGCACCGGCAAGGCCGTGCAGCACGGTCTCGGTGGTCGCCCAGTCGATGCAGCCATCGGTGATGCTCTGGCCATAGACCAGCGGCTTGCCGGGCACCACGTCCTGCCGGCCGGCGACGAGATTGCTCTCGATCATCAGGCCGATAATGCGCTCGTCGCCCGCCGCCACCTGGCCGGCCACATCGGCCGCCACCTTCGGCTGGTTCTCCGGCTTCTTGGCCGAGTTGGCGTGGCTGACGTCGATCATCAGCCGCGGCGCGACACCGATGCGGGCGAGTTCGACCGAGGCCGCCTCGACGCTCGCCGCGTCATAGTTGGGCTGGACGCCGCCGCGCAGGATGACGTGGCAGTCCTTATTGCCTGTGGTCGTGGCGATGCCGCTGCGTCCGCCCTTGGTCACCGCCATGAAATGATGTGGCTGGGCGGCCGATTTCACCGCCTCCCCGGCGATCCTGAGATTGCCGTCGGTGCCGTTCTTGAAGCCGACCGGGCAGGACAGGCCCGAGGCCAGCTCGCGGTGGATCTGGCTCTCGGTCGTGCGCGCGCCGATGGCGCCCCAGGCGACGAGGTCGGCAATGTATTGCGGCGTGGTCATGTCGAGGAATTCGGTCGCCGCCGGCAGGCCGAGATTGTTGACGGCCGACAGCACATTGCGCGCCATCCGCAGCCCCTTGTCGATGTTGAAGCTGCCGTCGAGGTCGGGATCGTTGATCAGTCCCTTCCAGCCGACCGTTGTGCGCGGCTTCTCGAAATACACCCGCATGACGATCTCGAGCCGGTCGGACAGGGTCTCGCGCAGCGCCGCCAGACGGCTGGCATAGTCAACGGCCGCGACCGGATCGTGGATCGAACAAGGTCCGACGACGACAAGCAACCGGTCGTCGGTGCCGTTCAGAATAGCATGGATGGCGTTGCGCGAGGCGCTCACGGTGCGCGTCGCCGTCAGCGTGCGCGGGATCTCCCGCATCACCTGGTCCGGCGTGCTCAGTTCTCGGATTTCCTTGACCCGGAGGTCGTCTGTGGTGGTCAACACGGCTTTCTGCTCCTGTTAGGAGACCTGCCGGCTGAAACAAAAAAGCCGCCAGGTCTGGCGGCTGTTCGGATCTTGTTGCTGCAATCTTCAGATCGAGCGCAATCCTCCCGCCGCCAGCGAGCTGCTAAAGTACCAATAGGTGGCGGACAGGTGGATCATGCGGCTCATATAGTCGAAGCCGGGGCGTTTGTCACGTCCCCCTTGACGACTCCCGAAGGTCGAAGTCCCCGATTTCGTCATCCCTGGAGCAGCCGCGAAGCGGCGTCGCGAAGACCCTGGGATCCATTCCGTGACCTTGGCCGTGGAGCGCAGCTGGGCAGAATTCTGCACCGCAGCGGTGCTCAAGAGTCCCGGCATGGATCCCTTGGGCTGCGGAGCAGCTCCAGGGGTATGCGCCGCGTCGCTTCGCTCCTTGCTCCGCCCGTGGATGACGAAGTGAGGACCGTTTGCTCAGCTCGCTGCTACTCCGGCGACGACCCCGCAACACTCTGGTCGTAGTCGACCAACGACCCGGTCATGACGCCCGATTGCGGGCTGACCATGTAGCTGATCAGCCGCGCAAGCTGGTCCGGCTTGACCAACTGGCCCATCGGCTGCGCGGCCTCGGCTTTCGCCAGCCAGTCGTCCGGGGCGTCGTGCCATTTCTTCTGCACGATGTCTTCGCCCTCGGTATCCATCCAGCCGGGCAGCACGGCGTTGCAGCGGATGCGGTTGAAGCGATAGGCATTGGCGACGTTCTTGGTCAGCGTCATCAGCGCGCCCTTGCTGGTCGAATAGGGCGTCAGGAAGGACTGGCCGGCATGCGCCGACATCGACAGCACGTTGACGATCGAGCCCGGGGCCTTGCGCTCCAAGAGATGCGCGACCAGCCCCTGCATCAGGAAGAAGGGTCCGCGCACATTGGTTTCGAAGATCTGGTCGAAAAGCTCTTCCGTGGTTTCGACCAGTGAGCCGCGCGCCGAGGTGGCGGCGGCGTTGACCAGCGCGTTCAGCGTGCCGAAATGCGCGAGCGCGGTCGCCACCGCGCGCTTGCAGTCCGCCACCTTCGAAACGTCGGCGCTGATGAAGATCGCGTCGACGCCGGCCTTTTTGAAGTGGGCGACGGCCTTGTCCCCCTTCTCCTGCGACCGGCCGACGAGCGCCAATGCCCGGCAGCCTTCGTCGGCCAGCGCTTCGGCGACGGCGAAGCCGATGCCTTGCGCCCCGCCGGTAACGATGGCGCGTGTCTGTGAATTGCGATCGGCGGATGCGCTCATCGCTTTGCTCCTTTGGCTTGGGTCCGATTTCCGGTTCTTACTTGTCGAGACGAACGGTCTTGCCTGTCGTTGCCGACTTCAGCGCCGCATCCGCCAGCTTCAGCGCCACGAGGCCGTCGGCGCCGCTCGGCGCCGCCTTCTTGCCGGACGTCGCGGCGGCAATGAACGAGGCGATCTCGATGGCATAGGCGTCGAGATAGCGGGTCATGAAGAAGTCGTGCAGCGGCGGGCGCGTATAGCCCTTCTCATTGGCCAGTTCGATCGACACCGGCCGCTGGTTTTCCGCCGCGATCATGCCTTTTGAACCATGCACCTCGATGCGCTGGTCGTAGCCATAGGTGGCGCGGCGCGAATTGGAGATGACGGCCTGCTTGCCGGAAGCCGTCTCCAGGATGACGCTGACGCTATCGAAATCCCCGGCCTCGCCAATCGTCTTGTCGACAAGCACCGAAGCGTGCGCGGAGACCGCCACCGGCTCCTCGCCGAGCAGGAAGCGCGCCATGTCGAAATCATGGATGGTCATGTCGCGGAAGATGCCGCCGGAGCGCTTGATGTAGTCGATCGGCGGCGCACCCGGATCGCGCGAGGTGATGGTGACCATCTCAACCGTGCCGATGGCGCCGTCGTCGATTGCCTTGCGCACGGCGGCGAAGTGGGGATCGAAGCGGCGGTTGAAGCCGACCATCAGCGTCGCGTTGGCCCTCTCGACCACGGCCAGGCATTTCTCGACGCGCTTGACGTTCAGGTCGATCGGCTTCTCGCAGAAGATCGCCTTGCCGGCCTTGGCGAAACGCTCGATCAGATCGGCATGGGTGTCGGTGGGCGTGCAGATGACGACGGCGTCGATATCCTTGGATTTCTCGATGGCGTCGATGGTGCGCACCTCGGCGCCATAGGCACTCGCCAGCTCTTTTGCCGCCTTCTCGAAGGCATCGGCCACCGCCACCAGTTTTGCATCGGGGTTGGAGCCGACAGCGCGGGCGTGGACCTTGCCGATGCGGCCGGCACCGAGGAGGGCGAAACGAACAGTCATGGATATTTCCTCTGAGGGATGGGTTCGAGAGAGTTGTGTCCGCACCTTCCCGTCAGGGAAAGGTGGCTGGGGTATTTTCCTGGCGCGGCAGATCGTCCCGGAAGCGGGTGACCCCTCTCGCCTAGGCCGCGAGTTCCGCCTCCCCGGTCTTGGCGCCGGTGATGTAGGACACGATGTCCTGGCCGTCCGTGTTTTCCTTGCGCAGATTGGCGACGATGCGGCCGCGCCGGAACACCACGATGCGGTCGCACAGGTCGAACACCTGGCGCATATTGTGGCTGATCAGGATCAGCGGCTCGCCATTGTCCTTCAGCGTGCGGATGATGTTTTCGACCTGCGCCGTCTCCTGCACGCCGAGTGCGGCGGTCGGCTCGTCCATGATGATCAGCTTGGAGGCGAAGGTCGCGGTCCGGGCGATCGCCACGCACTGGCGCTGGCCGCCGGACATGTGGCGGATGGTGTTGGAAAGGTTGGGGATCTTCACCGCGGTGCGCACCAGCGCCGCTTCGGTCGCCTTGCGCATGTATTTGCGGTCGAGGATCGAGAAAGGTCCGAGATTGAACAGCACCTTTTCGCGACCGAGGAAAAGGTTCGACGGCACGTCGAGATCGTCGGCCAGCGCCAGGTTCTGGAACACCGTCTCGATGCCGGCCTCGCGCGCCGCGATCGGGCCGGTGAAATTCACCTCCTTGCCGTCGAACCAGATCTGGCCGCTGGTACGTTGCTCGACAGCGGTGATCTGGCGCACGAAGGTCGATTTGCCGGCGCCGTTGTCACCCATGATGGCGACATGCTCGCCCTTGCGCAGCTCGAAGTTGGCGCCTTCCAGCGCATGCACGCCGCCATAGCGCTTGGTCAGGTTTTCGGTCTTCAGAACGATGTCTGACATGGTCAAGCCCTCAATGCCCGCAGGCGTTGGCGCCACTGGTCGAGAACGACCGCACCGACGATGATCACGCCCTTGACCATCTCTTGGTAGTAGGCGTCGAGGCGCAGGAAGGTGAAGCCGGAGATGATGACGCCGAAGATCAGCGAGCCGATCACCGTGCCGATGATCGAGCCGCGGCCGCCCGACAGCGAGACGCCGCCTATGACCGCCATGGCGATGGCGTCGAGTTCGTACATCACGCCCATGCCGGCCTGGGCGGTGAGGTTCTTGGAGCAGAGCACCACGGCGGCGAGCGAGGCGAGAATGCCGGCGATGACGTAGACCAGGATCTTGTGGTTGGCGATCTTGATGCCGGACATGCGTGCGGCATCCTCATTGGACCCAATCGCGTAACAATGCTTGCCGTAGCGCGTGTAGGTCATGATGAGCTGGAACAGCACGGCCAGCGACAGGAAGATGATGACGGGCATCAGGCCCTTGCCGATCGCCGCGAAACTGTCGGTGGGAAACGAGATCGGCTGGCCCTTCGACCACCATTTGGCGATGCCGCGCGCGGTCACCATCATGCCGAGCGTGGCGATGAACGGTGGGATGCGCGTGTAGGCGATCAAGGCACCGTTGACCAGACCGGCGAGCAGGCCGCAGCCGATCGCCACCAGCAGCGGCACGATGACGGGCAGGTCGGTCCAGCCTTGCGCCAGAAACATCGCCTTGGGGTTGGGATTGCCGTTGACGGTCGCCACCTGGGCGAAACTCATGGCGATCATCGCGGTCGCGCCGACGATCGAACCGGAAGACAGGTCGATGCCGCCGCAAATGATCACCTGCGTCACGCCGATGGCGATGATGCCGACGATCGACACCTGCAGGATGATGATCTGCAGGCGTGCCTCGTTGAAGATCCCCGAGACGTCGCTGCGGGTGTTGAACAGGAAACTGTCGCCGAGAAAGATGCGGCCGATCAGTTCGAAGATGACGACGAGAATGACGAGCGCCAGGAAGACATTGAATTCGGGCGGCCATGTGCGCTTCTTCGCATCGTAGGTGAGCCCTCCGACGCCATGAGATGTCTGTGCCAATCTTCTATCCTCCGTCAGCCACGGTCGCGCCTCGAGCGCCTTCAGGCGCCGAGGGAAGGGGGAGCGGCGCTGCCTGTGCAGCGCCGCTCTCGATATCCGCGGCTCAGTTCTTCTTCAGGAACTTGTCGATGTTCGCCGGGGTCACAAGCTGGAACGGCACATAGACCTTGTGCTCGACCTTCTCGCCCTTGGACAGTTTCAGCGCCGCGTCCAGCGCGCCCGCGCCCTGGCCGGCCGCGTCCTGGAACACGGTTGCGTCGAGGTCGCCGGCCTGCATGGCGGCAAGCGCATCCTGCGTGGCGTCGACGCCGCCGACGACAACCGCCTTCATGTCGATGTTGGCGGCCTTCATCGCCTGGATGGCGCCGATGGCGCTTTCGTCATTGTTGGCGATGACGCCGTCGAACTTCTTGCCGGTCGACAGCCAGTTGGTCATCAGGTTCTGCGCTTGGTCGCGATCCCAGTTCGAGGTCTGCTTGTCGATGATCTTGATGAAACTGCAGTCCGGCGTCGCGATCACCTCTTCAATGTCCTTGGTGCGCTGCACGGCAGCCTGGTTGGAAAGCTCGCCCATGATCACATAGACATTGGCTTCCTTCTTGCCGGCTTCCTTGAACAGACGGCAGACTTCCTTGGTCTCGAGCGTGCCGGAATCGGCTTCGTTCGAGGCGACGAAGGCCTGGTTGTCGGGCAGCGAGTTCACATTGACCGGCTCGCGGTTGACATAGACCAGCGGAATCTTGGCGGCGGCGGCAGCATCCGACATCGCCTGTGTGGCCGAGGTGTCGACCGGGTTGACGATGATCGCGTCGACGCCCGAAGCGGCGAAGTTCTTGATCTGGTCGAGCTGCTTGGCAACGTCGTTCTGTGCGTCTTCGACCTGCAACTCGACGCCGCTCATGCCCTTGGCCTGGGCGATCATCCCATTGCGCAGCACGGTGAGGAAGTTGTCGTCGAACTTGGCCATCGATACGCCGATCTTGGCGGCAAAAGCCGATGAACTCATCAGCGCCGCGAAAGCGACGCCCAAAAGCAGTTTCTTCATTGTATCTCTCCTCCACTTTTGGTGTCCGGTTGCACCGATTTATCCGGAATCCCCGATCTCCCCGGGGAATCTCTCCCTGATATCGCTTCGCTCCGTGGGCATTCTCTGCTTGGGCTGGAACCCAACCCTCTGTCTGAAACAGACGTTCCGGAACGAAAGAACCAAAATGTACAGTGGGTGAAATATTTATTCCATTCCAGCGGAACGTCAAGGGCGATTCCGCGGCCTGCCGCCGGATTTTCGGATCGCTCTGATGGATTCTATCATTCTGGCGGTTGCTCCCGCCCGGGAAAGCTCAGATATTTTCCGGCAGATAGATGTCGAAGGGCAGGAAGGTCTGGCCAGGCGCGTTGGCCGCGCCGGTTTCGATGGCATGCACCATCCGATCGACCAACTCGCGGCACAGAGCGGCCAGCGGCGTCGAGATCACCATGGTGAGGATGTTGTCGGCGAGTGCCGCGCGCGACTCGGCGTTGATCTCGTTGCAGACCACCACCGGCATATTTACGGGCCTTGCTGCCCGCAGCGCCGAGACCGCGCCTTCCATGCCGCCGCCCGCGACGTAGCAGCCGGCAAGATCCGGATAGCGCGCCAGAAGATCGATCATCGCATCATGGGTTACCTGGTTCGCTTCCAGGTTGACCAGCGTTTCCAGCACGCTGAAGTCGGGTGCATGCTCGCGAAAGAAAGAGCGGAAGCCGATCTCGCGCAATTCGTGGCCATGGAAGCGATGGCTGCCGACGAAGAGGGCGACTTTGCCGGGCTGCCGCGCTGCTTTGGCGATCATCCAGGCCGCGGTACGACCGACCTTGCGGTTGTCGAGGCCGACATAGCCCTCGCGGATACCGGCGGCAAAGTCGGACAGCAGCGAGAAGACCGGTTGTCCCCGCGCCTTCAACGCCTCGACGGCCGCCGTCAGGGTCGGGTGGTCCGGGCCGACAACGGCGATGGCCCTCGATTTCGCCGCCAGCTTGCGCATCTGGGCGGCGATCTCGTCGGGGACCAGGGAACTGGCGAAGTCGATGGTTGCGGCGCCGCGGAACCTCTGCGACTGCGACACCGCCAGTTCGAGCTCCGCTGCGAAATCGCCGTAGAAGACATCGTTGCCTCGCAAAAGCAGGAAGCCGAGCCGGTACTCCGGCAGTTCATGGCGCATCCGCTGCTTGATCAGGCCGGCCGCATGGTAGCCGATCTCGGTCGCGGTCTCATAGACGCGCCGCGCGGTCTCCTCGCGCACCGGCAGGCGATTGTTGAGTACGCGGTCCACCGTGGCGACGCTGACGCCGGAGATGCGCGCCAGATCGGATATAGTCGGCCGTTTCGCCATGATCGTCCTCGTTTGACTGCCGAGCATTGATACATCATTCTGATAGGAAATGATAGAAACTATCTTTGTGAGATTGAGTCTATCACGAGCAAACGGTATTTTCAGGCTGGAAGGTATATGGGCAACCGGCATTCGCTTGGACGAGTGCCTTGCCGAGGAGGCAATCATGACCACTGCGCCGTCCCGGCGGGACTACAGCCTGATCGGCCGCGACGCCAAACTCGCCGTGGAAAACGGACTGTCGGCGGCCGAGTGGTATCACACCGACGTGCCCCGCAAGCAGATGAAGGAACTGATGCAGCGCTCCGACGGGCCGGCGATCCGCGACACTGCGATCTGGCTCGCCGCGCTCATCGCCAGCGGCGCCGGCGGCGCCTGGTTCTGGGGCAGTTGGTGGTGCGTGCCGTTCTTCTTCGTCTATGGCGTCCTCTACGGTTCATCGACGGATTCCCGCTGGCACGAATGCGGGCACGGCACGGCGTTCCGGACGCAGTGGATGAATGATGCGATCTATCAGATCGCCTGCTTCATGATCATGCGCAATCCGGTGACCTGGCGCTGGAGCCACACGCGCCACCACACCGACACCATCATCGTCGGCCGCGACCCCGAAATCTCGGTCATGCGGCCGCCGGACCTGGTGCGCGCGCTCCTCGGCTTTGTCGGTGTCCTCGACGCCTGGCATGCGATGTCGGACATGCTGCGCAACGCCGCCGGCAACATCAGCGCCGCCGAAAAGACCTTCATTCCCGAGCAGGAACAGGGCAAGGCGATCCGCATCGCCCGCATCTGGACGGCGATCTATGCCGCAACCATCGGCTTGGCGGTCTATTCCGGCTCGTTCCTGCCTTTGATGCTGGTCGGCCTGCCCAGGCTCTATGGCGCCTGGCATCACGTCATGGTCGGTCTGCTGCAGCATGGCGGCCTGGCCGACAATGTCATCGATCACCGGCTGAACAGCCGTACCGTCTACATGAACCCGATCAGCCGCTTCATCTACTGGAACATGAACTATCATGTCGAGCATCACATGTTCCCGATGGTGCCCTACCATGCGCTGCCGAAGCTGCACGAACTGATCAAGCACGATCTGCCGGCGCCGACACCGTCGATCCTGGCCGGCTACCGCGAGATGATCCCGGCCTTCCTGCGCCAGTTGCGCAACGAGGACTATTTCCTCAAGCGCGAACTGCCGCCGACCGCCCGGCCGTACCGCGAGGAATTCCACGGCGACGCCGTCGCCGCCGCTGCGGAATGATCGCGGCGAATCCATTTTTACGGGGAGGACCGAATGAGCGACTGGGTCGAGGCCTGTGCTGCCGACGACATCGATGAAGAGGATGTGATGCGCTTCGATCATGGCGGGCGCACCTTCGCCATCTATCGCAGCCCAGACGACGAATATTTCGCCACGGACGGGCTTTGCACGCATGAGAAGGTACACCTCGCCGACGGTCTGGTGATGGACGACATCATCGAATGCCCCAAGCACAATGGCCGCTTCAACTACAAGACCGGCGCGGCCAGGGGCGCCCCGGTCTGCGTCAACCTGAAAACCTATCCGGTCAAGGTCGACGCCGGCAAAGTCCTCGTTCAGGTCGGATGATGGGGATGGCGCGGGGAATGGTCATCATCGGCGCCGGCGAATGCGGCGGGCGGGCAGCGCTCACGCTGCGCGATCTCGGTTATGAGGGGCCGGTGACGCTGGTCGGCGACGAACCGCATCTGCCCTACGAGCGCCCGCCTCTGTCCAAGGAGGCGATGGCCAGCGATGCGCCCGAAATCAAGGCGATCGCCAGCGACGCGGTGCTGGCCGAGAAGTCGATCCGGCATACCCATTCCGTCCAGGCCGTGGCGATCGATCGTGCGGCGCATAGGGTGCGCCTGTCCAACGGTTCGGTACTGCCATACGACAAGCTCCTGCTGGCCACCGGCTCGGCCCCGCGCAAACTGCCGATGCCGGGCCTTGGCGCGCGCTGCGTGTATCTCAGAACCTTCGCCGATGCGCTGGCCATTCGCGCCCATCTCAGCGCCGGCAACCGTATCACCATTGTCGGCGGCGGCTTCATTGGCCTCGAACTCGCCGCGGCGGCCCGCAAGCTCGGCGCTGCGGTCACCGTCATCGAGGCGCAGCCGCGCATCCTGATGCGCGGCGTGCCGGCCGAGATCGCCGAAATCATCCATCAGGCGCACATCGCCGAAGGCGTCGACATACTGTGCGGCGATGGCATCGCCTCCATCGCCGACGACGGCAAGGAGGTGCGCGTGACGCTCGCCGGCGGGCGCGAAATATCAGCCGACCTCGTCATTATCGGCATCGGCGCGGTGCCGGTGACCGGGCTCGCAGCCGAAGCCGGCCTGACCATCGACAACGGCATTGCGGTCGATGCCGAGCTGCGCAGCAGTGATCCCGACATCTTCGCTGCCGGCGACTGCTGTTCGTTCCCGCTTGCAGTCTACGGCGGCCGCCGTGTGCGGCTCGAAGCCTGGCGCAATGCGCAGGAGCAAGGTGCGCTGGCGGCAAGGAATATGCTCGGCGCCGGCGAGGCGCATGCGGCTGTGCCGTGGTTCTGGTCGGATCAGTATGGGCTCACCTTGCAGATCGCAGGGCTTTCGGACGAAGGCAGCGGCACGGTGCGACGCGATCTCGGTGAAGGCGCCTTCATCCTGTTCCATCTGGATGAGGACGGCCGGCTCGTGGCGGCCAGCGGCATCGGCCCAGGCAATGCGGTCGCCCGCGACATCCGGCTGGCCGAAATGCTGATCGGCAAGCGCGCCAGCCCGGCACCGGAAGCACTGGGATCACAGGCCGTCAAGCTGAAGTCGCTGCTGGCGGCGTGAAACGATCTAGAACAGCGCCTTCAGTTCCGGCAGCTTGTCGTTGACCAGCCAGCCGTAATAATTCTCCTCAGGCAGTTTTTCCGGCTCGCCTGCGGCGCGACGCCTGCCGTTTTCCGCTTTCAGCGCTTCGGCGCGCTGCTCTGGATTGCCGACATTGTAGAGTGTCGCGGTCAGACCCGGATTGCCCGAAATGTCGAAGCCGGCAATGCTCTTATAGGCATCGATCGATTTCCTGATCGTCGCGGCGACATAAGGCAGCGTCAGGTCCGGATCCATGATGGTCTTGTAGACCGAATTGGGATCGCCGACATCGAGCTTCGGCAGGCCTGACACCTTGTGCACGAGATCGCTCATCTGCAGTGCGGTCAGCGGGTTGAGCTGGCCGAGCCCAAAAGTCTGGCCGGCATAATAGGGCTGGAAGAAGGTGGCGCCGAATCGGTCGTCGGGAAAGTCCTCGCCGCCGACGTTCTTGCCGCGAAACGCATGGTTCCACACCTGCTCGCGGCATTCCCAGAGGTCGTAGCTGTCTGACATCCCTGCGCATTTCTTGAATTCCGGCCGCTGCACGAAATCGGTGATGTCCTCGCCGTCATAGGCGAAGGACAGCTTGCTGGAGAGATAGGAGATCGCCTTGACGTAATAGGTCTGCAGCCGGTCGTAGGCGTCGACATTGTAGGTGTGTTCGCCGACGATGGCGCCGACGATATGCATCGGATCGATGCCATAGGCGGCGGCAGCCTTCTTGATCTTGCCGCGCAGATCGGGGTCGTTCTGCAGCAAGGCATAGACCTTGCGGTATTTGGCCTGGAAGGTGGTGTTGGTCGCCTGCGTGCGTCGGCTCGAGGCGCCGGGAATGTCGGGCTGCTCGGCATTGCGGTTTCCCGGCGGCACGAGTGTCGCTGCTTCAGCCGCCAACAGCGTCGCCGCCAGCATCAAGCCGAGAATGATTGGGATGAATTTTTTCATGCGCCGCCGCCTAGAGGTATTGCCGCGCAAACTAGGGTAGTGCTCTGGGTCGAGTCGAGAGCCCCTTCACCCGGCAAGTCGAAAGGTGGCCAGATGGTACCATCTGGCCACACATGATTGTTCTGCCGGCTGCCTGAACCGGCGCCGGATCAACCGGTGCCGTGCTTTAAAGGATGAATCGCGACAAATCTGTGTTTCGCGACAGGTCGCCGACATGCTTTTCCACATAGGCGGCGTCGATCGTGACCGACGTGCCGTTGCGGTCTGGCGCGTCATACGAAATTTCGTCCAGCACCCGCTCCATCACCGTCTGCAGCCGCCGGGCGCCGATGTTCTCGACGCTGTCATTGAGGTCGACGGCAATGCCGGCCAGCGAATCGATGGCGTCGTCGGTGAAGGTCAGGTCGACACCCTCGGTCTTCATCAGCGCGATATATTGCTTGATCAGGCTCGCTTCCGTCTCGGTCAGGATGCGGACGAAATCTTGCTTCTCCAAGGCGCGCAGTTCTACGCGAATCGGCAGGCGGCCCTGCAATTCCGGCAACAGGTCGGATGGCTTCGAGACGTGGAACGCGCCCGAGGCGATGAACAGGATGTGATCCGTCTTCAACGGCCCGTATTTGGTCGCCACCGTGGTGCCCTCGACCAGCGGCAGCAGGTCGCGCTGCACGCCTTCGCGCGAAGGGCCGCCGGAAATGTCGGACCTGGCGGCGATCTTGTCGATTTCGTCGAGGAAGACGATCCCGTCGTTTTCCGCGGCATCGAGCGCCCGGCGCACCACCTCGTCCTGGTCGAGCAGCTTGTCGGACTCGTCGCTGACCAGGAGATCGTAGGATTCCTTTACCGTCGTCTTGCGCAGCTTGGTCTTCTTGCCGCCCATCGCCTTCGACAGCATGTCGTTGATGTTCAGCACGCCGATATTGGCGCCCGGCATGCCGGGAATCTCGAAGCCGGGCATGCCGCCATTGCCGGTGTCGGCCACTTCGATCTCGATTTCCTTGTCGTCCAGTTCGCCGTCGCGCAGCTTCTTGCGGAAAGAGTCGCGCGTCGCTGGGCTGGCGGTCTTGCCGACCAGCGCTTCCAGAACGCGTTCCTCGGCATTGATGTGGGCGCGCGCCTTGACGTCCTCGCGCATCTTTTCGCGGACGAGCCCGATGGCGATCTCGACGAGGTCACGGATGATCTGCTCGACGTCACGGCCGACATAGCCGACCTCGGTGAACTTGGTCGCCTCGACCTTGACGAAGGGCGCGCCGGCCAGCCGCGCCAGGCGGCGCGAGATCTCGGTCTTGCCGACGCCGGTCGGGCCGATCATCAGGATGTTCTTCGGCATCACCTCTTCGCGCATCTGGCCTTCCAGCTGCTGGCGGCGCCAGCGGTTGCGCAAGGCGATGGCCACGGCGCGTTTGGCGTCCTTCTGGCCGATGATGAAGCGGTCGAGTTCCGAAACGATTTCGCGGGGGGAGAATGTGCTCATATCACTAAATTCCACTTTGCCACTGCTTGATGGCCTCGAACGGATGCAGCAGCATGATCACGTTGAGTGTCAGATTGTCCCGGATAAGATAGCCGGTACCCAGTTCGAAGAGGATGGCGAGGCTGACGATCACCCATATAGGTAGCCTTCGCGCCATCACAAATCCCAGCACCATGGCCAGTGTGTCGGACACCGAATTGATGATGCTGTCGCCATAATAGTCGAGCGAGATGGTGCCGGCGCGGTAGCGGTCGATGATGAACGGGCTGTTCTCCAGCAATTCCCAGCCGCCCTCGATGAGGACGGCGAAGGCCAGCCGCAAGCCGATCGGCGAACGCGGAAAGAGGAACCTCGCCAGGGCATAGAACAGGAAGCCGTGGATGATGTGCGAGAAAGTGTACCAGTCGGAAATGTGCTGGGAATTCTCGGAGCTGTTCACCACGCCGTGCCACAGTTTGACATAGCCGCAGGTGCAGATCGGTGTCCGGCCCATCAGGTAGAGCGTGACGGCCTGGACGATGACCAGGCCAAGCACGATCAGCAGCCCCATCCGCCAGCTGTTTTCGTAGGCCGAGAGCTCTTTGTCCTCGACGGATGCGATCATGCCCTATTGTCCCTCTTCCGCGTCGCTGTCTCGACCACCACCAAGCCCGTCACGCCTTCAGCGGCGGTAGCCGACGGATCACGGCCGCCGGCAAAGTGGGTTTGACGACAATCCGCCGGATACGCTGCCAGCCAGCTCCGAACAGAATAATGAGCGCGCCGACAACGACCAGGATCAAGGCAAAAGGCGGGATACCCGTCGAATCGGAGGCTGAATTCACCAGATAATAGATAACCAGCGAGCCGAAGTAAGCCAATGTGGGAACCAGAAGCGAACGGCGGTCTATGGCGAGCGCGACATAGAGGAAGCCGAGGATCAGGACCGCCAGCATGATGGTTGCATTGGCGTCCGGCGCGATATGTCCGAATACGACGTTCTGCCCGGTTGCCATGATAAAGAGCGGATGCACCAGCATAGGCGCCGAGACGACATGCAGCCAGAAGGCGCAATCGGACCAGATCTTGCGTCGATCCCTGTCGTAAATGTCAAAAGCCACACCCGTCGCGAACACGATCAGGCCGCAGACCAGCGGCATGTAGAGGGCCGCGCGGAGTAGTTCGGGAACATCCTCAAGGCGTGGCGGCGCAATCGCGCCCGTTGTCACGCTATCATACAGGATTATCGCCGTTTGCAGGAAGGCAAGCAGTGTGAAGGCGATGGCGATAGCCCCGGCAATGATGGGGACGCGAAAGCGCCAGAAATAGATCGCCGCCGCAATTATTCCTCCGCCCAGGAACAGATATCCGGCCCGGGACGCCGTCTGGCGCAACGCCAATAGCTGCCAGATCGTCTCCGGCTTGCGTATGCCGAAGCTGGCCTCCACTCGTAGCGCCAGAGCGACCAGCATGGCGGCCATGAAAATCAGGGCAAGCACGGACGACGATAGTTTCATCCGGTGCTGACGCGTGACAATTTCGGCGAGCCCCCAGGCGAAAACCGCGAGGATGCCAGCGATCCCGAATGTCTGGCCTGGAAGCAAGGTGGTGAGGACAAAGAAGAAGCCGGCGCTAAGCAGAACGGTTCCCACGGTGACGAACAGATCGTTCCCGCCGCCGACCAAGCGCAGGTTTTCCTCGTCACCCTCGTCATCGGCGCGCCCGGCCGGGGCGAGAGCGCCCGCGCGTTCCATGGCCTCCAACTGATCGCGCAGGGTTTGCGAGATCAAACCTTTCGCGACTGCTTTGTCGAGTGTTTCGGCGCTGATCAATCGGGCTCCTGCGGCGCGTCGCGCGCCATCATCAACGCCGGGCCGAACTCCGATGTTCTGGTGTCAAAGGCAACAAAGCCAGCCTTTTCATAGGCCCGGATGGCCCGAGCATTGCCCGGGTCGGGGTCGATGATGACGCGCGGCACGCCTTCCTCGAACAGCTGCTCGACGAATTGCCGCACGATCGCCGAGCCGTGACCGAGGCCGACCAGTTCCGGCGGGCCGATCGACAGGTCGATGCCGAGCGTGCCGAACGGCTGGTCGGCATAGGGGTGGTCGTCTTCCAGATGCGGGTCGTAGCTCTGCAGATAGGCGATCGGTTTGCCGTCGAGTTCGACGATCAGCGGCTCGACCGAAATCGAGTCGATATGATCGCGAATCTCGGCGATTTCCGTCTCGGGGTCGTTCCACCATTCCGCGACATGCGGTTCGGCAAGCCAGCCGGCGATCATCGGCAGGTCTTTTTCCGTCACCGGCCGAAAATCGTAGAGCACGGCCTGCTCAAGCGGCATCGAGCGTTTCGACGACGAAGTTGTTGTTGGTGTAGACGCAGATGTCGGAGGCGATCTGCATCGCCTTGCGGGCGATCTCCTCGGCATCCTTGTCGGAGTCCATCAGCGCCCGCGCCGCGGCCAGCGCGTAATTGCCGCCCGAACCGATGGCCATGACGCCATGTTCGGGTTCGAGCACGTCGCCGGTGCCGGTCAGCGCCAGCGAGACCGACTTGTCGGCCACCAGCATCATCGCTTCCAGCCGGCGCAGATAGCGGTCGGTGCGCCAGTCCTTGGCGAGTTCGACGCAGGCGCGCGTCAGCTGGTCGGGATATTGTTCGAGCTTGGCTTCCAGCCGTTCCAGCAGCGTGAAGGCATCGGCGGTAGCGCCGGCGAAACCGGCGATCACATTGCCCCCCTTGCCGATGCGGCGGACCTTGCGGGCATTGCCCTTCATGATGGTCTGGCCAAGGCTGACCTGGCCGTCGCCGGCGATCACCACCTTGTTGCCCTTGCGCACCGTCACGATGGTCGTGGCGTGCATGGTCAGATTATCAGACATTTATTGGCTCCGATTCGCGCGATCCCAAAAGGCGATTGGCGCGGTACGAGTGATTTTATCGGCCATATGTATGCATGGGACCAATGATTGCAAATCGCTCCTCCGGCAAGGCCGATACCTCTGTCCGAGGCAACTGGCAATCGCCGGATCATGCTGATAGAAGGCTTTCGTTTTCAAGCCGGTGAATGTTCGAAGCTCGTCCGCGGAGCTTTGAAACCCTGAGACAAGGACAAGGTCATGGCGCCCCGTTCCGCCGAAGCCAGCCGCAAGACCAAGGAAACCGACATCTCGGTGTCGGTCCATGTCGACGGTTCGGGCAAATCCGATATCGCCACGGGCGTCGGCTTCTTCGACCATATGCTCGACCAGCTTTCGCGCCATTCGCTGATCGACATGAGGGTGACGGCCAAGGGCGACCTGCACATAGACGACCACCACACGGTCGAGGACACCGGCATCGCGCTCGGCCAGGCCTTGACCAAGGCACTGGGCGAGCGGCGCGGCATCATGCGCTATGCCTCGATCGACCTTGCCATGGACGAGACGCTGACGCGCGCGGCGATCGACGTGTCCGGCCGGCCGTTCCTGGTCTGGAACGTATCTTTCTCGTCGCCCAAGATCGGCACCTTCGACACCGAGCTGGTGCGGGAATTCTTCCAGGCGCTGGCCCAGAATGCCGGCATCACGCTGCATGTCACCAACCATTACGGCGCCAACAACCACCACATCGCCGAGACCTGCTTCAAGGCGGTGGCGCGTGCGCTGCGTGCCGCACTCGAGCCCGACCCGCGCCAGCCGGACGCGGTTCCCTCCACCAAGGGATCGTTGAAGGGATAGGCCATGGCCACCTATGTTGTGATGCAACCGCCCGGCCGCAGCGAGAAGGTCGATGCAACGGCCTTGATCCGCGACGGCTTCACCTGGCTCGGCCTGCTGGTACCGCCGCTATGGCTCGCCTGGCACCGGCTGTGGATCGAGGCCGGACTTGCCTTCGTCGTCATGGGCCTGCTTTCGATGGCAGGGGAAAACCTTGGCCTTGGATTGGCAAGTTCGCTGCTGTCGCTCCTGGTTTCGTTCTATGTCGGCCTGGAAGGGCAGGGGTTGCGCATCGCGGCCCTTCGCCGGCGCGGCTGGCATGAATGGGGCGTGGTTCAGGCCGGCCGGCTCGACGATGCCGACATCCGCTATGCGCTGGAGGTCGAGGGGCACGCTGAGGAAATCACGCCGCCGCCGCGCATCGTCCCCGATGCCGCCCTGGCGCGCCCGGCGCAGCCGGGCATGGCGCTGGGCCTGACCCACATACCGGGACGGCAGTGACATGCGGGTAGCAATCATCGACTACGGCTCGGGCAATCTGCGCTCGGCCACCAAGGCCTTCGAGCGTGCCGCGCGCGAAGCCGGCATATCGGCCGAGATCGACCTGACGGCCGATGCCGACCGGGTGCGCAGCGCCGACCGCATCGTCCTGCCCGGCGTCGGCGCCTATGCCGACTGCGCGGCCGGCCTGCGTGCCGTCGACGGCATGTGGGAGGCGGTCGAGGACGTCGCGATCGCCAAGGGCCGGCCCTTCCTCGGCATCTGCGTCGGCATGCAGCTGATGTCTGAGCGCGGCCTGGAAAAGACCGTCACCCATGGCTTCGGCTGGATATCAGGCGACGTCAAGGAGATCACACCCACTGATCCCGCGCTGAAAATCCCGCAGATCGGCTGGAACACGATCGAGCTCAGGCGTCAGCACCCGCTGTTTACCGGCATCCCGACCGGACCAGACGGGCTGCACGCCTATTTCGTCCATTCCTACCATCTCGACGCGAAAAAGCCGGACGAGGTTGTGGCCGTCGCCGACTATGGTGGTCCGGTGACGGCGACCGTCGCCCGCGACAATCTCGTTGGCACGCAGTTCCATCCCGAAAAGAGCCAGGCGCTCGGCCTGGCGCTGATCACCAATTTCCTGCGCTGGAGGCCCTAGAGCATGAGCGAGAAGGCGCCTCAATCGTGATCCTGTTTCCTGCCATCGACCTCAAGGACGGCCAATGCGTGCGCCTGAAGCAGGGCGATATGGCGACCGCGACCATCTACAACGATGATCCCGCCGCGCAGGCAAAAGCCTTCGAGGACCAGGGTTTCGAATGGCTGCACGTCGTCGACCTCAACGGCGCCTTCCAGGGCCAGAGCGTCAACAGCGCGGCGGTCGGCGCCATCCTCAAGGCGACGAAGAACCCGGTGCAGCTCGGCGGCGGCATCCGCACGCTGGCGCAGATCGAGGACTGGCTCGACCGGGGGCTAGCCCGCGTCATCCTCGGCACGGTGGCGGTGCGCGATCCCGATCTGGTCAGGCAGGCCTGCAAGGCTTTCCCGGGCAAGGTCGCCGTCGGCATCGACGCGAAGGGCGGCAAGGTGGCCGTCGAGGGCTGGGCCGAGGCGTCGAGCCTCGGCGTCGTCGAACTGGCGAGGAAATTCGAGGGCGCCGGTGTGGCCGCCATCATCTACACCGACATCGATCGCGACGGCGTGCTGACCGGCATCAACTGGGACGCTACCATCGACCTCGCCGAGGCCGTGTCGATCCCGGTCATCGCTTCGGGCGGCCTCGCCTCGATCGCCGACATCGTGCGCATGACGATGCCCGATGCACGGAAGCTCGAAGGCGCAATTTCCGGCCGCGCGCTCTATGACGGCCGCATCGATCCGGCCGAGGCGCTGGCGATCCTGCAGGGCCGGCCCGCGGCGGAGGCGAAATCGTGAAAATCACCCTCATCCTGGCCTCCTATGACAGCGGCCACTATCACGGCGGCATGGGCCAGGGCCCGGACGCGCTGATCGCAGGCGGCCTGGTCGACGCCCTGACCATTGCCGGCCACGAGGTCGCGGTCGCGGATATCGGCAGGGTCGGTGACGACCAGGAACGCGAGATCGCCACCGGTTTCGCCGTCTGCAACGCCGTCTCTGGCGAGGTCCGCATTGCCATCGACAGGGGACGGTTCCCCATCGTGCTCGCTGGAAACTGCCTGACATCGGCCGGTGCGGTCGCCGGCGCGGGCGCCGATGCGATCATCTGGGCCGACCAGCATGGCGACCTCAACACGCCCGAGACCTCCGTCTACGGCTTTCTCGACGGCATGGCGCTGGCGACCGTGCTTGGCCTGTGCTGGCGCCCGATGGCAGCGGCCATTCCAGGCTTCAAGCCGATCGATCCCTCGCGCTGCGTGCTCCTCAATGCCCGCGATCTCGATCCGGCCGAGGAAGGGCTCCTCAAGACCTTGCCGGTGATCCGCACCGAATGTCCAGGCGTGGGGCCGGCAACCGCGAAACTGAGGGCTGCAGGCGCCAAAAGCGTGCACATGCATCTCGACCTCGACGTGCACGACCCCAAGGAGTTGCAGGCCAACCGCTACGCAACGTCAGGCGGGCCAAGCCCGGAACAATTGCGCGACGCGGCCTGCGCCATGGCCCTTGCCATTCCGGTCGTCGGCATCACTATTTCCGCCTACGATCCGGCCTTCGACGCGCAGGGCGACGTCCCGCCGCTGGTCGGCGAGCTGCTCAACGATCTCATCGCCACTATAGAGGGCCGCTGATGCTGAAAGCCCGTGTCATCCCATGTCTCGACGTCAAGGACGGCCGCGTCGTCAAGGGCGTCAACTTCGTCGACCTCATCGATGCCGGCGATCCGGTCGAGGCGGCCAAGGCCTATGACGCCGCCGGTGCCGACGAGCTCTGCTTTCTCGACATCACCGCCTCGTCCGACAACCGTGAAACCATCTTCGATGTCATCGCCTGCACCGCCGAGCAGTGCTTCATGCCGCTGACCGTCGGCGGCGGCGTGCGCCAGGTCGCCGACATCAGGAAGCTGCTTCTGGCCGGCGCCGACAAGGTGTCGATCAATACGGCGGCGGTGAAGAACCCGGATTTCGTCGCCGAAGCCGCCGACAAGTTCGGCAACCAGTGCATCGTTGTCGCCATCGACGCCAAGAAAGTGTCCGGTATCGGCGAGGCCGACCGCTGGGAGATCTTCACCCATGGCGGGCGCGAGAAGACCGGCATCGACGCGGTCGAATTCGCGCGTCAAATGGTCGATCGAGGCGCCGGCGAGATCCTGTTGACCTCGATGGACCGCGACGGCACCCAGGCCGGCTACGACATCGCGCTGACACGTGCGATCGCTGATGCGGTGCGCGCGCCGGTCATCGCTTCGGGCGGCGTTGGCACGCTGGATCACCTGGTCGAAGGCATTCGCGACGGCCATGCCGGCGCGGTGCTGGCGGCCTCGATCTTCCATTTCGGCACCTACACGATCGCCCAGGCCAAGGCGCATATGGCCGCCGCGGGGCTGCCGATGCGGCTGGACTCCTCGGGCGATCGGCCCTAGAGGCTGTTCCGGCTAAGAAAAGGGCCCCAGGCGCCATGGCTGAATTTTCGTTCTCCGATCTGGAGACAACCATCAGGGACCGCGCCCATTCCGGCGACCCGGATTCCTGGACAGCGAAACTGTTCGCGCGCGGTATCGACAAGGCCGCCCAGAAACTCGGCGAGGAGGCGGTCGAGACGGTGATTGCCGCCGTCAAGGGCGACAGACAGGGGCTCGTTTCCGAAAGTGCCGATCTTATATATCATTGGCTCGTCGTCCTCGGCCTCTCGGGTGTTCCGCTGAGCGACGTGCTCAAGGAGCTTGAAAGCCGCACCGGGCGTTCGGGCATCGCCGAGAAGGCGTCACGGCCCAAGGGCTGACCGCGAGGGAGGGCAGGAATCTCGATGGATCAGCTCGCGCCAACCGAGAAATATTCCCCCTTTCGCTTCTTCTCGGCCGAGCAATGGTCGCAATTCCGCGCCGACACGCCACTGACGCTGAGCGAGGACGAGTTCCGCCGCCTGCGTTCGCTCAACGATCCGGTCGACCTTGAGGAGGTCAAGCGCATCTATCTGTCGTTGTCGCGGCTTCTGTCCGCCCATGTCGAGGCGAGCCAGCTCTTGTTCCGGCAGCGCCAGGCCTTCTTCAACGCCGTCGACATCGTCAAGACGCCGTTCATCATCGGCATCGCGGGCTCCGTCGCCGTCGGCAAATCGACCACCGCACGCGTGCTGAAGGAGCTTCTGGCGCGCTGGCCGTCGAGCCCCAAGGTCGATCTTATCACCACCGACGGTTTCCTGCTGCCCAATGAGGTGCTGCGCCGCGAGAACCTGATGGAACGCAAGGGCTTTCCCGACAGTTACGACGTCGGCGCGCTGCTGCGTTTCCTCTCGGGCATCAAGTCGGCGCTGCCGGATGTCCGCGCGCCGGTCTATTCCCACCTCACCTATGACGTCATTCCCGGCGAGTTCGTCACCATCGACCGGCCCGACATTCTGATCTTCGAAGGCATCAATGTCCTGCAGCCGGGCAAGTTGCCGCAGGACGGCAAGATCGTGCCCTTCCTGTCCGACTTTTTCGACTTCGCCATCTATATCGATGCCGACGAGAAGCTGATCCACGAATGGTACATCTCGCGCTTCATGCGGCTGCGCGAGACCGCCTTCCGCAATCCGGACTCCTTCTTCCACCGCTACTCGCAGCTTTCGGAGGAAGCGGCACGCGCCATCGCCGAAGGCCTGTGGTCCAACATCAATCTGAAGAATTTGCGCGAGAACATCCTGCCGACCCGCGCCCGCGCCGACCTCATCCTGCGCAAGGGCGCCGACCATCTGGTCGAGGAAGTGGCGCTGCGCAAACTTTAAAGCAGTTCCAGGAAATGTGGCGGGCCTGTCACCGACAACCCCGCCACACGGCATTCATTTCATCCGCATCGCGGCTCAGCCATTGGCGAACGGCACCGCGACATAGATCTGGCTGCCGTCGCGTTCGACCAAAAGCAGCACCGACTTGCGGCCCGATTTGCTCGCCTGCGCGATCGCCTGCGTGACCTGCCTGGCACTCTTCACCGGAGCCTGGTTGACGGCGACGATGATATCGCCGGGTTGGACGCCGGCGGCGGCCGCCGCCTTGTCGGGATTGACGCTGGCGACCACCGCGCCGCGCTCGTCGTCGGCGAGGTTCAGCTGCTGGCGAATGTCGGGCGTGATGTCCAGCAGGCCGAGGCCGATCGCGGGTGCGCGCGCGCCCTGCTCGGCGTTCGGCGCGCCGGAGTCACCGGCCGATGCCGTCTTCACATCGTCGCTGTTTTGCCCGACGTTGACGGAAATCTGCATGGCCTTGCCCTTGCGCCAGACATCAAGCGTTTCCTTGGCGCCCGGCGAGACGTCCGCGACGGCCCGCGACAGGTCCTTGGGGTCTTTCACGTCCTGGCCGGCGAAGCCGGTGATGACGTCGCCGGTTTCGATGCCGGCCTTGGCCGCCGGCGAGCCGTCATTGACCTGCGAGACCAGTGCGCCGCCTGCATGATCGAGCCCTACGGCGGCAGCCACGTCCGGGGTCACCGGCTGGATCTCGACGCCGAGATAGCCGTATTCGATGTTGCCGCCCTTCATCAGCTTGGCGACCACCTTCTGGGCCTGGTCGGACGGAATGGCGAAGCCGACGCCGACGCTGCCGCCATTGGGCGAATAGATCGCCGTGTTGATGCCGACGACGTTGCCGTTCACATCCACAAGCGGGCCACCGGAATTGCCATGGTTGATCGGCGCGTCGATCTGGATGAAATCGTCGAACGGCCCGCTGTGCAGGTCACGGCCGCGTGCCGAAACGATGCCGGCGGTCACCGTGGTGCCGATGCCGAACGGGTTGCCGATCGCCAGCACCTGGTCGCCGGTCATCAGCTTGTCGGAATCGCCCCATTTGACGGTCGGCAGCGGCTTGTCGGCCTTGATCTTGAGCACCGCAAGGTCGTTCTTGGCGTCGCGGCCGACAAGCTTGGCGGGAAGTTCGGTGCCGTCGTCGAGCGTCACCTTGATCGAAGAGGCGCCGTCGACGACGTGATTGTTGGTGACGATGGTGCCGTCTGTGCCGACGATGAAGCCGGAACCGAGGGCTTCCTGGCGCGGTGCCTGCTGCGGCGGCGTCTTGGGCATTGGGGCGCCCTGATTGCCGAAGAACTGGCGGAAATAGTCGTCGAAAGGCGAACCGCCGTCGAAAGGCGAGGTTTCGCCCATGGTTTCAGCCTGTGCCTTCATGACCGTTGTGACCGTCACTACGGCCGGCTTGGTGGTGGCCACGACCGGCGCGAACGAGCCGTTCGGCGCCTTGATCCCCACGATTGGGGTCTGGGTCGTCGCAACGGCGTTGCTCAGGCCGGCGTTGCCGCCGCTTTGGGCAAACGAGACGACGACAGGGGAGATAATCAGCGCAGCGCCCAGCAGGGCGGCGACGCGATGTCTGCGAAGAATACCAAGAGGTGACATGGTCGTTCTGTCCGGGCGAGAGTTGATCCAGCGCCGCGGGCACCTTGGGAGAAGCGTCCACCGGCGTGTCGACGGCCGAACTGCCTGTCTCGCCGTACATGGCGGCCGGCCGGAGCGACACCGAGGTATTTAGGGTGCCGATCGGCCCGAATTAGGATTTTTGGCCGACCTTACGAAGATTTAATTCAGGGAGCGCTTACGGATTGTCATGCCGATGCAGATAGTCGGTCGCAATCTCGCGCATCCGCTTGCCGTCGAAGCTCGGTCCGTGGCCGCCATGGCCGATGCGGATCGGCAGGTCGAGCAGGCGCTGCATGGTGCTGGCATAGGCGGCCCGATCGGAATCCGGCAGCGAGTCGATCAGCGTGTCGTCGTAGATGGCATCGCCGCTGAAGAACAGTCCGTCGGCCTCGTCGAAAAGCGCGATCGAATCCGGCGAATGCCCGGGCAGGTGCAGCACGCGGAATTGCCGGTCGCCGAGATCGACCACGTCGCCCTCGTCAAGCGTCCGCGTCAGCGGTGCCGAGGGGATCTTGTAGTCGGCGGCCTTCCAGCCTGGCGCCGGCAATTTCGACACGGCGCCTTCGAGATCATGGAACATGTAGGCATAGGTCGCCGCCTCATCCATGCTCTCGAACTGCGCGGCGCTCATCCTCGGCCCGGCCCGCCACGGAAATTCATGCAGCGAGCCGACATGGTCGAGATGGATGTGGGTGGCGACGACCAGCAGCGGCTTGCCCTGCGGCGTCTCGATCTGCGGCGCCAGCGGGCAGATACCCATGCCGGTGTCGACCAGGAGGTCGGCGTCGCGGCCTCGCAGATGCCAGATGTTGGCGCGCACATAGTCATGCACGAACGGCTCGGTCAGCATCGTCGTCCTGTCGTCGACAATGCTCTTGCTGAACCACTCCATTAAACGAAAGGCTTCCCGACCTTGTACTTTTCCGGCACCAGCCGCTTGAGATAGGCCATGCCGGCCTCGGACAACTGGTTGACGTCGGGCTTCATGAAATCGTCAGGCATGTGACGGGTCTTGCCGGCGACGTTCTTCAGCGGCACCTTCTTCAGAACGGTCTTTGCGCCGTCATATTGCAGCGCCACGGAGCCGCCGCCCTGTTCGGCGACGGACACGGCGAAGGCGCCGGCATCGAACGCCTCTTGTGCGTCGACGGCGCTGATGGCGCCGACGTAGCCGCGCGGCATATAGCCGAGCGCGTCGACGCGGGCCCGCTTGCCCGGCAGGCCTTCGGCCAATGCGCGCTCGAGGGCTGCCGGCAGGTCGCTGCCCGACAATTTGACGTTGCCATGCGCGTCGCGCTCCAGCTTGTCCGGCGGTACCAGGCTTTCGACCAGCGCCTTGCCGTCGGCGGTGCTCACCCCTTCCGACACGGCGACGATGCAGCGCTTGTGGCGGTCGAGCGTGGCACGCACATCATCGATGAAGCCCGCGGCCGAGAATGGCCGCTCCGGCACGTACACCAGATGCGGGCCGCTGTCGGGATCGAGCTGCCAGGCGGCCGCCGCTGCGGTGAGAAAACCGGCATGCCGGCCCATCACGATGCCGACATAGATGCCGGGCAACGCGCGGAAATCGAGATCGACCGAGAGGAAGGCGCCGGCAACGAACTCGGCCGCCGAGATGAATCCCGGCGTATGGTCGTTCTCCTCCAGATCATTGTCGATGGTCTTCGGCGCATGGACGAAAGCGATCGAGCCGCCGGCGGCGTCGGTCAGGATCTGCTGTGTGCCCGACGTGTCGTTGCCGCCGATATAGATGAAGGCGTCGGCGCCGGCCTTCTTCAGGCCGTTGAGGATGACGTCGCAATAGGCCGCATCCGGTTTGTCGCGCGTCGAGCCGAGTGCCGCGCTTGGCGTTCCGGCGATCAGCCGCAGCCGATCCTCGGGGATGGCCGAAAGGTCGACATAATTGCCGTTGCGAATGCCGCGCACGCCATGGATGGAGCCCAGGACCTTGGCGCCCGGATGCCGCTTGCGGATCTCCAGCGTGGCGCCGACCACCGTCTGGTTGATGACGGCGGTCGGGCCGCCGCCTTGCGCGATGACAAAAGTTCCGGCCATTCCTGACGTCTCCCGAGCGATGGTTTTCAAGGCACCTTGGCCTGTCTTGCCGCATCACGCAACGGGAGAGTCGCGAGCATGATCCCGAAAAGTGGAAACGGGTTTTCGGCAAAAGTTCATGCTCGAACAGGAAGATGGAAGCGGCAGCGTAGGCCGCCCAAACAATCAGATGACGACGACCGGGTTTTTCTTCGAAACGCGGCTGTAGAGGTCGATGATGTCCTGGTTGATCAGGCGCACGCAGCCCGACGACATTGCCTGGCCGATGCTCCACCATTCGGGCGAGCCGTGGATGCGGTAGCCGGTGTCCCTGCCGTCCTGGTAGATGTAGAGCGCGCGCGCGCCGAGCGGATTGGTGAGGCCGCCGGGCTGGCCGCCCTGCCACTTCACCAGTTCGGGCTTGCGCTGGATCATCTCCGGCGGCGGCGTCCACGTCGGCCATTCCCGGCCATACTGGATGTTGGCGCGGCCGGACCAGCGGAAGCCGTCCTTGCCGATGCCGACGCCGTAGCGGATGGCGTCGCCGCCCGGCTGGACGAGATAGAGCATGCGCTCCTTGAGATGGACGACGATGGTTCCGGGCGCCTCGCCGGTCGTGTCGACGACAATCTGGCGGCGGAATTCCGGCTTGACCTTGAGATAAGGCACTTCAGGCACGTTGAAACCATTGTCCGTCAAAGAGGCGTACATCAGGTCGGGGCTGGTGATGTTCCTGTCGACGCTGATTGCCGGCCGCATCGGCGGTACGGAACCGGTGACCGTATTGTCGAGTTCGAGCGCCGGCATGCCACCGCCGGAAGTCGAGCAGCCGGCCGCACCGACCAGCGCCAGCGCGCCTGCCCCGGACAGGACGGCGCGGCGGGAAAGATGACGATCGGTTTCGATTGCGTCGCCGTTTCGTGGCGGCGTCGGACCTTGCGGCAACTCACGCATATACCCAAACCCTACGCTGTCGGCGGGAAGCACGGTCCGGCCGGATAGCGGGCATTTTCCTCATTCATGGTTGATAAAGCGTGAATGCCTTGCTCTGCCTGCATTTGCGCCTGGCATGGCGGCATCGGGCCGTCCCGAATGAACTGGCAACCGGACGTTGCTACATAAAAAGACCCAGGTCGGGTCATAATCCCGGCGCCGGCCTTTCCTACGCATCAGGCGGTCAGCGAGGGGCCTGCATGTGCAAGACGCTAAAAACCGACATCACGCTTGTTGCCGCTGCCATTGTCGCGGCCGCCTTGGTTCTCGGTGCCGATGTCAGCCTGGCCGATATCGTGAGCACGCTGGGCGGCGCGAACTGACGCCGACCTGCCTTTGGCGCAATTGATAGCACGGCAATTCCAGGGAAAGTGCGTGGCGGTCTTCCGCCCGAATGTTCGTAAAAACAAAAATCAGGCCTCTTTACATTGCCCCTAGGCTGAGGATTTATCCTTCTCCTTAACCCAAGGGAGACAGACATGTCCTTCGAGAACTGGGCCGCTTTCGCCGCCGCGTCGACCATCCTGCTCATCATTCCGGGTCCGACCATCCTGCTGGTCGTGTCCTATGCGCTGGGCCAGGGCTGGCGCACCGCTTTGCCGATGGCGGTTGGCGTGGCGCTCGGCGATTTCACCGCCATGACCTTGTCGATGCTCGGCATCGGCGCGCTGCTCGCCGCTTCGGCAACCGTCTTCACCATGCTGAAGCTGATCGGGGCCGGCTATCTGATCTATCTCGGCGTGAAACTGTTCCGCGCCGGCGGCGCGCTGAAAGCCGAGCCGCGCACCGACGCGGTGTCTTCGGCCAAGATGATGGCGCATGCCTGGCTGGTCACCGCGCTCAACCCGAAAAGCATCACTTTCTTCGTCGCCTTCCTGCCGCAGTTCCTCGACCGGCACGCCGATTTCTGGGCGCAGATGCTGATCTTCGAGACGACTTTCCTGGCGCTCGCCTTCGCCAATGCCTTCGGCTATGCGCTGATTGCGGCCCGCGCCCGAAACGTCGTGCGCAATCCCAAGGCGATCCGCATCTTCAACCGCACCGGCGGCACGCTGCTGGTCGGCTCCGGCATCGCCACGGTGGCGATGCGTTCGGGTAATTGATGTCCCGACGGGGACGCAGGTGAGGCCCCGAGGGCCTCACCATTTGACGCTGATACCCACATTGCCCTCGAGGATGCGGCGCTTGTCGCCGCCCAGATTGGTCGTGTAGTCGCCGGTGGCAAAGAGGCTGACCTTGTCGGTCACCTCAGCGACCACGCCGCCGCCGAACTCGAAGGAGGTCGACCGGCCCTCGGTCGAGATGTCGGTGGTGTCGAAATTGACATGGCTGGTGCCGCCGAAATCGTGCCAGATGTTGGCTTTGAGGTAGGGCTGCAGCGCCACGCCGTTGATGGTGGTCTCGCCCTGCAGCCGCGCACCCAGCCGGCCGCTGACGCTGTCGTCGGTATCGAAGGAAACCGACGAGAAGCGGTCGTTGGTGTCGTCGAGCGACAGATGCTGCCAGACCAGTTGCGCCTGCGGCTCAAGCGTCCAGCCCTGCGCCAGCGCGATTGGGTAGCCGCCTTCCAGGGAAGCGGTGACGCCTGTTCCGCCGACATCGATGCCGATGTCGCGCGACGATGTCGCGTCGCCGCCGAAGAAGGTGGCCATGAGGACGCCGTCAAGGTACCAGCCGCTTTGGCCGATCCGGGTCCAGTAACCGCCGATGCTGGTGCCGGTGACGTCGAGGCTGCCGACGAACAGATCGTTCCATCCCAGCGCCTGGCCGCGCAAATCGCCCTTCATGCTGGCATAGGCGACGAACAGGCCGGCGCGATCGATTCCGCCCGAGGCGGTGTCGCGGCCGAACACGTCGAAGCCCGCCTGGAGGCCGTACAGCGTGCCGTCGAAGGAGGGCGACACCGTTCCCGACCAGCCCATCTTGGCGTCCTGGCCATAGATGCGGCCCCAGACCGGCGATAGCTCGGGGTTCGACAGCAGGCTTTGCTCACCCCGCCGTTCGTGGAAGGTGCCGAGCGTCGTCATCGCCAGGTGTTCGGTCACCGGCGGCAAGGCCGAATAGACCGGCACCTCGATGCGGTAGAGCGGGATCACGGCTGCCTGCACCGCCGTCGCTCCGGGTGTCGGCGGCGCCGGCTGGACAGGCGGCGGGCCAGGCAGTGTCGGCACTGGAAGCGCCGGCGCTTCGGTCGGCACCACCGGCGGTGGTGGTGGCGGATCCGCCGGAGGCGCCGGTGGTGGTGGCGGCGGTGGTTCGGGTTGCGGGTCGCTGGCCTGCACGGGCGGTGTCGGGTCGACCGGCGGATTGTTGATGTCGCCCTCGCTCGGCGGCGGGGTCGGCGGCAGTTCGGAGGGCGGCGGCGGTGGCGGCTCGGCCGCCGGCGGCACCGGTTCCACCGGCGGAGGGGGCTCGACCGTCGGTGGCGCCGCGGCCGGCGTCGTCGGTGTTATCAGCGTCGAGCGCAGATACCAGTTCTCCTCGCTGCCGGCGCTGACGCCGCCCTTGAAAAGATAGTATTCGAAGGCGCCGGCGGCGACCGGCCCGTCAAGCGCGAAGGTCGAGGCGCCCGAAGTGGCGCCGTTGACCGCCTGGACGAGCATGATGCCGTCCTGTGTGGTCGCGGCACCCGCACCGCCGGCGTTGACCACGGAAATGCCGGTCGAGCCGGAAGCCGTGCCGCCCGAAAGCACCAGCCTGTCGGACGCGGAAGAATCGTCGCCGAGTTCGGTCTGGACAAGCAGCACGCCGCCGGCGCCGACATAATTGCCCGAAATCGTCAGCCGGTCGGTTGCGCCCGTGGCGCCGTTGGTCAGGTCGATGCGCCCGGCATTGGTCACTTCCGCCAACTGGCCTGCCGTGAAGGCCTGGATCGTCGAGTTGAAGCCGCCGCCATAGAGCGTGCTCGAAGCATCGACGCTGAGCGAGCCCGTGCCGGTGCCACTGTCGCCGAGCTTGAGATTGCCGTCGAGCATCAGCTGTGTGTCGTTGGTGGCGCTGATGCTTTCCCAGTTCTGGACCCGGCTGATCCCCTCCAGCTTGACGTTGTCGAAGGTCAGCGCATCGGTACCGAGGCCGCCATTCAAGGCATCCGTGCCGCCGAGATTGGCGTTGGTGAGGTTGCTGAGCTTGGCGGTATCGTTGTCGGCGCCGAGATCGACGGCGCCATAGATGATGCCGCCGCCATTCCAGACGAAACTGTCGGAGCCAAAGCTCATCAGTACATCGCCGCCGACCGTACCGCCTGATATCGTCACGCTGTCATTGCCGCCGCTGACGCTGATGTTGCCGCCGATCGTGCCGCCCGACAGGATGACGGTGTCCTGGTCAAAGCCGGTGACGAGGTTGCGGTCGATGGTGCCGCCGGACATGTTGAAATAGTTCTTGTCGAGCTTCATGTTGACCCGGCCGATGCGGCCGCCGGTCATCACGGCGTTGTCGCCATCGTCGAAGAAATCGACGATGCGCCCGCCTGTCATGGTGAATGTGTCCAGCCCGTCGCCCTGGTTGAGCGATCCGATCTGGCCGCCGCTCATGTTGAAATCGTCGATGCCGGCGCCCTGCTGGACATTGCCGGCGACGGTGCCGCCGCCGATGGTGAAGAAATCGGTGCCGTCGCCCTGGTCGACCGTGCCGGTGATGGTGCCGGACTGCATGTCGATGCGATCCATACCGGCGCCGAAGATGACGTTGCCGCTCACCTGCCCGGTGCCGCCTGCGGGAAAGGTCAGCGTGTTGTTGCCGCTGGTATCGGTAAGGCTGCCGCCGGAATCGCCGCTGTCGCAGGTGAAGGTGGTGTTTCCGGCCGACGGAACCAGAATGCAGGCCGCCAGGGCCGCGGAATTCGGCAGCAACACAAGTGCTGTAGTTGCAAATAAGCTAATAAACCATGGATGGATTTGCTGCGGCTTTCGCCACGACAAAGAATTCGACTGATCGACGTTTTCCGAACGGCCGTTCGGACGCTGTATTTCAAAATGCTGCATCGCGTCCCCCTCTCAGATCGCGATTACAAGCCCTTCGCCGCGCCGCAATGAAGCCACAATTCGTTCGCTTTTACAAAGCCTAATCTGCATTCGATGGTTGATGAACTGCAAAGGCAGCTGGCATGAACCTTGTGCAGTGCATGGATTGGCACGTCCGTGGCCCATGATTTAAGATCGCCTTGGCCTGAAGGGTCTGGGGCTTGTCCCAGGTCGATCAGAGGATGTTGCATGGCAATCAGGGACGCATTCGGCCTGACATTTTCGGGCGCCACCGAAGCGGGATTCACGCCCTACGGCCAGGCCGTGCGTGAATTGCTGTGCTTCATCGGCGATCCCGTCGCCTCCGTCGACCGTGCCATATCGGAGGATCCCGGTTTCGTCATGGCGCATGTTTTCAAGGGCTATCTCTTCGGCCTCGCCACCGAGCGCGACGCGACGGCGGTGGCCAGGGCTTGCCACGAGGCGGCGCTGCCGCTTGCCGCGACGACGCGCGAAGAGGCGCATGTCTTGGCCCTTGGCCACCTCGCCAACGGGCGCTGGCATGACGCCGCCAGGATCCTCGAGGATATCGCCATCGAGACCCCCCTCGACGCGCTGGCGCTGCAGGTCGGGCACCAGATCGACTTCTTCACCGGCAATGCCCGCATGCTGCGTGACCGCATCGCCCGTGCCTTGCCGTCATGGCAGGGCGGCATGCCGGGCTACCACGCTATTCTCGGAATGCAGGCCTTCGGGCTGGAGGAAATGGGCGACTATGCCAGGGCCGAACAGCTCGGTCGCGCGGCGGTCGAGATCGAGCCGCGCGACGGCTGGGCGCAGCATGCGGTCGCGCATGTCATGGAAATGCAAAGCCGGCAAAGGGACGGGATCGCCTGGATGCGCGCCAATCCCGAAGCCTGGACAAAGGAGAGCTTCCTGCAGGTGCACAATTGGTGGCACCTAGCGCTGTTCCATTACGATCTCGGCGAGATCGACCAGGTGCTGGCGCTCTATGACGGACCGATCTATGGCGCGCCATCGGCGATGGCGCTGAATATGGTCGATGCGTCGGCAATCCTGTGGCGGCTGCATCTCGGCGGCATCGATGTCGGTGACCGCTGGACGGCGCTCGCCGCCAATTGGCCCAAGGCCGGCGCCGGCGATTATGCCTTCAACGATGCGCATGCGATGATGGCCTTCGTAGGCGCCGGGCTCGACACCCCGGCGCGGACCTTGCTCGATGCCCAGCGCGAGGCCATGCGCGGCAATGGCGACAACGCCGCTTTCACGCGCGATGTCGGTCATCCGCTGACGCTGGCAATCAAGGCGTTCGGCGAGGGCAACTACACAGAGGCCGTGCACCTGATCCGGCCGATCCGGGCGATCGCCAACCGCTTCGGTGGCAGCCACGCACAGCGCGACGTCATCGACCTGACGCTGATCGAAGCGGCCTTGCGGGCCGGTGACCGCGCGCTCGCCGGGGCGCTCACGGCCGAGCGTTCGATGGCGCGGCCGGATAGCCCACTCTCCGTGCTGCTTGCGCGACGCGCGGCCGATTTGTCAGAGAATTGACCGCAAGCCGATCTTGCCTTAAAAACTGGCTCAGCCAGATTTTTTCGAGATCCGAAAAAAATAATTGGCATGGGAGGATGACATGTATCTCGGCCTCGACCTGGGCACGTCGGGCGTCAAGGCGCTGCTGATCGATGCCGGACAGACCGTCGTCGGTTCCGGCCATGGCTCGCTTGACGTCTCGCGGCCGCGTCCCGGCTGGTCCGAACAGGATCCGTCCCACTGGATACGCGCCTGCGAAGATGCGATCGCCGAACTCAAGGCTTCCCATCCCAGGCAATTCGCGGCGGTGAAAGGCATTGGCCAGTCCGGCCAGATGCACGGCGCGACCTTGCTCGATTCAGCTGACAAAGTGTTGCGCCCCTGCATCCTGTGGAACGACACGCGCAGCCATGTCGAGGCGGCGGCGCTCGACGCCGATCCGCGCTTCCGCAAGCTCACAGGCAACATCGTTTTCCCCGGCTTCACCGCGCCCAAGCTCGCCTGGGTGAAGAACAACGAACCCGCCGTCTTCGCCAAAGTGGCGAAGGTGCTGCTGCCGAAGGATTTCCTGCGGCTTTGGCTGACCGGCGAGCACATTTCCGAAATGTCCGACTCCGCCGGCACGTCCTGGCTTGATGTCGGCAAGCGCCGCTGGTCGCCCGAATTGCTGGCGGCAACGTCGCTCGACGACAAGCAGATGCCGTCGCTGGTCGAGGGCACCGAGAAGGCCGGTGGTTTGCGCGCTGAATTGGCATCGAAATGGGGCGTCGTGGCCGGCATCCCGATTGCCGGCGGCGCCGGCGACAATGCAGCCTCGGCCTGCGGCATGGGCACGGTCGGCGCTGGCCATGCCTTTGTCTCTCTCGGTACGTCGGGCGTGCTGTTTGCCGCCAACGCGTCCTATCTGCCCAACCCGGCAAGTGCCGTCCACACCTTCTGCCATGCGCTGCCCGACACCTGGCACCAGATGGGCGTGATCCTGTCGGCGACCGATTCGCTCAACTGGCTGTCGGAGATCACTGGAAAGAGCGCGGGTGAACTGACCGCCGAACTCGGCGAAGCGCTGAAGGCGCCGACCGGTGTATCCTTCCTGCCCTACCTCTCTGGCGAGCGCACGCCGCATAATGATTCCGCCATCCGCGGTTCCTTCACCGGGCTGGCGCATGAATCGAGCCGCGCGGTGCTGACGCAGGCAGTGCTCGAGGGCGTCGCCTTCGCCTTCCGTGACAGTCTCGAAGCCCTGAAGACAGCCGGCACCACATTGACGCGGGTGACGGCGATCGGCGGCGGCTCACGCTCGCGCTACTGGCTGAAATCGATCGCCACCGCGCTGCAGGTGCCGGTGGACATTCCCGCCGACGGCGATTTCGGCGCCGCCTTCGGTGCCGCCAGGCTCGGTCTGATCGCGGCGACGGGTGCCGCTCCGCTGGCCGTCTGCTCCGCCCCAAGGACGGATGCCACGATCGAACCGGATGCCAAGCTCGGCGGCGCCTATGCGGACGCCTATCATCGCTACCGGGCGCTCTATCCGGCAATCAGGAGTGCCACGGCGTGAACGATTTCTCGCCCACGCCGCGACTTCCGGCCTCACTGCGCCGGCACTTTGTCCAGAAAACCGGTGATGCTCTTCAGGCGGCCGTTTTCGATGATTCCGATGTCGGTGCCTTCGATCACCGAAGGAACGCCTTCAGGCCCGAGGTTCCAGGAGAAGCGGATCTTGTCGGCGAAGCCGTCCGGCGTGCCCTTCAGCGAGAAGCGGAAGCCGGCAAAGCGTTGCTGCACGCCGTCGATGAGCGCCGCGACACCGTCATGGCCGTCGCCCTGCATGACCGGATCGCGATAGCTGACGTCTTCGGTGAAGGTGGCGTTCAGCAATTCGGCGCGGCGGCCGGCATCGCTTTCGTTCCAGGCGGTGATGTAGCCCTCGGCGATCTTGTTGAGGTCGGTCATGGTCTGTCTCCTTTGTTTGATGGCTTTGACATCAGCCTTTTCGACCAGCCTGGGACCGAAACCAATTACGCCTGAGGTAATCAGGGCGAACTATTCGAGAGAGGACGGAAATCATGAGCAGCGGATTTTTCGGCGACATCCAGAAGATCAAATATGAGGGGCCGGATTCGACCAATCCGCTGGCCTACCGCTTCTACAATCCTGACGAGGTGGTGGCCGGCAAGCGGCTGGAAGACCATCTGCGCTTCGCCGTCGCCTACTGGCACTCCTTTGCCTGGCCGGGTGGCGACCCGTTCGGCGGCCAGACCTTCGACCGCCCCTGGTTCCCCAAGGCGGGCGGCATCGACACGATGGAACTGGCGAAGCTCAAGGCCGATGTCGCCTTCGAGATGTTCTCGCTGCTCGGCGCGCCCTATTTCTGCTTCCACGACGCCGATGTCCGGCCCGAGGGCAAGGACTTTTCAGAAAGTGCCGCCCGCCTCGACGAGATCGCTGACTATTTCGCCGGCAAGATGAAGCAGACCGGGGTCAAGCTGCTCTGGGGCACGGCGAACCTTTTTTCGCATCGCCGCTTCATGTCGGGCGCCGCCACCAATCCTGATCCGGATGTCTTTGCCTATGCGGCGGCGACGGTGAAAAGCTGCATCGACGTCACCAAGCGGCTGAAGGGTGAGAACTATGTGCTGTGGGGCGGGCGCGAGGGCTATGAGACGCTGCTCAACACCGACCTTGCCCGCGAGCAGGAACAGGCCGGACGCTTCCTCAGCCTCGTCGTCGACTACAAGCACAAGATCGGCTTCAAGGGCACCATCCTGATCGAGCCGAAGCCGCAGGAGCCGACAAAGCATCAGTACGACTATGACGTCGCAACCGTTTACGGCTTCCTCAAGCGCTTCGGCCTGGAGAAGGAGGTCAAGCTCAACATCGAACAGGGCCACGCCATCCTCGCCGGCCACTCCTTCGAGCACGAACTGGCGCTCGCCAATGCCCTCGGCGTCTTCGGTTCGATCGACATGAACCGCAACGACTACCAGTCGGGCTGGGACACCGACCAGTTCCCCAACAACGTGCCGGAAATGGCGCTGGCCTACTACCAGGTCCTGCAGGCTGGTGGCTTCAAGACCGGCGGCACCAATTTCGACGCCAAGCTGCGCCGTCAGTCGCTCGACCCGCAGGACCTGCTGATCGGCCATATCGGCGGCATGGATTCTTGTGCGCGCGGCCTCAAGGCCGCGGCCCGCATGGTCGAGGACAAGGCGCTGTCGGCGCCGCTGGCCGAGCGCTATGCCGGCTGGAACACGGCAGAGGGCAAGGCAATGCTGTCGGGCAAGCGCACGCTGGAGGACATCGCCGAGCGCGTGGTCAAGAAGAAGATCGAACCGCAGCCGCGCTCCGGCCGTCAGGAATTGCTGGAAAACATCGTCAACCGCTACGTGTGAGGTGTCTTGCGGTGCCCGATTCGGGCGCCGCAGAGCTGAAAATTGCATTCCGCGCGGGGTGGAGCCACACGAGCATGATAGAGCTCGGCGAGGCGTTGACCACCTCGCCGGCGATCGGCGCCGGGCGTGGACGCGTGGGGACGAGCCTGTCGCCGGAACACGGCGCTGAGGGTTGCGCCGGCCTTGTAGCACTGCGCCGCGTCGGGGAATTCCGCCAGTGCCGGAATGCGTGTCATCGCGTCTTCTCGAGGCATTGTCCGCCCGCGGGCCTGCGCCGGAATGTCCGAAGTCAATGTAGCGCAATACCAAAAGGTTTGCCCGCGCCGCCCCTCAATGACCTCGCTCTTGCCTTCAAACTGCCGTCACGTATCTCGTATAAAAGGGACCTGTGGCGGGTGAAAAGGAAGGAGGCGAACCGATATGCAGCACGAACGCGAAATCGACGCCCTGCTCTCATCCGGTGAGACCGGATCGATCATCGACGGGCTGATGGCGCTGCCGCGGCCGACCGACGACGTGAAAAACCAATGGGATCGCGCCGTCAGCAACCGCTTTGAAATCCGGCTGGTGCGACAGATGCGCTCGCAGATCGACGCCGGCAGCGATCGCCAGAACGCCGCCTGATTCCCCTGAACTGACTTAGCCCCGGCGCAACCTCACCGGGGCTTCGCCAAACGCTCTTGAAAACGCTCTGGAAAATGCCGCGGCGGACGAGAATCCGGTCCGCCCGGCAATATCCGCCATGGCCACGCGCGTGTCGACCACCAGCCGGCGCGCGGCCCCCAGCCGCAGCCTCAGATAATAGGCGCCCGGCGTCTCGCCGATCGACTTGCGAAAGATGCTTTCCAGGGTCCGTGCCGTCACGCCGGCGCGCTTGGCGATGGCTTCTATGGTCAGCGGCTGGTCGACATGCGCTTCCATCAGCCGGATGGCCTGCGCCAGGCGCGGATCGTAGCCATCGAGCCGGCCGAGCGAGACCAGCGGCTGCGCATCGGTCGCCACGCGCGCCTGGTCGTAGATGAACGCGCTTGCCACATCGAGCGCCACGGCCATGCCGAGCCGGGTGCGAATCAGGTGCAGCATCAGGTCCAGGGTCGGCGACGCGCCGCCCGTGGTGAACACCGGCCCATCGATGATGTATCGGTCGGGGCGCACGTCGACGCCCGGAAATGCGGACGAAAAATCCTCCATGTCCTCCCAATGGGTGGTGGCGCTGCGCCCTTCCAGCAGGCCGGCGCGCGCCACCAGCCATGTGCCCGCCTCGACGCCGCCGCAGGCGCGGGCCGACCGCGCCGCGCGGCGCAACCCGGCGAGCAAGGCCGACGTCGCATAGTTCTGCGTACCGAAGCCCGCGACCACGACCAGGACATCGGTCGGTTCCGTGGCATCGAATCGGCCGCTGACCGCCACGGGCAGGCCGCATGTCGTGACCGGCGCCTCCCCGGTTACCGAAACCAGCTTGAAGTCGAACAGGGTTTCGCCGGCGATGCGGTTGGCGGCCCGCAGCGGATCGACGGCGCACGCCACGCACATGATGGATGCCCCGGAAAACACCAGCAACGTCACCTTGAGCGGCGACTGCTCGGCGCGAAAGATTGTCGCCTTTTCGTTTTTTGTCATGCAGCCTTCGTAAAGCGCAAAGCAGCCGCCTGCAAGTCGCGCAATGTTATGCGTGTCCCTGTGCATGTCGTTGTCCCAAAACCGGTTCCCACTCTTGGGCGACATGCATGGCTGTTCGAATTGGGAGGAGAATTCCATGCCGCTTGCGATGAACCGTGAGGTCTTCATTACCTGTGCCGTGACCGGATCCGGCGGCTCGCAGGATCGCTCTCCGCATGTGCCGCGTTCGCCCAAGCAGATCGCCGATTCGGCCATCGACGCAGCCAAGGCCGGCGCGGCCATCGTCCACTGCCATGTCCGCGACCCCGAGACCGGCAAGCCGCGCCGCGATGTGCATCTCTACCGCGAGGTGACCGAGCGTATCCGCGACGCCAATGTCGACGTCGTTCTGAACCTCACCGCCGGCATGGGCGGCGACATGGTGTTCGGCTCGCCGGAAGCGCCGCTGCCGCTCAACGAAAAAGGCACCGACATGGGCGGCGCCACCAACCGGATGGAGCATGTGCGCCAGTGCCTGCCGGAAATCTGCACGCTTGACTGCGGCACCATGAACTTCGCCGAAGCCGACTATGTCATGACCAACACGCCCGGCATGCTGCGCGCCATGGGCGGCATGATGACGGCCCTCGGCGTCAAGCCCGAGATCGAGGCTTTCGACACCGGCCACCTCTGGTTCGCCAAGCAGCTGGTCGAGGAAAAGGTGCTCAACCCCGACGCGCTGGTGCAGCTCTGCATGGGCGTGCCGTGGGGCGCGCCGGACGATCTCAACACCTTCATGGCAATGGTCAACAACGTGCCGTCGACCTGGAACTGGTCAGCGTTTTCCATCGGCCGCAACCAGATGGCCTATGCCGCGGCGGCCGTGATCGCCGGCGGCAATGTCCGCGTCGGTCTTGAGGACAATCTCTGGCTCGACAAGGGCGTGCTCGCCACCAATGCGCAGCTCGTCGAGCGTGCCGCCAGCATCGTCACCAATCTCGGCGCCCGGATCCTGGGGCCGGAGGAAGTGCGCAAGAAGCTCAACCTGACCAAGCGGGCGCCGATCGCAGCCGCGGCATAGGTGGGGGCTGGCGATGGCTACTACCGTCAAATTCACCGCGATGAAGGATGGCGACAGGCAAGACTACGAGTTCCTGACCGCCCATGAGACCGACTATGCCGCCAGGACCGGCGAGCGGCTGCTCGACGCGCTGGTCCAGCTCGACGAGGGTCTGTCCGGCTACAAGATCACCCGGCTCGGCCATTCGTTGCAGGCGGCGACGCGCGCCTGGCGCGACGGCGCCGACATCGACTGGATCGCCTGTGCGCTGCTGCATGACATTGGCGACATCTACGCGCCATACAATCACGACGAATACGCCGCTTCGATCCTGAAGCCCTTCGTGCGCGAGCAATGCACCTGGGTCGTCGAGAAACACGGCGACTTCCAGCGGCTCTATTACGCCCATCATCTCGGCGGCAACCGCCATGCGCGCGACCGCTTTGCCGGCCACGCCTATTTCGACGATTGCGACCAGTTCTGCGAGCGCTGGGACCAGTCGAGCTTCGATCCCGATTATGAGACGCTGCCGATCGACTTCTTCCGGCCCTTCGTGCTCGAGGTTTTCGCCCGCAAGGCCTACGACGCATCCGTGATCCGCGCCGGCGAGCGCGTGCCTCTCATTGATCCCGAAACAGCCAGGACAAGAACCGGAGCTTGCGCATGAGCATCATCAACAAGGCGGCCGCCGTTGGCGGCGGTGTCATCGGCGCCGGCTGGGTGGCGCGGCTGCTGCTCAACGGCATCGACGTGTCGATCTTCGATCCAGATCCGGAAGCCTCGCGCAAGGTCTCGGAAGTGATGAAGGGCGCGCGCCGCGCCTACAAGCAGATGGTGCCCGGCGGCTTGCCGAAAGAGGGCAAGCTCACCTTCGCCAAGACCATCGCCGAGGCGGTCGCGGACGCCGATTTCATCCAGGAAAGCGTGCCGGAGCGGCTCGACCTCAAACACAAGGTGCTGGCCGAGATCGACGCCCATGCGCCGGCCAACGCCATTGTCGGCTCCTCGACCTCCGGCATCAAGCCGACCGACATGCAGGTGGCGATGAAGAAGCACCCGGAGCGGCTGGTCGTCGGCCATCCGTTCAACCCTGTCTATCTCCTGCCGCTGGTCGAAATCGTCGGCGGCGAGCAGACCTTCCCCGAGGCGATCGAGGTCGCCAAGGAGATCTATGCCTCGATCGGCATGAAGCCCGTCGTCATCCGCAAGGAGATCGAGGCCTTCGTCGGCGACCGCTTGCTCGAAGCCGCCTGGCGCGAGGCGCTGTGGCTGATCAAGGACGGCATCTGCACGGTCGAGGAACTCGACGACATCATGCGCTACGGCTTCGGCCTGCGCTGGGCGCAGATGGGCATGTTCCAGGTCTATCGCGTCGCCGGCGGCGAGGCCGGCATGCGCCACTTCATGGCGCAGTTCGGGCCATGCCTGAAATGGCCGTGGACCAAGCTGATGGACGTGCCGGAATTCAACGACGAACTGGTCGACCTGATCGCCACCCAGTCGGACGACCAGGCGCATGGCCTGTCGATCCGCGAACTGGAAAAGATCCGCGACGACAATCTGGTCGCGATCATGGATGCGTTGTCGAAGCAGAACAAGGGCAAGGGCTGGGGCGCCGGCGCCTTGCACAAGGATTACACCAAGCAGTTGGCCAAGCTGGCGGCAAAGAAGCCGGCTGCTTCCAAGGCCGCCGAAAAGGCCAAGGCCTCCAAGCCGGTGAAGAAGGCGGAAAAGCCGAAGAAAAAGAAGAAGGGCTGAGACGATGGATTTCGGTCTTTCGGAAGAGCAAAAGCTGATCGTCGAGACGACGCGCGCCTTTGTCGAGAATGAGCTTTACCCGCATGAGCGAGAGGTCGAGCGCACCGGTGTGCTGCGCCGCGAGCTGATCGAGGAACTCAAGGCCAAGGCGATCGCGGCCGGGCTCTATGCCGCCAACATGCCGGCCGATGTCGGCGGCGCGGGGCTCGATACGGTGACCTGGCTGCTCTACGAAAAGGAACTCGGCCGCGCCAATTACGCGCTGCACTGGACCTGCGTGGCGCGGCCTTCCAACATCCTCCTGGCCGGCACGCCCGAGCAGCGCGAAAAATATCTGTTTCCTTGCATCCGCGGCGAGAAATGGGACTGCCTGGCGATGACCGAGCCGGGTGCCGGCTCCGACCTGCGCGGCATGAAGGCGTCAGCCGTGCAGGACGGCGACGACTGGGTGCTCAACGGCACCAAGCATTTCATCAGCCACGCCGATCTCGCTGATTTCGCCATCGTCTTCATGGCGTCCGGCGAAGAGGATTCACCGCGTGGCAAGCGCAAGAAGATCACCGCCTTCTTCGTCGACAAGGGCACCAAGGGTTTCACGGTGCGCGATGGCTACCGCAACGTCTCGCATCGCGGCTACACCAACGCCATCCTCGAATTCGACGATTGCCGGCTGCCGGCCAGCCAGGTTCTCGGCGAAGTGCACAAGGGCTTCGACGTCGCCAATTCCTGGCTTGGCGCCACCCGCCTGCAGGTCGGCGCCACCTGCCTCGGACGCGCCGAGCGGGCGCTCGGCCATGCGGTGGAATATGCCGCCCAGCGCCAGCAATTCGGCCAGCAGATCGGCAAGTTCCAGGGCGTGTCGTTCAAGCTCGCCGACATGGCGACCGAGTTGAAGGCCGCCGACCTCATGGTCTTCGAAGCCGGCTGGAAGTACGATCAGGGCACCGTCACCGACCAGGACATGGCCATGGCCAAGCTGAAGGCCACCGAAATGCTGGCATACGTTGCCGACGAGGCCATCCAGATCCATGGCGGCATGGGGCTGATGGACGACCTGCCGCTGGAACGCATCTGGCGCGACGCCCGCGTCGAACGCATCTGGGAGGGCACGTCGGAGATTCAGCGACATATTATTTCGCGGGCGCTGCTGCGTCCGTTCGGTGCTTAGAGCATGATCGCCCAAAGCCGAGATTCGGTTTTGTCGGGCAAACGAGATCGTTTGTCCTGAGATGCTCAAACGAAAAGAAGACCATGCATAAACTCGAACGTCTCCTGCGCCCGAAATCGATCGCCGTCTTCGGTGGCGTGCAGGCCGCCGCCGTCGTCGCACAATCGATCAAGATGGGTTTTGCCGGCGAGATCTGGCCGGTGCACCCGACCAAGGACGAGGTTGCCGGACGCAAGGCCTATCGGTCGGTCGCCGATCTGCCCGACGCGCCGGATGCCGCCTTTGTCGGCGTCAACCGGCATCTGACCATCGAGGTCGTCAAGGCGCTGGCCGAACGCGGCGCCGGCGGCGCCGTCTGCTTTGCCGCCGGCTTCCTCGAGACCGAAGCCTATGACGATGACGGCGAGCGGCTGCAGGCCGAATTGGTCGCGGCCGCCGGCGAGATGCCGATCATCGGGCCGAATTGCTACGGCCTGATCAACTATGCCGATGGCGCGCTTTTGTGGCCCGACCAGCATGGCGGCATCCGGCTGGAGGAGGGCGGCAAGGGCGTCGCCATCATCACCCAATCCTCCAACATCGCCATCAACATGACGATGCAGAAGCGCGGCCTGCCGATCGCCTTCCTGATGACCGCCGGCAACCAGGCGCAGACCGGCCTCTCCGAAATGGCGCTCGGCCTGATCGAGGATGAGCGGGTGACATCGCTCGGCCTGCATATCGAGGCCTTCGATTCGGTAGCCGGCTTCGAACGGTTGGCTGCGCGGGCACGCGAACTGAAGAAGCCGATCATCGCCATGAAGGTCGGTCGCTCCGAACAGGCGCGGCAGGCCACCGTCTCGCACACCGCGTCGCTGGCCGGCTCGGACGCGGCGTCCGGCGCTTTCCTGAGGCGGCTCGGCATTGCGCGCGTCGATTCCATTCCGGCCTTCATCGAGGCGCTGAAGCTGCTGCACATCACTGGTCCGCTCCCGGGCTATCGCCTGTCGTCGATGAGCTGTTCTGGCGGCGAGGCTTCTGTCATGGCCGACAGCGCCGAAGGCCGCTGGGTCAATTTCCCGGTTCTGACGGAAAAACACCGCGCCCATGTCAAGTCGACGCTCGGGCCGCTGGTCGCGGTCGCCAACCCGTTGGATTACCACACCTTCATCTGGAACAATGAGCCGGCGATGACGGCCACGTTCACCGCCATGGTGTCGGGCGGCTTCGACTTGAACATGCTGGTGCTCGACTTTCCGCGCCCGGACCGTTGCTCGGTCACCGACTGGTGGGCGACGCTGCGCGCCTTCGAATCGGCGCTGAAGACCAACAAGGCGCATGGCGCGATCGTCTCCTCGCTGCCGGAGAACCTGCCGGAGGAATACACCGCGGAGCTGATGGCGCGCGGCATGGTGCCGCTGTTCGGCATTTCCGAGGCCATGGATGCCGCAGGCGCAGCGGCCTTCATCGGCTGGGCATGGGCCGAACCGCAGGCGCAGCCGGTCGACACCTCCGCTGCCGGCGCCGCCGGCGGCGCGCATGTCACGCCCGACGAAGCCGAGGCCAAGGCGCGGCTGATCAAGGCCGGGCTTCCCGTGCCCAAGGGCGAGCGCGCCGGCAATGCGGTCGAGGCGGTGATTTCCTCGATGGCGCTCGGCTTCCCCGTCGCCCTGAAGGCGCTGGGCGTCACCCATAAATCCGAGGTCGGCGCCGTCAGGCTCAACCTCAAGGACGCCGAATCCGTCAGCACGGCGGCGCATGATCTGCTGCCGCTCGGCACCGGCCTCTATGTCGAGCGCATGGTGCGCGACGGCGTCGCCGAACTGATCGTCGGCTTCACCAGGGATCCGATGTTCGGCGCTGTCATGACGCTGGGCACTGGCGGCGTGCTGGTCGAACTGCTGCGCGACAGCGTCACCTTGATGTTGCCGGCGACCCGCGACGACATCGAGGCGGCTTTGCGCGGCCTGAAGCTGTTCCCGCTGCTCGAAGGCTATCGCGGCCGGCCGAAGGCCGACGTCGCGGCCGCCATCGACGCCATCGCGGGCATTGCCGACTTCGTGCAGAAGAATGCCGGCGAGATCGAGGAACTCGACATCAACCCGTTGATCGTCTGCGTCGAAGGCAAGGGTGCCTGGATCGCAGACGCGCTGCTGGTGCTGGGAGAGAACAAAAATGTCTGATGTCATTTCGACCCGTCGCGAAGGCTCGATCCTCGAGGTCACCCTCGACCGGCCCAAGGCCAACGCCATCGACCTGAAGACCTCGCGGCTGATGGGGCAAACCTTCAAGGCGTTCCGCGACGATCCGGAATTGCGCGTCGCCATCGTCAAGACATCCGGCGACAAGTTCTTCTGCGCCGGCTGGGACCTGAAGGCGGCCGCCGGCGGCGACGCGGTCGACGGCGACTATGGCGTCGGCGGCTTCGCCGGCCTGCAGGAATTGCGCGACTTGAACAAGCCGGTCATCGCTTGCGTCAACGGTATGGCGGTGGGTGGCGGCTTCGAACTCGCGCTGTCCTGCGATCTCATCTACGCCTCCGACCACTCCTCCTTCGCGCTGCCCGAAATCCGCGCCGGCACGTTGGCCGACGCGGCGACGATCAAGCTGCCGAAGCGCATTCCCTATCATGTCGCCATGGACCTTCTGTTCACCGGCCGTTGGATGGATGTCGCGGAAGCGCATCGCTGGGGCCTGGTCAACGAAGTGCTGCCCAAGGAAAAGCTCGAGGACCGCGTCTGGGAGATCGCCCGCCTGCTCGCCAGCGGCCCGCCGCTGGTGTTCGCCGCGATCAAGGAGACCGCGCGGGTGGCCGAAGCGCTGACCTTCCAGGACGCCATGAACAAGGTGACGCGCCGGCAGTTGGCGACGGTCGACGCGCTCTATGGGTCGGAAGACAATATGGAAGGGTTCCGCGCCTTCGCCGAAAAGCGCGATCCGGTGTGGAAGGGGAAGTGATTTACCCTTCCCTTGATGGAGAGGGTCGGACCGAAGGTCCGGGGTGGGGTGAAGCGCGCCGCCCGCCGCTCCGCGGCGCTCTCTCGCTTCAAGGGGGAGGTAAAGGAGCTCCATGACCGACTACACAAAACTCATCGACGCCGAGACCTGGGCCTTCATCGAGCGGACCAATTCCTATTATCCGCCCGATACGATCGATTACACGATCACCCAGCAGCGCGAGATCTATGACCGCATGTGCCGGGAATTCTTTGCCGGCTATCCCCAGGGTGTGACGGTCGAAACCTCGGCCATTGCTACGCCCGCGCACGACATCCCGATCCGCATCTACCGAAGCGCCCCGCAACCGGCGGCGACTGTGCTCTACATCCACGGCGGCGGCTTCATTCTTGGCGGGCTGGACAGCCATGACGACGTTTGCGCCGAGCTCTGCGCCCGCACCACCTACGAAATTGTCTCCGTCGATTACCGGCTGGCACCGGAGCATCTGCATCCGGCCGCCTTTGACGACGCGATGAGCGCCTTTGCATGGGCCGCTTCCACGCGCGACCGACCCATCCTGCTTTGCGGCGACAGCGCCGGCGGCAATCTCTGCGCCGCCGTCGGCCACGCCACGCGCGGCCATGCGAAACGGCCGGCGGGCCAGTTGCTGATCTATCCCGGCCTTGGCGGCGACCGCTCGAAGGGCTCCTATGTTACGCATGCCGAAGCGCCGATGCTGACCATGCGCGATCTCGAATTCTACAAGCACATCCGCACCGGCGGGCAGGATCGCAGCGGCGATGCGACGCTGGCGCCGCTTGCCGATACCGACTTCGCCAAACTGCCGCCGACCGTGCTGATCACCGCGCAGTGTGACCCGCTGTCTTCGGACGGCGAGGCCTATCGTGACCGCATCATCGCAGCGGGCGGGCGAGCCACCTGGTTCGAGGAACCGGGTCTGGTGCACGGCTATCTCAGGGCCCGCCACACGGTCGGTCGCGCCCGCGAAAGTTTCACGCGGATTGTCGAAGCGGTGGCCGCACTTGGACGAGGCGCCTGGCTCTGGTGAGCGGTTTCCCGTCTCACGACGGGCCTGACACCACGGTACCGCCGTTTCACGCCACAGAGCCGGCCGCCGCTCGGCCGGCGCTGCGGCCGGAGAAGATGCAGCCGCCGAGGAACGTGCCTTCCAGTGCGGCATAGCCGTGCACGCCGCCGCCGCCGAAGCCGGCCGCTTCGCCCACCGCATAGAGCCCTGTGACCGGCTGGCCATCCGCATCCAGCACGCGGCTGTCGAGATCGGTCTGCAGGCCGCCCAGCGTCTTGCGGGTCAGGATGTTGAGGCGCACCGCGATCAGCGGGCCGTTTGCCGGATCGAGCATCTTGTGCGGCTTGGCCGTGCGGATGAGCTTGTCGCCGAGATAGGCGCGGGCGCCGCGCAGCGCGGTGATCTGCATGTCCTTGGAGAACGGATTGTCGAGTTGGCGATCGCGGGCGCGGATCTCGCGTTCCACCTGCGCGAGCTCGAGCAGCGGCTCGCCGCCGGCCAGCGCGTTCATGCGCGCCACCAGCTTCGAAAGGTCGGCCTCGACGATGAAATCCTCGCCCTTCTCCATGAAGGCCTTCACCGGACCCGGAATGCCTGATGTCGCGCGGCCGAGCACCTGGCGCCAGCTCTTGCCGGTCAGGTCCGGGTTCTGTTCGGAACCCGACAGCGCGAACTCCTTCTGGATGATCTTCCTGGTCAGGATGAACCAGGAATAGTCGAAGCCGGTGCTCATGATGTGGCTGAGCGTGCCCAGTGTGTCGAAGCCGGGATAGAGCGGTACCGGCAGGCGTTTTCCTCTGGCATCGAGCCAGAGCGACGACGGGCCGGGCAGGATGCGGATCGCGTGTTCGGTCCAGATCGGCGCCCAGTTCCTGATGCCCTCGACATAGTGCCACATGCGGTCACGGTTGATGATCGAGCCGCCGGCCTGTTCCGTGATCGCCAGCATGCGGCCGTCGACATGGTCGGGCACGCCGGTGATCATGCGCTTCGGCGCCGTGCCCAGGCGCTTCGGCCAGTTTTCCCGCACCAGCTGATGATTAGCGCCGATGCCGCCGGAGGCCACGATCACCGCTTGCGCATGCAGCTCGAAATCGCCCGATATGTCACGCGAGCTCTTGTGGCCGCGCTCGACGGTGCTGGGTTCGAGGATATCGCCGCGCACGCCGGTCACCACGGCGCCCGTCCGCGTCAATTCGTTGACCCGGTGACGGAACTTGAAGCTGATCAATCCGCGCTTTTGCGCCTCGCGCACGCGCTGCACGAACGGCTCGAGCACGCCGGGGCCGGTGCCCCAGGTGATGTGGAAGCGCGGCACCGAATTGCCATGGCCGATGGCATTGCCGCCGCCGCGCTCGGCCCAGCCGACCACGGGAAAGAATTTCAGGCCGCGCTGCAGCAGCCAGGAGCGTTTCTCGCCGGCGGCGAAACCGACATAGGCTTCCGCCCATCTGCGCGGCCAGAAATCCTCCGGCCGGTCGAAAGCGGCGGTGCCCATCCAGTCCTCGAGCGCCAGATCATGCGAATCACGGATGCGCATGCGCCGCTGCTCCGGCGAATCGACGAGGAAAAGCCCGCCGAACGACCAGAATGCCTGGCCACCCAGCGATTGCTCCGGCTCCTGGTCGACGATGATGATCCTCTTGCCGGCCTCGGCAAGCTCGGCGGCGGCAACCAGCCCGGCAAGGCCGGCGCCGACAATGATCACGTCCGCGTCGTCAGCCATTTTTCCTCCCAGAATTAGCCGGCTACTTCATTGCGGAGAGTTAGACAGCCTCCCAGCCGTCCTTGCCGCCGGCGCGGAAGATGGCGTCGATGACCTTCTGGTTGAGCACGGATTCCTCCAGCGTGAAGACACGCTCCTTGCCGCCCTGTGCCGCGCGCGCGAAAGTCTCGACCTCCAGCCGGTACTGCTGCGTGCCGGGAAAGCGGAACACCTGCGCCTCGGTGTGGTTCTGGTTGTGCAGTTCGACGCGGTGATGATCGTAGAGCCCGGCATTGAAGGGCGAAAAGACCTCGATGAAACCCTTCTCGCCGTGGAACACCATCACCTGACGCGCAGCCATCTGCGTCGACAAATAGAAGGACAGTTCGAAATCGCCGAAATCGGCGCGGATCGAGGAGTAGATGTCGGTGCCGAATTTCTTGTCGCGCTCGATCGTCGCCTGCACGCGGCCAGGCTCCTTGCCGGTCGAGAAGCGCGTCGACACGGTCGGGTAGACGCCGATGTCGGGCAATGCGCCGCCGCCGAGCTCGAGCTGGTTGCGCATGTTGTTGGGGTCGACATTGTAGTAGGAGAACGCGCCCTGCACCTGGCGCAGCCGGCCGATGGCGCCGCTGGCGATGAGATCGCGCACCTTGATCCATTGCGGGTGGTAGATGACCATGAAGGCTTCGCAGACCAGCACCTTCTTGGCATCGCGCAGCTTGATCAAGGGGAGAATATCCTTGGCGTCGAGCGCGAGAGGCTTCTCGACCAGCACATGTTTTCCCGCCTCGATGGCCTTGGCCGTCCATTCGACATGCTGCGATGTCGGCAGCGGGATATAGACGCCGTCAATATCCTTGGAGGCCAGCAATTCCTCGTACGATCCGAACGCATGGCGCGCGCCGAAGCGCTCGGCCAGGGCCTTGGCTTTCGACAGGTCGCGGCTGGCGATCGCCGATAGCACGCCATTCTCCGCTTCGACGATTGCCGGCAACAACTGCTCGCGGCCGATCTTGGCCGTCGACAACACACCCCATCGGAACATCACGCTTCTCCATGTCGGTTACATCAGGCGAGGTTTGCCCGAAATCGACGGAAAAGCCAATGACCGGGGCTGTCCCCTGGCTCAGCCCCTCTTCCCCGCTAGCGTCATATCGAAGTCGACGACGTTGGAATAGAGCGGCGTACCGACATCCATGCCGTAGCGCGACCGCAGCACCTTGCCGGTGACATGGAATTTGATCGTGCCGCCCTTCAACCCATTGAGCTCGGCGGTGAATTTTTCCGCAAACGTCTTGCCGCGCGCCGTCAGCCTGCCGGTGACAAGGGCTGATGTGTCGCCGGTGCGGGTCACGCTGGTCGAGCGGAACTGGATCTCCGGGCTGTTGGCCGCATCGAACACCGCGTCGGAGCGCAGGAAGGCATCGATGCGGCTCTGGCCGGTGCCGACGCTTTCCGGATAGATGGTAAGGTCGACCTTCGAGCGCCCGACATCGCCATTGTCGATGCGGATCGTGCCCTTGAAGTGGGCGAAGGCGCCGTCGAAGCCGCCGCCGCCGGCCTTGCCTATGGTGAAACGGATGCTGGAGCCTGCCGGGCTGATCGTGTAGCTGCCGGCGGCGTCGCTCAATGCCACCGCCGCGGCTGCGGGCACGGCAAGGCATGCGGCAAAAGCCGCGAATCCAAGGATGCGCGCATGCATGGGATTGTTCCTTTCTAGGAGGCAACGCTTGTTCGCGTCCTCACCTCACAAACGCGCGTGCCGCCCGCTCTATTCCCCACCTGACGAAGGTGTGATCATACGCGTGAGCACGCTGTCGCGCAGCAGTAAGTGGTGGCGCAGGGCGGCTGCGACATGCAGCGCGACGAGCGCGATGCCCAGATAGGCGAGATACCAGTGCGCGGCCGCCCAGAAGCTTTCGGCGGCATCGGATTCGGCGAGCGGCAGATTGGGCATCACGAACATGTTGAACGGCATGGTCGGAATTTCCAGCGTCGAAACCGAAACCAGCGCCCAGCCGGACAAGGGCAGGGCCACCTGGAATGCATAGAGCGCCAGATGTGCGAGCGGCGCCGTACGCCGTTCCAGCGTGCCGACCGAAGGCGGCAGAGGCGGCGTCGCATTGCCAATCCGCCAGGCGATGCGCAGGATGATGAGGCCAAGCAGCAGAAAGCCCAACGATTTGTGCAACTGGATAAGCTCGAAAGCGGTGCGCTGGCTGGTCAGCCGCACCATGATGAAGCCGAGGGCGAACTGGCCGATGAAGATGATGCCGATCAGCCAGTGAAGGAGGATCGTCGCCCAGCCGTAGCGGGTCGCGGTGTTGGTGATCGACTGCATCGTGTGTGAACGACGCTGGACAGAACTTTCTTCCAACGCCCCTCACCCTCCCTACAAGGTGGAAGGGTAAGCTAACCGCTCACCTTGAAGAAATCCACAAATGCCCTGAGCGCCGGGCGCATCTGCCGGCGGCTGGGGTAATAAACGAAGAAACCCTCGAAAGCCGGACACCAGTCCTCCAACACGCGGATCAGCCTGCCGTCGGCGAGCGGGGCCTGCACATAAGGCTCAAAGACGAAAGCGAGCCCGGTGCCGTCGATCGCCGCTTGCGCGATCAGATGGTCCTCGTCGAGAATCAGCGGCCCTTGCGCCGCAATCTCGATCTCCTCTCCGTCTTTCTCGAATTCCCAGCGGTAAAGAATGCCGCTCGAGAAACGGAAGCGGATGCAGCGATGATCGGCAAGGTCGCGCGGGTGGCTGGGGCTTGGCATCGTCGCGAAATAGGATGGCGCGCCGACCACCGCGCCGCGCATGTCCGGCCCGATGCGCACCGCGATCATGTCGCGCTGCAGGCTCTCGCCGAGCCGCACACCGGCGTCGAAACCGCCTTCCACCACATCGGTGAAACGATCCTCGATGAGGATCTCCAGCACGATGTCGGGATAGGCCTTGGCAAAGGCGCCGAGCCGTGGTGTCAGCACCAGATGCGCCGCCGTGCGCGGCACGCTGAGCCGCAAATTCCCGGCCGGCCGGTCGCGCGCCTCGAGTGCCGTCTCCAGCGCCAGGTCGATTTCGGAAAGGGCAGGACGCAGCCGCTCCAGCAATTGCGCACCCTCTTCCGTCGGCGCGACGCTGCGCGTGCTGCGCGCCAGCAGCCGCACGCCGAGCCGTGCCTCCAGGCTGGACACCGCATGGCTGACCGCCGACGGCGCGATGGCCAATTCCCTGGCGGCGCCGCGAAAACTGCCGCATTGGGCAACGGTCGCCAGCACGGCCAGCTGTGAGAGATGTGCTCGGTTCATTGATCTATTTCTTGGAACAGCCCGTGCAAATGTGAGCCTATTATCGAACAGACTGCAAGGCGCTATTTCTGCCGCATCGCAACAAGGAGACGCGTGATGCAAACCCGCAAGCTGGGAACTGAATTGAACGTTTATCCCGTCGGCCTCGGCTGCATGGGCATGAGCTTCGCCTATGGCGGCCAGCCGGAGGCAGAGGCGATCGCCACGCTGCACCGCGCCGTCGAGATCGGCGTCAACTTCTTCGACACGGCGGAAGTCTATGGCCCTTACGAGAACGAGATCCTGCTCGGCAAGGCGCTGAAATCGGTGCGCGACAAGGTCACCATCGCCACCAAATTCGGCTTCAAGATTCTGGAGGAAGGCACCGGCCTCGACCGCATGGCCGGCGTCGACAGCCGCCCCGAGCACGTCAAGGCGGTGGCCGAGGCCTCGCTGAAGCGGTTGGGTACCGATGTCATCGACCTCTATTACCAGCACCGCGTCGACCCCAACGTGCCGATCGAGGATACGGTCGGCGCCATGGCCGAGCTGGTGCGCGAGGGCAAGGTGCGCGCGCTCGGCCTGTCGGAGGCAAGTGCGGCGACCATCCGCCGGGCGCATGCCGTGCATCCGATCGCTGCCGTGCAGAGCGAATACTCGCTGTGGACCCGCGACCCGGAAGAGGAGGTCTTCGCCGTCTGCCGCGAACTCGGCATCGGCTTCGTTCCCTACAGCCCGCTCGGCCGTGGTCTTTTGACGGGCAAGATCGCCAGGCCCGAAACGCTCGACGATGGCGACTGGCGCCGGACCTTGCCGCGCTTCCAGGCCGAAGCCATGGAAGCCAATGCCAAGGTCATCGCCACGCTGGAAGGGATGGCGGCGGAAAAGGGCGTAACCTCGGCGCAGCTGGCGCTGGCCTGGGTGCTGCACCAGGGCGATTTCATCGTACCGATCCCGGGTGCGCGAAAAATCCGCCACCTGGAGCAGAACACGGCGGCGGCCGGGATTGAACTGAGCGCGGCCGAAGTGGCGGCGATCGGCGATGCGCTGTCGCCGGATAAGGTGGTCGGCAAGCGCTACACCGAGGAGCTCCTGGCTCTGGTGAATGGGTAGCCTTCACCCTCCCCCTTGTGGGGAGGGTCGGCTCGCGGCCGCAGCGAAGCGGAGGCAGCGAGACGGGGTGGGGGAGCGCCCTACGAGTACCCCGCCCCGATCCGCTGCGCGGATCGACCCTCCCCACAAGGGGGAGGGTAAAGTCACCAAGGCACCACAATAATCTCAGGCCAGTTCTCCTTTGCCCGCTTGCCCTTCGCCTCATGCGTTCGCTGGTTGTCCGTCACCCGGTTCGGCGTGATGCGAAACGAGAAGACGTCATCAAGCCCGAACGGCGCCACCAGCTCCATCTGCCCACCGGCATCGTAGCGCACCCCGACCCCATGCGTCTTGGAGGCAAAATAGCTGATGGGTTCGCTGGAACTCGTATAGCGCGGGCAGGGCTGCCCGAATTTCTGCGGATACCACAGATGCACCCGCGCCTGGTTGCGCACCTCGACCGGCAGCGCCAGCCTCTCGAAATGCCGCGCCGCCCGGCGGATGACAGCATCCTCGGCCTCATAGGACAGGTCGCTGTCGTCGAAATAGAACAGGTCGACATCCTTGATGCCGTAACCCGACGGCTTGCCGGTCAGATGGTTCCAGACTGTATTGTAGAGCGCCCCAGAAACCACCAGCCAGTCCGGCAGCTCAAGCGTGCGGGCCCGCGCCAGCGCCTCATGGACGAGCGGGTCCCCCAAGATGATGTCGAGGAACGCCGCGCGCTGTGCTTCGAACGGCAGCCCGGAATAGCGCAGATGGTCCATCGCCCTTTGGAGGACGATTCGCCATCTGCCCGCAAGCCGTGGTTTCTGCGCAATTCCGGACGGAAAACCGCCAAGCACTTTTCCTGGAATTGCTTCAGCCGCGCAGCACGCCATCCGTCTGCTTGCCGACATTCTCGACGATGCGCTTGGCCAGCGCCTCGAAATCCTCGTCGGTCAGCGTCTTCTCGACCGGCTGGATCGACACTTCGATGGCGATCGATTTTTTGTCGGCGCCGAGCGACGCTCCTTCGAAGATGTCGAAGACCGTGACGGCTGTGATCAGCTTCTTGTCGGCGGCAAGTGCTGCGCGCACCAGCGCGCCGGCCTCGATCGCTTTGTCGACGACGAAGGCGAAGTCGCGCTTCACCGCCTGGAAGGCGGAGAGTTCCAGCTTCGGCTTGGTCTTCGTCGGCTTGGCTTTCGGCTCCGGCACGGCGTCGACGAACACTTCGAAGCCGCAGAGCGGGCCGGAAACGTCGAGCCCTTCCATCGTCTTGGGATGGAATTCGCCGAACGTGCCGAGCACGGTCTTCGGCCCGAGCTTGATCGTGCCGGACCGGCCGGGATGGTACCAGGCTGGACCGCCCGCCTCGATCTGCAGCCGCTCGACCGGCGCGCCGCAGGCTTCGAGCGCCGCGATCGCATCGGCCTTGGCGTCGAACACGCCGACGGGGCCGGAATTGCCGGCCCAGCTGCGGCCCGAGCCGTCGAGCTTGGCGGTGCCGCGGCGCACGCCGGCGGCGACGCGCCGCTGCTGGTCGGCGCCGTCGCCCTCATAGGTGCCCGACACCTCGAACAGCGCGACATCGCCAATGCCCTTGTCGGCATTGCGCTGCGCGGCGGCGATCAGCCCCGGCAGCAGCGACGGCCGCATGTCGGACATGTCGGCGGCGATCGGGTTGGCAAGCTTCAGCGCCTTCTGGCCGCCGCCGAACAGCTCGGCATGCTTGGCCGGGATGAACGACCAGGTGACGGCCTCCATCATGCCGCGCACGGCAAGCGCGCGCTTGGCGGTGCGGGTGCGGACCTGCAGCGTGGTCAGGATCTTCGAATTGACCGCGTCATGCGCGCCGAGCGGCTGCGGCGCGATGTTGTCGACGCCGTGGATGCGCATCACCTCCTCGACCAGGTCGGCCTTGCCGTCGACATCGGGACGCCAGGACGGCACCGCCACATCGACGACATCGCCCGAACCCTGCGGCTTGAAGCCGAGGCGCGACAGGATGTCGAGGCTTTCCGCCTCAGGCACCTCGATGCCGGTCAGCCTCGTCACTTCCGACAGCGGGAAGGAGACGATCTTGGGCTTGTGGCCGGCATAACCGACGACTTCGGTCTCGGCCGGCTCACCGCCGCAGAGATCGAGCACCAGCCTCGTCGCCAGCTCGATGCCGGGGACCATGAATTCAGGGTCGACGCCGCGCTCGAAACGGTAGCGCGCATCGGTGATGATGCCGAGCGTGCGGCCGGTGCGGGCGGTGGTGATCGGATTCCAAAGCGCCGATTCGATCAGCACGTCGGTCGTGTTCTCGTCGCAGCCGGAATGCTCGCCGCCCATCACGCCGGCGATGGATTCGACGCCATTGTCATCCGCGATGGCGCACATGTCGGGCGTCAGCGTGTATTCGCGACCGTCCAGCGCCATCACCTTCTCGCCGTCCCTGGCGCGGCGCACGACGAGATTGCCGGCGACCTTCCTGGCGTCGAACACATGCAGCGGCCGGCCGCGATCGAAGGTGACGTAGTTGGTCATGTCGACCAGTGCGCTGATCGGCCTAAGACCAATGGCGATCAGCCTTTGCTGCAGCCATTTCGGCGAGGGGCCGTTCTTGACGCCGCGCACCAGCCGCAAGGCAAAGCCCGGACAAAGTTCCGGCGCCTCGATCACCACTTTGACCGGCGTCTGGCCCTTGCCGGCAATCTTTTCGACCGCAGCGCTTTTCAGCGTGCCGAGCCCGCTTGCCGCCAGATCCCTGGCAATGCCGTAAACGCTGGTGGCATCCGGCCGGTTCGGCGTCAGGTTGATCTCGATGACCGGATCGTCGAGATGGGCGTAGGACGCGAAGCTGGCGCCGACCGGCGCGTCCTCGGGCAGGTCGATGATGCCGTTGTGCTCATCGGACAGTTCCAGCTCGCGCTCGGAACACATCATGCCATGGCTCTCGACGCCGCGGATCTTGCCGACCGTCAGCGTGACGTCGATGCCGGGCACATAGGTGCCGGGCGCGGCGAAAGCACCGATCAGGCCGGCGCGGGCATTCGGCGCGCCGCAGACGACCTGGACGGGGGGCTTGCCGTCGCCGGTATCGACGGTCAGCACCCGCAGGCGGTCGGCATCGGGGTGCTGCACCGCCGTCAGCACCTTGGCGATGACGAAGGGTTTCAGGCTCGACTTGTCGTCGACATGCTCGACTTCGAGGCCGATCGACGTCAGCCGCTCAACGATCACGTTGAGCGTGGCGTCGGTCTCGAGATGATCCTTGAGCCAGGAGAGGGTGAATTTCATGGGGCTGTTCCGTCCGGTCTTTTGACGCTTGATTTCGGATGTCTCGGCAGATCGTCGGACATATGCAGGAAGGGAAGCTGCTCGCTGACATAGGCATGCAGCGTCGGCTTGAAATCGGCCGGCGCGTCCATGGCGCCGAGCATGAAATAGATGTCGTCTGTCAGCCGCTCGTCGAGATAGGTGATGGGCGAGCCGCAGACGCCGCAAAACGAGCGCGTCACCGGGCCGTTCTCGTACATCATCAGCGCCTTGCCGGTGAACGCCACTTTATCGGCCGGGAAGCCGACAAAGGCCGAGACCGGCGCGCCGCTGGCCCGCCGGCAATCGCCGCAATGGCAATAGCCGACGTGATGCGGCTCGGCCGAGGCCTCGAACCGCACGGCGCCGCAGCGGCAGCCGCCGATGTGGAGCGCTGTCATGCGCTCAAGCCGCCGAACAGCGTCGGCATGTCGAGGGGCCGGAACCCGTAATGCGACAGCCAGCGCACATCCGCGTCGAAGAAGGCGCGCAGGTCCGGCATGCCGTATTTGAGCATGGCGATGCGGTCGATGCCCATGCCCCAGGCAAAGCCCTGATACTCGTCGGGATCGAGCCCGCCGGCGCGCAGCACATTGGGGTGCACCATGCCGCAGCCGAGGATCTCCATCCAGTCGGAGCCTTCGCCGAAGCGCACTTCGCCGGGCCGTGAGCGGTCGCATTGGATGTCGACCTCGAGGCTTGGCTCGGTGAACGGGAAGAAGGACGGCCGGAAGCGCATCTTGACTGACGGCACCTCGAAGAACGCCTTGCAGAATTCCTCCAGCACCCACTTCATATTGGCGACATTGGCCGTCTTGTCGATCACCAGACCCTCGACCTGATGGAACATCGGCGAGTGCGTGGCGTCGGAATCCTGGCGGTAGGTCTTGCCCGGAATGACGATGCGGATCGGCGGCTTCTGCTTCTCCATGGTACGGATCTGCACGGGCGAGGTGTGCGTGCGCAACAGCTTGCGCTCACCCTTCCCGTCCGGCTGGAAGAAGAAGGTGTCGTGCATCTCGCGCGCCGGATGTCCTTCCGGGAAATTCAGCGCGGTGAAATTGTAGTAGTCGGTCTCGACATCGGGACCTTCGGCGATGGCGAAGCCGAGATCGCCGAAGATTGCGGCGATCTCGTCGATGACCTGGCTGATCGGATGGATGCGGCCGCGCTCGGCCGGCGATTGCCGCACCGGCAGCGTCACGTCGACCTTCTCGGCGGCGAGACGTGCTGCGATCGCCACATCCCTGAGTTCGGCCTTGCGGGCCGTCAGCGCCTCGGTGACGCGGTTCTTGAGGCCGTTGATGACGGGCCCCTTGAGCTGGCGCTCCTCGGCGGTCATGGCGCCAAGCGTTTTCAGCATCTCGGACACGGTGCCCTTCTTGCCGAAGGCGGCGATGCGCACGGCCTCGATGGCCGGCTCATCGGCGGCAGATGCGATATCGGCCAGCAGTGAATCTTCCAGGGCTTCAAGATTTCCAGCGGTGGCGTTCACAGTGAAGCTCTCTCGATAGGGTGACCGACACCATTTTGGTTCGTCGTCACCATTTTGGTTACATCAGGGTCAAAAAAGAACCCGCGCCAGCCGTGCCAGCGCGGGTTCCCCATAATCAGAATTGCGAATGCTTGGGAAGCGCTGGTCTTAGGCGACAGCGCTTTCAAAAGCGTTCGGCGTGGTGTTCTTCAGATATTCGAGCGCGACCTTGGCCTTGGCCACGAGCGCGGCGAAAGCCTGCGGCTCATGGATGGCCATGTCGGACAGGATCTTGCGATCGATCTCGATGCCGGCCTTGTTGAGGCCGTCGATGAAGCGGCCATAGGTCAGGCCATGCTCGTGGGTCGCGGCGTTGATGCGCTGGATCCATAGCGCGCGGAACGAGCGCTTGCGGTTCTTGCGGTCGCGGTAGGCGTACTGCAGCGACTTTTCCACCGCCTGCTTGGCGATGCGGATGGTGTTCTTGCGACGGCCGTAGAAGCCCTTGGCGGCTTTCAGGACCTTCTTGTGCTTGGCGTGCGAGGTGACGCCTCTTTTTACGCGTGCCATGTCATGATCTCCTTAAAAGCAATTCCTGGAAAAGTGTCTTGCGGTTTTCCGTTCGGAATTGCGTAAAACTAATGCGTGTCCAGACCGAATGCTCAGAGGCCGTTCGGCAGAAAATTCTTGATGACCTTCTTGCCATCCGGTTCAGCCAGAACCATCGTGCCGCGGGCATTTCGAATGAACTTGTTGGAACGCTTGATCATGCCGTGACGCTTGCCGGCCGCAGCCGACAGGACTTTACCCGTACCTGTGATCTTGAACCGCTTCTTGGCGGCCGACTTGGTCTTCATCTTGGGCATTTTGCTACTCCGTCTTGTTGGCGCACTATCGCGCTTCTTGTTCGCTCCGGGCCGACCAAAGCCCGAAAAGCAAATGAAACCGCCACGGCATGCCCTGCCGGGCGGTTTTCTTGAACGGCGGTCCTATACGTCAAAGACGGCCTGTACGCAACACCTGAAGCCGTGCGGCGCTCTGTCCCGATCAGGGCAGCGTAAACCACACAGGCAGCACGCCCGACTGCTGCGCGCCGTCGATCAGTTCGAAGGCCGGCAGCGCGATCAGGAACACCAGGCCGTCGAGCAGCGTGGTCAGCAGCAGGCGCGGCTTGAAGCTGCCGGTGTCGCCCTCCTGATAGAGGGAAAGTTTCGGAAAGAAGCGCGGCACCTTCTCCAGATAGGCCTGATAGGGCGCCCCAAGTGCCTCCTTGAGGAATTTCTCTTCGCGCAGGATGACGATGTGGAAAGCCCCCGCGCATAGCAGTGCGAACAGGATAATGCCCGAGAACGAACCAATCTGCGCGCCGACGCCGGCCGCGGCCACGGTCGAGAACACATAAAGCGGGTTGCGGGTGATCGAGTACGGCCCGCCCGTCACCACCTCGGAGGACTTGCGCCCGCCAATATAGAGCGTGGCCCAAAGGCGGCCGACGATGCCGAGGAAAATCAGCAGCACGCCGAACATCTCGACTGTTTCATGCACAGGCGTGTCGGGTGGGAAGGTCGATTGACCGAACAGCAGCGCCAGAAACAGCACCGCCACGAGCACGGCAAGCACCAGCCGACGCATCTGCTGGTAATTGCCCAGCCCGTATTTGAGTTCGTTGTCCAAGGGATATCCGATCGTCGAGGAGCTATTGCATGTCGCCCAAAAGTGGGTTCGGTTTTGGGAGGACGACATGCATAAAAACAAAGCCGGCGATCGCAGCTTTAGCCGAGAAACAGGCGTCCCGCCGATCGCCGGGACGCTCTGCAAGACAATTCAGGCGGATTTGGAGCGCTGGTCGCGCCTGACTTTATCGTGATCTCAGGTGTTGATATTCAGCACACCTTAGCGCGGCGCCAGCACCATCATCATCTGGCGGCCTTCGAGCTTCGGCTCCGCCTCGACCTTGGCGATGGTCGCCACTTCCTCGCGCACCTTGTTCAGAAGCTGCATGCCGAGTTCCATATGCGCCATCTCGCGGCCGCGGAAACGCAGCGTCAGCTTGACCTTGTCGCCTTCCTCGAAGAAGCGGCGCACCGCCTTCATCTTGGTCTCGTAGTCATGGCTGTCGATGTTCGGGCGCATCTTGATCTCCTTGATCTCGATGACCTTCTGATTCTTGCGCGCCTCGGCCGCCTTCTTCTGGTTGGCGTACTTCAACTTGCCGAGATCGAGGATCTTTACGACGGGCGGCACCGCATTGGGCGATATCTCAACGAGATCGAGCCCGGCCTCTTCGGCGAGCAGCAATGCGTCGTTGATGGAAACATCGCCGCGGTTCTGGCCTTCGGCGTCGATAAGCTGGACCCGGGGAACCCGGATGTCACGGTTGGAGCGCGGCCCATCCTTGGTTGGCGCCGCTGCTTTGAAAGGTCTGCGAATGGTCGTGGTCTCCTTGGCCGTTTCGTTCAGGATTTGTCAGTCTTGATGCGTGGACGCGCCAATGTGGTGAGCGCGCGGGCGGAGTCAATAGCACAGCGTTGACAGAAAATCACCCTGATCACCGCCTGCACCAAACAAAGAAGCAGCGCGAGCACTTTTCGCCACGCCATTGGCTGTGCCACAAGAACCCGAGCCAGAAGAGGGGCCTGAGGAAAAAGCCATGACCGTCACGCCCCCAACCTTTCTCCCCCCGACCTTTCTCAACGTCGATGGATCGCGCATAGCGGTGCGCCATACGACAGGCGCCGTGCCCGGCATCGTCTGGCTCGGCGGCTACAAGTCGGACATGCTGGGCACGAAAGCGCAGACGCTGTCTGACTGGGCGGCGAAAGAGGGCCGCGCCTTCCTGCGCCATGACTATTCCGGCCACGGCGAATCCGGCGGCGCCTTTGCCGACGGTACGATTTCGACATGGCTTTCGCAAAGCCTTGTTGTGTTCCGGAAGTTTGCCAAGGGCAATCAGATCCTGGTCGGCTCGTCGATGGGCGCCTGGATCGCGCTGCGCATGGTGCAGGAATTGCGCAAGGCGGGCGACGCAAGCGTCGTCGGCCTGGTGCTGCTGGCGCCGGCGCCGGATTTTACTTCTGATCTGGTCGAACCGGCGCTGACCGAGGCGCAAAAGCGTGACCTCGCCGAGAAGGGTTTCTTCGCCGAGCCCTCCGATTATTCAGCCGAGCCCTACATCTATACACGCGCTTTGATCGAGGACGGGCGCGCCAACCGGGTAATGACCGGTCCGATCGACACGCATTGCCCGGTCCACATTCTGCAGGGACTGGCCGATCCGGACGTACCGTCGAGCCACGCGCTGAAACTGGTCAGCCTGCTGCCGGCCGACGATGTCACGCTGTCGCTCATTCCGGACGGCGATCACCGCCTGTCGCGGCCGCAGGATCTCGACATGCTGGTGCGGGCGGTCGGCGACATGGCCGGGCGGGGCAAGTGACGATGCGCCTTTCCATTCCGATCTCGGCCTTCGTCGCGGCAATCGTCGGCTTCGGCGGCACGCTGGCCATCGTCATCGCCGCCGCCCACGCGGTCGGCGCGTCGCAAATTCAGACGGCAAGCTGGGTGACGGCCATTTGCCTGGCCATGGCGATCGAGAGCCTGTGGCTGTCGTGGCGCACGAAAATGCCTGTCATCACCGCCTGGTCGACACCAGGCCTGGCGCTGATGGCGGCGTCGACCGGCTTTTCAATCGGCGAGGCCGTCGCCGCCTTCATCGCCACGGCCATCCTGCTGATCGCCACCGGCCTGTTCCGGCCCCTGACGCAATTGATCTCCAGGATACCGCCCTCGGTCGCTTCCGGCATGCTGGGCGGCATCGTCGTCACCTTCGCCCTCAATGCGGTCAAGACCGTTCCCGTCGACCCCTGGCTGATCCTGCCGCTGATCGCGGCCTTCTTCTTGATCCGCGTGTTCCACCCGGCGCTGTCGGTGCTATCGGTGCTGGTCGGCGGCGGTCTCGCCGCATTTCTAACCGGCCGTGTCGGCGGCCTGCCGACACCCGAACTGTCGACGCTGACGCTGATCGCGCCTGATTTCACCGCCAAGGCGATGATCGGCCTGGCGCTGCCGCTTTATCTCGTCACCATGGCCTCGCAGAACCTCTCCGGGCTGGCCGTGCTGCGCGCCGCCGGCTACCATCCCGAACCCGGGCCGCTGATCGGCGTCACCGGACTGTTTTCCCTGTTGTCGGCGTCATTCGGTGGCTCGACGACCAATTTGGCGGCGATTTCGGCGGCGATCTGCACCGGGCCGGACGTCCATCCCGACCCCGCCGAGCGCTGGAAGACCGGCCCCTTCTATGCGCTCGCCTATCTCATCTTCGCGATTTTCGGCGCCTCGCTGGTGGCGATATTCGCCGTCCTGCCGCAAAGCCTGATCGTGCTGGTGGCGGGTCTGGCGCTGATGGCCTCGCTCGCCAATGCGCTGGCGATCGCACTGAAGCACGAGGGCGATCGCATGGCCGCCACCGTCACCTTCGTCGTCACCGCTTCGGGGTTGACGCTGTTCGGCGTCGGCGCCGCATTTTGGGGCCTCATCACCGGGCTGGTCGTGCTTTTCCTCGACAGTCTCAAAAAGCGATAATCATTTCAGACCCTTGTCCGGTTTTGGCGGATATTGTCTTGAATCGCTGTTTTTGCCTTCCCATTTCGATTCCACGCAGCCGGTCTTGGCTGTCTCCAACCGAAGGAATGGGAGAAAATGAACACATCTGCATTGATCCGCCCGGCCTGGACGCCGGCAACCATCGCGTTGATGGTGATCGGCTTCATGGTGTTCTGGCCGCTCGGCTTCGCCATGCTCGCCTACATCATCTGGGGCGACCGGCTCGACGGCTTCAAGCGTGACGTCAACCGTGCGACCGACGGCATCTTCGCCGGCTGCCGCCGCGGTTCCGACAAGGCCGCGCGCTGGGGCAATGGCTCCGCCCGCACCGGCAACGTCGCTTTCGACGACTGGCGCGAAAAGGAGCTTGAGCGCCTCGCCGAGGAACGCCGCAAGCTCGATGACATGCTGACCGAGTTCGACGACTATGCCCGCGAACTGCGTCGCGCCAAGGATCAGGACGAGTTCGACCGCTTCATGGCGAAGCGCAACAAGTCGACCGCTCCGGCGAAGACCGATCCGAGCACCGGCACGACCCCCACCAAGCGTGGCAAGGGCTCGAACCTGCTTGACGACTGAGGCCGAGCGCATGGCCCCGAAAACCGGAACCGGTTTTCGGAAAAGGTCATGCGCCAACTTGAAGTGCTACAGCGTCCTCTGCGCGTCCCGGAGGACGCGCGGCGCTGTAGGGCAGGCCCGATCGTGAAAAAACGGCGTCGCGCGAGCGGCGCCGTTTCTTTTTTGTTCTAGTCGTTTTTCTCGAATCGCGTATCGTCCCGCCATGACCATCGGATTCTTCCGCAATCTGACGAAGCCCAAGGCCACGCCTGTCGTGGAGCGCGAATATTGCGTCGCCGGTCGCACGCTGCCGCTCAAGATCGTCGAGAGCGCCCGGGCTCGACGCCTGACGCTGCGCATCGATTCCGGCGGCCAGGGCCTGCGCATCACCGTGCCGCCCGGCCTGCGCCGCGGCGAGGTGGACAGGTTCCTCGACCGCCATCAGGACTGGCTGGAGCAGCGCCTGGCCAAAGTGCCGACGCGCCCGCAAGTGCGGCCGGGCATCAAGATCCCGATCCGGGGCGTGCCGCACCGTATCGTCCATGAACCGTCGAAGCGCGGCACCGTGACGGTATCGCGCGACGAGCGCGGCGCGCTGCTGATCGTTCATGGTGACCGTGTGCACCTGCCGCGCCGCATCGCCGACTTCTTGAAGCGCGAGGCCAAGAAGGAGATCGAGAAGCTGGTGATCAAACACACCGAGGCGCTCGGCAAGCGGGCCAAGGCGATCCGCTACAAGGACACGTCCAGCCGCTGGGGCTCGTGCACCTCGGAGGGCAATCTCTCCTTCTCCTGGCGCATCATGATGGCGCCGCAGCCTGTTATAAACTACCTCGTCGCGCACGAGGTCGCGCATCTCAAGGAGATGAACCACGGCCCGAAATTCTGGAAGCTGTGCGAAAAACTCTGCCCCGACACCGACCGCTGCAAGGACTGGCTGAAGCGCAATGGCGGCGCGCTGCAGGCGATCATGTTTGAATAGGCGCGGATGTTGGCAGTGCGAAGAAGGCCGCCGCCGCTGGTATAGGTGCGGGAGACTGGCGGGGCCACCTCCGATCCGTCATCCTAAGATCTGCGCCCCGCTTCGCGTCGCTCCGCTCTAGCTAGGATGACGGAAATCAGGGGCGCTCTACTCAATCGTCATTGGCTGCATTCAACTCCTCCGGCCGCAGCCCTTCATCGCCATGATGCGGCCAGGGCAGGAAATTCCGGTCGAATTCATCGCCGCCGAAATAATCGAGCGCCCGATGCGCCTCGGCGCCGTTGAAGGCGGCCTTGTCCATCAGATGGGCGATAACTTCGCGCGCCTGCGCGATCTTCTGCTTCAGTTCGGCAACCGTTCTGTCGGCCATGATCGTTCTCCCGCCCTGCATCCTGCCAATTAATCCCGTCCATCAATAGGTAGCGCCTTTGGGCTTGCCGGCAAACGGTATGCTTTTTCTCGACTCTGCCTCGATTTCATGCCAATTCCCGCACCATGGCGCTCGACATCAAAATCTGCGGCTTGAAGACCGACCAGGCAATGGCCGCGGCGCTCGGCGGCGGTGCCAGCCATGTCGGTTTTATCTTCTTCGCGAAGAGCCCGCGTTATGTCGAGCCGGCGGAAGCCGGGCGGCTGCGCGAAGCGGCGCGCGGCAAGGCCTTGGCGGTTGCTGTCACGGTCGACGCCAGCGACGCCTTCCTGGACGCGATCGTCACGGCGATGCAGCCCGACATGTTGCAGCTGCACGGCTCGGAAACCCCCGAACGGGTGGCGGAACTGAAAGCCCGTTCTGGCTTGCCGGTGATGAAGGCGTTGCCGCTCAGCGAGGCAGCCGATCTCGACCGGATCAAGCCGTTCATCGGCATCGCCGACCGCTTCCTGTTCGATGCCAAGCCGCCGAAAGGCTCCGAACTGCCGGGCGGCAATGGCGTCGCCTTCGACTGGCGCATCCTTGCCGGCCTTGACGCCGGCGTCGATTACATGCTTTCCGGTGGGCTCAACGCCGCCAATATCGGCGATGCCCTTCGGCTTGCGAACCCGCCCGGAATAGACATTTCCTCCGGTGTGGAAAGCGCGCCGGGCGTCAAGGATCCGGCGTTGATCGAACAATTTTTCCGGGCCGTCCGGGCAGCACGCGACAACCGCGCCGCCTGAGTGTGGTTCCAACCAGAGCATGTCCCGGAAAAGTGGAATCCGGTTTTCCGATAAGGACATGCTCTAGAACTTGATAGGCAGCATGTCCCGGAAAAGTGGAATCCGGTTTTCCGATAAGGACATGCTCAAAACATAAGATTTAGGAGATCGGCGATGGATCAGCCGGCGACACCCAATTCCTTCCGCACCGGACCCGACGAACAGGGCATGTTCGGCATTTTCGGCGGTCGTTTCGTCGCCGAAACGCTGATGCCGCTGATCCTCGACCTCGAGCGGCACTGGAACGAGGTCAAGAACGATCCGGACTTCAGGGCTGAGCTGACCGATCTTTCGACCCATTATGCCGGACGGCCGTCGAAGTTGTATTTCGCCGAGGGTCTCACGAAGCATCTCGGTGGTGCAAAAGTCTATTTCAAGCGCGAGGACCTGAACCATACCGGCTCGCACAAGATCAACAACTGCCTCGGCCAGATCCTGCTGGCCAAGCGCATGGGCAAGAAGCGCATCATCGCCGAGACCGGCGCCGGCCAGCATGGCGTGGCATCCGCCACCGTCGCTGCGCGCTTCGGCTATCCCTGCGTCGTCTATATGGGCGCCACCGACGTGGCCCGGCAGAGCCCGAATGTGTTCCGCATGAAGCTGCTCGGCGCCGAAGTGCGGCCGGTCACCGCCGGCCACGGCACGCTGAAGGACGCCATGAACGAAGCCCTTCGCGACTGGGTCACCAATGTCGAGGACACCTATTACCTGATCGGCACCGCCGCCGGCCCGCATCCCTATCCGGAACTGGTGCGCGACTTCCAGTCGGTGATCGGCACCGAGGCACGCGCGCAAATCCTCGAACAGGAAGGCCGGCTGCCCGACACCATCATCGCCGCTGTCGGCGGCGGCTCGAACGCCATCGGCCTGTTCCATCCCTTCCTCGACGACAAGGATGTGCGCATCATCGGCATCGAGGCGGGCGGGCGCGGTCTCGACGGCATCGAACACTGCGCCTCGATGAATGCCGGTTCGCCAGGCGTGCTGCACGGCAACCGCACCTATCTCCTGCAGAACGCCGACGGCCAGATCATGGACGGCCATTCGATCTCGGCCGGCCTCGACTATCCCGGCGTCGGCCCGGAGCATTCCTGGCTGCGCGACTCCGGCCGCGTCGAATATGTGCCGATCCTCGACGACGAGGCGCTCGAAGCGTTCAAGCTGACGACGCGCGTCGAAGGCATCATCCCGGCACTGGAATCCGCGCACGCCATCGCCCACGCGGTGAAGATCGTGGCCGCCATGGACAAGGACCAGATCGTCATCGTCAACCTGTCCGGCCGTGGCGACAAGGACGTGCACACGGTGGCCTCGATGCTGGGCATGGAGATCTAGGCCCTTTGGACAGTTTCGATTTGGGAGTTGACTATGAGCAAAATTCGTCCAAAGGGCCAGTCATGACGACCCGCATCGACCGCCGCATGGCAAAACTCAAGACCGAAGGCCGCCCGGCTCTCGTCACCTATTTCATGGGCGGCGACCCCGACTACGACACCTCGCTGTCGATCATGAAGGCGCTGCCCGGCGCCGGCTCCGACATCATCGAACTCGGCATGCCGTTTTCCGATCCGATGGCCGACGGCCCGGCGATCCAGGCGGCGGGCCTGCGGGCGCTGAAAGGCGGCCAGACGCTGGTCAAGACGCTGAAGATGGCGTCCGAGTTCCGCGACGGCGACAATGAAACGCCGATCGTGCTGATGGGCTACTACAACCCGATCTATATCTACGGCGTCGACCGCTTCCTGAAAGACGCTCTGGCCAGCGGCATCGACGGGCTGATCGTCGTCGACCTGCCGCCGGAAATGGACGAGGAGCTTTGCATTCCGGCGCTGAAGGCCGGCATCAACTTCATCCGCCTGGCGACGCCGACCACCGACGACAAGCGCCTGCCCAAGGTGCTGCAGAACACGTCGGGCTTCGTCTACTATGTCTCGATGACCGGCATTACCGGCTCGGCGCTGGCCGACACCGGCAAGGTGGCCGCCGCCGTCAACCGTATCAAGGGCCATACCGATCTGCCGGTCTGCGTCGGCTTCGGCGTCAAGACCGCCGAGCAGGCGCGTGTCATCGGCGCCAATGCCGATGGCGTCGTCGTCGGCACGGCCATCGTCAATGCGGTCGCCAATGTGCTGGGACCGAAGGGCGAAAAGACCGCCGACCCGGCCGAGGCCGTCGCCACGCTGGTCAGCGGCCTGGCGCAAGGCGTGCGTTCGGCCCGCCTTGCTGCCGCCGAATAGTTTTCCTACCTCAGGTCTTGTGCATGTCGTTATCGCCCGGTTCCCCTTTATGGGCGGCATGCACTAACTCTTCTTCGTCAGGACAGGAGCCGAAGCGATGAACTGGATCACCAATTACGTTCGCCCGAAGATCAATTCGATGCTCGGCCGGCGCACCGACATGCCCGAGAATCTCTGGATCAAGGATCCCGAGACCGGCGAAATGGTGTTCCACAAGGATCTGGAATCCAATCAGTTCGTCATCCCGTCTTCCGGCCATCACATGAAGATTTCGGCCAAGGAGCGGCTGAAGTTCTTTTTCGACGACGGCAAATACGAGGCCCTGGACAACCCCAAGGTCATGCAGGATCCGCTGAAATTCCGCGACGAGAAGCGCTATGTCGACCGGCTGAAAGACGCCAAGGCCAAGACAGGCCTGGAAGACGCGATCATCAATGCGCTGGGAACCGTCGAAGGCCTGCCGGTGGTGGTGACCGTGCAGGACTTCGCCTTCATGGGCGGCTCGCTCGGCATGGCCGCGGGTGACGCCATCGTGCACGGTTTCGAGGTTGCCCTGCAGCGCAAGCGGCCGCTGATCCTGTTCGCCGCTTCCGGCGGCGCCCGCATGCAGGAAGGTATCCTGTCCCTGATGCAGCTGCCGCGCACCACGGTCGGCGTCGACCGGCTGAAGGAAGCCGGCCTTCCCTATATCGTCGTGCTGACCAACCCGACCACCGGCGGCGTCACCGCCTCCTACGCCATGCTGGGCGACGTGCACATTGCCGAACCCGGCGCGCTGATCGGCTTTGCCGGGCCGCGCGTCATTGAACAGACCATCCGCGAGAAACTGCCGGACGGCTTCCAGCGCTCCGAATATCTGATGGAGCACGGCATGGTCGACATGGTGGTGTCGCGGCTGGAGATGCGCCAAACGATCGCGCGGCTGCTGAAGATGCTGCTCAAGATGCCGGGCGAGCAAAAGCCGCTGGAGCCGGAAATCCTGCCGCCCGCGGTCGTTGCCGCCGAAACCAGGCCGCAAGCCTGACGCACACTGTGCATGTCGCCCAAAAATGACCTCGGTTTTGGGAAAACGACATGCATAACGCGGCGTTGGCCGCCGCGAACAGCGATTGCGCCATGTCCATGGCGCGCTGTAGCCTTTTGATTGCCATGGCCATTCCGGGATTGATTCTGGTGCTCGGGCCATGCGCCGGGATTCTGCGATGACAACGCTTGCCGCCGACCGCGAAATCGAAGCCCTGATGGCGCTTCATCCGAAAGGTTTCGACCTTTCGCTCGACCGCATCACGCGGCTCCTGGAGCGGCTTGGCAATCCGCAGGATCTGCTGCCGCCGGTCATCCACATCGCCGGCACCAACGGCAAGGGTTCCTGCGCCGCCTTTTCGCGTGCGCTGCTCGAAGCCGCTGGCCACCTTGTCCATGTCCACACGTCGCCGCATCTGGTGAACTGGGCCGAGCGCTACCGGCTGGCCGCCGAAGGCGGCGGCAGGCTGGTCGATGACGATGTCTTCGCCGAAGCCATTGCCCGCGTCGCCAAGGCCAATGACGGTCAGAAAATCACCGTCTTCGAGATACTCACCGCCGTCACCTTCATCCTGTTTTCCGAACATCCGGCCGAAGCCGCCATCATCGAGGTGGGCCTCGGTGGCCGCTTCGACGCCACCAATGTCGTCGCCAGGCCCGCCGTCTCGGTGATCATGCCGGTGTCGATGGACCACGAAGCCTATCTTGGCGACCGTGTCGAACTGATCGCCGCCGAAAAGGCCGGCATCATGAAGCGCGGTTGCCCGGTGGTGATCGGCGCGCAGGAAAGCGAGACGGCGCTGCAGGTGCTGATCGAGACCGCCGAGCGGCTGGAGTGCCCGACCTTCGTCTACGGCCAGGATTTCCTCGCCTTCGAGGAAAACGGCCGCATGGTCTATCAGGACGAGGATGGGTTGATGGATTTGCCGCCGCCGCGTCTGCCCGGGCGCCACCAGTTCGCCAATGCCGCCGCCGCGATCGCCGCGGTCAAGGCGGCCGGCTTCGAGATCAGCCACCGCGCCGCCGAAAAGGCGATGACCCACGTCGCCTGGCCCGGTCGCATGCAGAAACTGATGCAGGGCCGGCTGACGGATCTGGCGCCGAAGGGCGCCGACATCTGGCTCGACGGCGGCCACAATCCGGGCGCCGGCGTGGTCGTCGCCGAGGCGCTGGCCGAGCAGGAGGAAAAGAACCCGCGCCCGCTCTTCATCATTTCGGGCATGATCAACACCAAGGACCAGAGCGGCTATTTCCGCGCCTTCAAGGGTCTCGTCCGGCATGTCTACACCGTGCCGGTGAGCCTGAGCGATGCGGGCGTGCCGAACGACGAACTGGCGGTCCGCGCCACGGAAGCCGGGCTGACGGCGGAGCCGGTGAGTTCCGTCGCCAACGCGCTGATGCTGCTGCGCGACACCTGGGATGGCCCGCCGCCGCGCATCCTGATCGGCGGGTCACTTTATCTGGCCGGCGCGGTGCTGGCCGAGAATGGTACGCCGCCGACGTGAGCGCTTGATGACCGGCGCAGGGAGCCCGTGATGATCAAGGTAAAGCAGCTCGCCCATGTCTGCATTTTCGCCCATGACCTGGAAGCGACGCGCAGTTTCTACCGCGACGTGCTCGGCATGGACACGCGGTTCAATTTCCTGCGTGACGGCGAGATTTTCGGCTTCTACCTCGACTGCGGCGGCCGCAGCCATGTCGAGGTGTTCCAGAAGGATGCCGCCACCTACAGCGAACTCAACCAGATCAACCATTTCTGCCTGGAAGTCGAAGACATCGACGCCGCGATCGCCCATATCAAGTCGAAGGGCATCGACGTGACCGCGAAGAAGCATGCCTGCGACGACACCTTTCAGGCCTGGATCCGCGATCCCAACGGCGTGAAGATCGAGCTGTTCGAGTACACCGACAAAAGCGCGCAGTTCATCGGCGGCGACCGCATCGCCGACTGGTGACCGCGTTCCGGCTTGCACCCGTCCGGGCACGGCCTTGGCGGGTCACTTCAGCTCGATCTCGATAAAGGCATATTCGCCGTCGTTGGCGCTGATGACGTCGTGTTCCACACCCTCCTTGCGGAAATAGGGCGCGCCTTTCTTCATCTCGGCGAAGGTCTCGCCGTCCTTGGTCACCAACTTCAGCTTGCCGTCCATCAGCGGCACCACGACATAGTCGTGGCCATGGCGATGCCAGCCGGTGTTGTCGCCGGGCTGGAAGCGGTATTCGGTGACGATGACGCGCTCATTGTCGATGAAGACGGTGGCCTTGGCGGATCCGGTCATGTCGCTCTCCTGTTTCTGCTGCCAGCAGAAGACATGGCGTGCCCCGATGTGAGGGCCAGAGCGGACTAGCCGATGGCGCCAACAAAAAAGCCCGGCGCGATTGAACTGACCCCCGAAAGTTGGACACAACCTTCGGGGGTTTTGCATGTCCAAACACAGTGCGCGCTTCAAGCGGTCA